>JAWOLK010000134.1:0-38290 GCA_033853615.1 Beijerinckiaceae bacterium | reverse complement strand
AACGCTCAAAACGCGAAGGGCTTGGTTACGGCGCCGTCGAAGACCGCGAGCGGGCCGCTGAAGGTCACGCGCACCGAGGGCGGATCGACCGGCTTGAAGTGCCGGTCCATGATGCCGACGCTGCCGCCCGGATAGCGCGGGAAGAACAGAAAATCCGAGCGCGCGAAGGAGCCGTAGCCGTAGGAGACGGCGTCGCCGCGATTATTGGTGATGTTGAAGGCGTCGAGCTGAAACTTCCAGCCGTTGTCGAAACGATAGCCGAGCCGCGCATTCAGCGTGCCGGCGCCGATCGACTGGATCTGTCCGTCCTCGGTCAGCGGCCGCGGCCCGAAATAGCGGTATTTCAGCGCCCCGAACCACCCGGTCTTTTCGCCGATCTCCACCGTTGCGGTGGCGACGACGGTCGGCGCATTGATGAGATAATTGCCCGGCGCATTGCCGCGCACATTGAGCGGGAACAGCGGATCGTCGAAACCCGTCGCGAGGATTTGCCGGAAGACCGCCTGCTGCACCGCATCGGAGCCGCGAAAGCGCGCATGGGTCGCCGACACGTCGCCCTCGAAATGCGCCCAGGAGGTGGGCGAATATTTATTCGTCAGCTCGAAGCCGAAGCGTCGGCTCGGGCGGCCGAAGACCGTCGTGCCGGTGTCGCCCTCGAAGAGATTTTCCGAGTCGAAATCCTGCCACCACAGCGACAGCGTCTGATCGAGCCCGTCGATGAACGCTTTGGAACGCACGCCTGTCTCGGCGCCGCGCGTCTTCACCAGCAAAGGCACGGGCCGGATCATCCCGGTATCGTTGAACGGCGTCGCGTCGGCGGGGTTGAGAAAGGCGACGGTTCCGCGCGCGTCGCTGCTTTGCAGGCCTTCGCCGAAGTTGAGAAAATATTCCGTGTCATTGAACGGCCCGACCACCAGCCCCGCCTTGGGGCTGAACATCGTCTGCGCGCTCGAGCCCGAATTGAACCATCCCGCCAACGCCGGCAGGCCGGTGTCCCGGTTGATCGGCGCGAAGAACGGATTCTGCACGGTGTTGACGGCGGCGTTCCAATAGTCGAGCCGCCCGCCGATCGTCGTGCGGAACCAGGGCCGCCAGCGCGTCGTCGTGTCGGTCCAGAGCCCGACGCTGCCCTCCTTGATGTAGTCGTCGCGGATGGAATCATAAATCTGCCGCTGGAAGGCGTCGCCGAAGCCGTTGCGGATTTCATCGTAGCGGGCCTGGAGGCCGACGCGCGTTTCCGTCGGAAAGCCGGCGATCGCATAGAACCAGGCGTGTTTGGCGTTCAGGCCGTAAACGGAGCGGCGGTCGAATTGATGGATCTGGTCGCCGAGCTGCGGGTTCTCGAGGAAGTAGGTGAAATTGTCATAAAGATTGAGGGCGTTGCGGACGATATAGCCTTCCACGCGCGAGGCCGAGTCCGCGTCCCGCCGGCTCCAGCGCGCCGAGAGGCTGTAACGCGCCGTGTTGCCGCCGTCGGTCGGGTCTTCCGTGCCCCAGCGCGACAGCAAGCCTTGCTCCACCGCATGGGCCGGGATCTGATCGGTCGCAAACCAATGGTTGGAATAGGCCATGGCGGTGATCGAGACGCCGTCGTCCTGCGTGCCCCGGCTCCAGCGCATGATGCTGTTGATGCGGCGGGCTTCGTCGGGCCGCACCCAGGGGCCGTTATAGGTCCCAAGCTCCAGCGCCGCCAGCAGATCGCCGCCGGCGACCGCATAGGATCGCGCCGCGAGCGAGCGCACCCAGCCGAAACCTCCGCCCGAGACGGACAGCAGCCCCTCGCTCAGCCTGTCCAAATATTGCATGCGGATGGAGCCGGCCGAGCCGAAGGCGCCCTCATCGGCGAAATAGGGGCCCTTGCGCACGTCCATCGAGCCGAGCAGCTCGGGGATCAGCATATTGGCGTCGGCGTAGCCCTGGCCATGCACATGCGAGGGCATGTTGAGCGGCATGCCGTCGAGCCACAGCGCGAGGTCGTTGCCGTGATCGAGCGCAAAGCCGCGCAAAAAATACTGGTTGGCTTTGCCCTGGCCGCTGTGCTGCGCGACGATGAGGCCGGGCGTGACTTCCAGCGCCTCGCCGGGCTGCGCCACCGGAATGGCGTTGATCTGCGCATTGGTGAAGCTGCGCACGCTGGAGGCCGTGTCGGGCGCGGTCGGCTGGGTCAGCGGCTTTTCCGCCGGGGCCGAGACGGTGGTTGGCGCGGCCGCAGGTCGCGGCGGCGCCGGCCCCGTCGTCGCGCGGGAGGGGCGGGGTTTCTGGCCGCCGACGTTGATCGTTGGAAGGGCCTGTTGGGCCGCGGCGGACTCGGCCGCGAGCGCCAATGCAAGCAGCGCAGCGCGCTTGAGAATATGCCGGGACATGAGCGTTCCTGCTTTTGCTGTTGCGATGCGCGGGCGTCGCCCGCAGGCGTCAGCAGGGAGCGGGCGGCGCCCGGGGCAGCTCGGCTTGCGCGAGCGTCGGCCGCCGTTTCGGGGCCGCGGCGACGGCGATCCGTTCGGCGGCGATCGGCGCCGGCGCGCAATGGGTCGATGGGGCGGGCGCGGGGAGCGCGGCGAAGCCGCAGTGGAGCTGGCAGAAAGAACAATCGCCTGCATGGCGTGAGTGTTCGGGATGCGTGTCGCCGGAAAAGGCGCAGTGAGCGGCGTTCCGCGCCGATGCGCCCGGCAAGTCGAGACGCGCGTGACTGGTCGCTCCTGTCGTAATAAGGACGACAAGGGTTATAACAGTTACAATCAGGCGCCTGAATACGCTCGGCATGAGCTTTTCTTCGAAAAAAATCTACTTCCAAAAACGAATAAGCCGCCGGCGGCGGCTTGAATATCATTTTCGCATCATGGCGCGGGAAAGTCTGCGGCTGTGGCGCATCCGCCACAGCCGCGCGGCGTCACCGCCAGAACGGCTCCAGCGCCAAAACCGTCTTCTCGACCTTGCCGAGGCGGCGCCCCGCCTCTTCGCGCGCATGGGCGCGCCAGCCCTGCACGAAGCCGGCGGCATGGGCGGTTTCGGCCCCGTTCTCGCCGCGCTCGATCTCATGGACGAGGCGCGTCGCGACCGCCATGTCGTTTTCCGCGCCGAGCCCGTCCTGCGCGGCCGTGACGGCTTTGATGTAGCTTTTGGCCGCGCCCCGCGCCTCGAACAGGCTTTCGAAGAATTCGGCGGCGTAGCGGAGCTTTTTCAGCGCAATGCGCGCCTCGTGGCGTTCTTCGACGCTGAGCCCCGCGAGATTCTCGCAAGCCCGCTTCGCCCGGCGGTGCAGCCGGTCGAGCGCCTTGGCGGCGAATTTGCGGGCGGAGCCCGGTTTTTCCAGCGCGTCGTCGCCGCGCCAGGGCCGCTGCGTCAATGCGGCGCCGAGATCGGCGGCGAAGCGCGTCGTCGCCGGATCGTCGATCATCCGGTAGGCGGCCTGATGGCCCCGGCGGCGGCGCGCCTCGGCGGCGTCGCGCAAGGCGGCGTAGCTCGGCTCTTCGGCGAGCGGCGCGCTGAGCGCGTCGAGCCCCTCGCGAAAGACGTCCCAGTCGCGCGCCTCGCCGAGCGTCGCGGCGATGGTTTTGGCGCGCTGCGACGCGGTTTCCAGCACATCGCAACGGGCCGCGCGACGAAACACGCCGACCGCCGCGCGCAACCGGCGCAGCGCGACGCGCATCTGGTGGATGCTCTCGGGCGCGCTCGTTTCCCTCAAGGCTGGCCAGTTGGCGGTGAAATGCTCGATGCAGGCGGAAAGAACGTCGGCCATCGCGTCGTCGAGCGAGGCTTCAGGATCGAGCGCGAGCCGCCTGTTTTTGACTGGTTCCGGCGGCTCCCGACTGTCGTTGGAAACGACGATCCGCAGAACGCCGCCATGCGGGAGGGTTTTCTTGCTCACATGCCGCTCCGCTCCACCCCCGGCCCCTTTTAAGGATGGACGCGAGGCGGCGTCATGGTCAAGGGACTCCGCGCGCGGTCGCAAAGATGTTGCGCGCGGAGCGTTCCTGTTTCACAAATAGCCCGCCCGGTTTGGCCCCGGCGCAAAGGCGCCATTAGCCGCGCAAAAACAGAGCCAAACACAAACCAGCGACAGAGACGGGCGATGGCCAGTTTAACGGAAGCATTCAACGCCGGCGCCGCCAACGCCTGGATCTTTGCGCCGAGCGCCGTTCTTCTCGGCGCGCTGCACGGACTGGAGCCCGGCCACTCCAAGACGATGATGGCCGCCTTCATCATAGCGATCCGCGGCACGGTTGCGCAGGCGGCGCTGCTCGGTCTCGCGGCGACGGTTTCGCATACGGCGCTCGTTTGGATCGTCGCCATGGCGGGGCTCTCTTTGGGCGCGCAATGGAGCGGCGAGGCGAGCGAGCCCTATCTGCAGATCGCTTCGGGCGCGCTGATCATCGGCGTCGCCTTGTGGATGGTGTGGAGCGCCCGCGCGACTCATGAACATATCCACGCCCATGCGCATCACCCGCACCATCACGACGACGAGCGCGACGACGACGCGCGCGGTCATCATCACCACGGCCATCAGGGGCATCACCACCGCAACTTCGGCCATCACCGGCACGAGCCCGCCCATGCGGCGCCAACGCAGGAGCGCCGGCGCGAGACGGATTTCGAACGGGATTTGATGTTGATCGATCCGGAAGCCTGCGCCGACGCGCATGAGCGCGAACATGCCGAGGACATCAACCGCCGCTTCGCCAACCGCCGGGTGACGACAGGGCAGATCGTGCTCTTCGGCCTGACCGGCGGGCTGATCCCGTGTCCGGCCTCGATCACGGTGCTGCTGCTCTGCCTGCAAGTCGGAAAGATCGGCCTCGGCGCGGCGCTGGTGCTGTGCTTCAGCATCGGCCTCGCTTTGACGATGGTGCTCGTCGGCGTCGCGGCGGCGCTCGGCGTGCGCCATGTCTCGACGCGCTGGAAGGGGCTGGAGGCGCTGGCGGCGCGCGCGCCCTATCTGTCGAGCGCGATCGTGTCGCTGGTGGGGATTTACACGATCTATATCGGCGCGTCCGCGCTGGCGTGAGCAAATGGACCGCGCGCCTCCCGGCGCGCCTGGGAGAGAAGGAGCGAGCCTGAAGGCTCGCGGTCCGGGCGCTATTTGTGAAAATCCGCCTTGCGCACGCCGGGCGTGATCGGCGCGTCGAGGAAGAAGTCCAGCACCGCCTCGCAACTCGGATCGACGGCATAAGGCGCAAAATCCGTCACGCCCTCTTCCTTCAACACATTCACGTCGACGAAGAAATTGCCGCTGCAGTCCCGCGCCGGGCGGGTGAGAATGGCGTGCGCCGCGTCGGCGACGATCTCCGGCTTGCGCGCATGACGCAGCACCGCCTCGCCGCCGAGCAGATTGCCGACCGCCGCCGTGGCGATCGCCGTCTCCGGCCATAAAGAATTGGCCGCGACGCCATCGCGGGCGAGATCGCGCGCGAGGCCAAGCGTCACGAGGCTCATGCCATATTTCGCCATCGTATAGGCGAGGTTGGGCGCGAACCATCTGGGGTTCATGTCGAGCGGCGGCGACAATGTCAGAATATGCGGGTTCGAAGCCTTTTTCAGGAAGGGCAGCGCCAGCTTGCTGCACAGATAAGTCCCGCGCGCGTTGATCTGATGCATCAGGTCGAAACGCTTCATCTCGAGCGTTTCTATGCCGCGCAGATCGATGGCGCTGGCGTTGTTCACCAATATGTCGATCCCGCCGAAGATCGCCGCAGTCCGATCCATCGCCTCGGCCACTTGCTCGTCGAAGCGGATGTCGCAGGCGAGCGCCAGCGCGTGGCCGCCCGCCGCCTCGATCTCTTTCGCGGCGGTGAAGATGGTGCCCGGCAGTTTCGGGTGCTCGGTCACGCTCTTTGCGGCGATCGCGACATTGGCCCCGTCGCGCGCGGCGCGCAGGCCGATGGCGAGGCCGATGCCGCGGCTCGCGCCGGTGATGAACAGCGTTTTTCCGGCGAGCGAGCGCGTCATCGATTTTTCTCCATTGTTGGCCCAAACGCTACGTCATCGCGAGCGCAGCGAAGCGATCCAGAGCCGTGGGGCGACCCCTGGATTGCTTCGGCGCTGCGCGCCTCGCAATGACGTCTCACGGCGCGCGCTCCGTTCAAGCCGCGACCTGCGCGGGATAGCCCGCGTCGGTGATGACCTTGGCGAGCGCCGCAGGATCTTGCGGCGCGGGCGACACTTCCACCTTGCCGCTCGCCAGATCGACCTTCACCTCGGCGCCCGGCTGCGCCTTTTGCACCGCCTGGGTCACGTGCTTCACGCACATGCCGCAGCTCATTTCCTTCACGTCGAATGTCGTTGCGCTCATGGTCTCTTCTCCCTCGCTCTTTATCGCCGCCGGGGCGGCCTCCTGTCCAGCTTGCGCCTCGGGCGCCGGCTGCGGCGCATGCGTCGGATCGACGAGCGGCGGCGGCTCGAAACGGCGCAGCCGCAGCGCATTGGTGAGCACGAAGACGCTGGAGAGCGCCATCGCGCCGGCGCCCAGCATCGGCGACAGCAGCGTCCCGTTCACCGGATAGAGCGCGCCGGCCGCGACCGGCACCAGCACGACATTATAGGCGAAGGCCCAGAACAGATTTTGGGCGATGTTCCGCATCGTCGCGCGCGACAGCGCCAGCGCCGCCGGCACTTTCGCGAGATCGCCGGACATCAGCACGACATCGGCCGCCTCGATCGCGACATCCGCCCCGGCGCCGATGGCGATGCCGGCGTCGGCGGCGGCGAGCGCCGGCGCGTCGTTCACCCCGTCGCCGACGAAAGCGATCCGGCGATTCTCGCGCAGCCGTTTCAGCGTCGCCACCTTGCCATCGGGCAGGACGCCCGCCACGACCTCGTCTATGCCGACGCGGGCGGCGATGGCTTGCGCCGTGCGGGCGTCGTCGCCGGTGATCATCGCCGTCTTGACGCCGATGCCGTGCAGCGCGCCAATGGCTGCGGCGCTCGTCGGCTTCACCTCGTCGGCGACGCAAAGGATGGCGGCGAGCCTGCCGTCCATGGCCGCGTAAAGCGGCGTCTTGCCTTGCGCGGAAAGTTCGGCCGCCCTTTGGGCGAAGGCGCCCGTATCGAGCCCGAGCGAAACCATATAACGTTCCGCGCCGACGGCGACTTTGCGGCCGTCGACGACGCCGCTCGCGCCCATGCCGGGCATGGAGGCGAAGTCGCCGCAGGGCGGGACGTCCAGCTCCTTCTGTTTCGCGGCCGCCGCGATGGCCGCGGCGATCGGGTGTTCCGACTGCGCCTCGACGCTCGCCGCAAGGCGCAGAACCTCATCCGCGCCGATCCCCGGCGCAGGGAAGAGATCGGTGAGCTGCGGCTTGCCGAAGGTAAGCGTGCCGGTTTTGTCGAAGGCGATCAGCGTCACGTCGCGGAGCGTCTGCAATGCCTCGCCCTTGCGGAACAAAACCCCAAGCTCCGCCGCCCGTCCCGTCCCGGTCATGATCGCCGCCGGCGTCGCAAGCCCCATGGCGCAGGGGCAGGCGATGATCAGCACCGCGACGGCGTTGACCAGCGCGTAAGTGAGGCGCGGCTCCGGCCCTATGAGCATCCAGACGATGAAAGTGACCGCCGCGACGGCGAAGACCGCCGGCACGAAAACGGCCGTCACCTTGTCGACCATCTGCTGAATGGGAAGCTTCGCGCCCTGCGCCTGCTCGACCATGCGGATGATGCCGGCGAGCATAGTATCGGCGCCGACGCGCGTCGCGCGGAAGGCGAAGGCGCCGGTCGTGTTGACGGTCGCGCCCGTTACGGCCGAGCCTTCCGTCTTCGCGACGGGGACAGGCTCGCCGCTGATCATCGATTCATCGACATGCGAGGCGCCGCGGATCACGACGCCATCGGTCGGGACTTTCTCGCCGGGCCGCACCTGCACGACATCGCCGACGCGCACCTCATCAATGTCGATTTCGACCGTCTCGCCGTCGCGCTCGACCCGCGCGGTTCTGGGTTGCAGCCTGGCGAGCGCCCGTATCGCCTCGGAGGTGCGCCCCTTGGCGCGCGCCTCCATCCAGCGCCCGAACAGGATCAGCGTGACGATGACGCAGGCCGCCTCGTAATAGACATTCACCGCCCCCGCCGGCAGCCAGTTTGGGGCGAAGGTGGCGACGACCGAATAGAGATAGGCGGCGAGCGTGCCGGTCGCGACCAGCGCGTTCATGTCGGGCTGGCCGCGCAGCAGCGCCGGGACGCCCTTCTGGAAAAAGACGAGGCCGGGGCCGCCGAGCACGATCGTCGCAAAAACGAAGGAGATTTTCTGCACGAGGCCATGGCCGATGTTGGCCATCACCCAATCGCCTAAGCCGGGGATCGTGTGGCCGCCCATTTCCAGCACGAAGACCGGCAGCGTGAAGACCGCCGCGACGACGAGTCGGGTCACGAGGGCCTTTTGTTCCGCCTCGCGGGCGGCGCGCTCGCGGTCGGCGGCGGCGGCGCCGGTTTGCAACGCCCGCGGCTCGTAGCCCGCCACAGCGATCGCGCGCCGCAGCCGGCCCATCAGCTCGGGACCGGCGAGCGCCTTCACGCTGGCGCGCTCGGTCGCGAGATTGACATGCGCCTCCAGCACGCCGGGGACGGCCGCAAGCGCCTTTTCGACATGGGCGACGCAGGAGGCGCAGGTCATGCCGCCGACGCCGATCTCCACCGTCTCGATCACCGGTTCATAGCCGGCCTCGCTCACCGCATGGGCCAGGGTTTCCGCTCTTGCGCCCGGCGCGAGCGTCACTTCCGCGCGCTCGGTGGCGAGATTGACCGAGGCGGACGCGACCCCTTGCGTGTTTTTCAGCGCCTTCTCGACATGGGCGACGCAGGAGGCGCAGGTCATGCCCTGCACGCCAAAGCTCAGGCGGTCTTTTGTGTGGGGGGCTTCCGCCCTTGCCTCTAGAGTCATGCGTGGTCCTCGCGGTCAGAGCCAGCGGCGGACCCGCGCCGCATAGGCGCGAAAGTCTTCGCCGAATTTGCTGGCGAGGTGGCGCTCCTCCGGCTCGATCGCGAGTTTGACGAGGCCGAGGACGAGCAGCGGCGTGAGCGCCAAAGTCCAGAAAGAGCGCAACATCAGGCCGATGGCGATGGTGAGCGCCACATGCGAAACATAGATGGGGTTGCGGGAATAGCGGTAGGGGCCGTCGGTCACGAGCTGCGCCACGATGCGGTGCGGCATCACGGTGGTCTTCTTCCGCCACAGGGTCCGGGCGCACCACAGATCGCTCGCCAGCGCGGCGACGGCGAGCACGGCGCCGACGGGGGCCGAGCCTTCCGGCAATTGCGCTGGCGCGAGAAAGTCGAGCAGGCGGCCCGCCGCGACCGTCAGCGCGACGAGAATCGGCGGCCAGGGCAGGGAACTTGGCGGCGTCTCGCCTGGGCGCGGCATCATCGGCGTCTGTCCCACATCTGCGCTTAAGATCGGACAAGAGGAGCGCATTTTCAAGCGGACTCGACGCAGGGCGCGCGCCGGTGCTAATCGATTCCGCGCGGCGGACCGTCGCGCACGCTGTTTGGTCTCGCGCCCATGCTCGAAGCTTATCTCGCCGATCTCGAAGCCCTGCGCGCGCGCGACCGGCTGCGCAGCCTCGCGCCGCGCGCCGGCCTCGATTTCACCTCCAATGATTATCTCGCGCTCGCCGAATCCGATGTGTACCGCTCGGCCGCGATCGCGGCGCTGCTCCGCGGCGTGCCGATCGGCGCCGGCGGCTCGCGCCTGTTGCGCGGCAATCACGAAGAGCATGAGGCGCTCGAAGAAGAGGCGGCGCGCTTCTTCGGCGCAGAAGCGGCGCTGTTTTTCGGCGCGGGCTTTACCGCCAATGAGGCGCTGCTCGGCACGCTGCCGCAGAAGGACGACCTCATCATCCACGACGCGCTGATCCACGCCAGTTCGCACGACGGCATGCGCCTGTCGCGGGCGCCGCGCGTCATGGCCCGGCACAATGACGCCGGCGCCTTTGAAGACGAGATCCGCACATGGCGGGCGGCGGGCGGAACGGGCCGGCCCTGGATCGTCGTCGAAAGCCTCTACAGCATGGACGGCGTCTCGGCGCCGCTCGACGATCTCGCGGCGGTCGCGGCGCGCCACGAGGCTTTCCTGCTGATCGACGAGGCCCACGCCACCGGCGTCTATGGGGAGGGCGGGCGCGGCCTCGCGCATCGGCTGGAGGGGCGCGAGAATGTCATCACGCTGCACACCTGCGGCAAGGCGCTCGGCGTCTTCGGCGCGCTCGCCTGCATGCCGCGCGCGCTGCGGGATTTTCTCGTCAACCGCTGCCGGCCGTTTATTTTCGCCACGGCCCCGTCGCCGCTCCTCACCGCCTGCGTGCGCGCCGCATTGCATATCGTCGAGGCCGCCGATGATCGCCGCGCCGCGCTCGCCGCGCGCGTCGCCCGCGCCGGCGCGGAGCTGCGCCGTCTCTGCGGGCGCGAGCCCTCGGGCACGCAAATCCTCCCCATTATCGTCGGGCCGGACGGCCGCGCCGTCGCGCTTGCGGCGCGCATGCAGGCGCATGGCTATGACATTCGCGCAATCCGCCCGCCGACGGTGCCGGAGGGGACCGCGCGGCTGCGCATCGCGCTGACCTTGCACGCGAGCGAGGACGAGATCGCGACGATGGTCGCGCATCTTGCGCAAGAATTGGAGACGCTTCCCGCATGACGCGCTTCGTAATCGCCGGAACCGACACCGGCGTCGGCAAGACGATTTTTTCCGCCGCCCTCGCCGGCGCGCTCGGCGCCTATTACTGGAAGCCTGTGCAATCGGGCCTCGAGGAGGAAACCGATACAGGTTGCGTCGCGCGCCTTTCGGGCTTGCCGCCCGAGCGCCTCTTGCCGGAAGCCTATCGGCTCACCGCGCCCTTGTCGCCGCATCAGTCGGCGCGGCTCGACGGCGTCGCAATCGACCCCGCCCGCCTTGCGCCGCCCGATATGTCGCCGCTCGTCATCGAGCTTGCCGGCGGCCTCATGGTCCCGTTGACCGACGATGTTCTGACGGTCGACGTGCTGGCGCGCTGGCGCATTCCGGTCATTCTCGTCGCGCGCACCACGCTCGGCACGATCAATCACAGCCTCTTGTCGATCGAGGCGCTGAAGCGGCGCGACATTCCAATCCACGGCGTCGCTTTCTGCGGCGACGAATATTCCGTGACGCAGCAGACGATTGCGCGCATGGGCGACGTGCCTGCGCTGGGGCGCCTGCCGCACCTTCCTGCGCTCACGCGCGAGACGCTGCGGGACGCCTTCGCGGCCGCTTTTTCGCTCGCCGATTTTCGTTGAAAGAAGCCGCAATGACTCTCGTCACCGACTCGCCGGTCTGGCGCCCCTTCACGCAACACGCCCTGCAACCCGGCGCCGTGAAAATCGTCCGCGCGCAAGGCTGCTGGCTGGAGGCCGAAGACGGGCGGCGCATTCTCGACGCCATCTCCTCCTGGTGGGTCGTCACGCATGGCCATTGCCAGCCGCAGGTGATGCAGGCGATTCGCGAGCAGACCGAAAAGCTCGATCAGATCATTTTCGCCGGCTACACGCATGAGCCGGCGGAGGCGCTGGCGCGGCGGCTCGTCGCGATGACGCCGCCGGGGCTCGATTATGTGTTCTATTCCGACAGCGGCTCGACCTGCGTCGAAGTGGCGATCAAAATGGCGCTCGGCTTCTGGCGCAATCGCGGCGAGAAACGCACGCGCGTCGTCGCGCTGGAGCACGGCTATCACGGCGACACGATTGGAACCATGTCGGCCGGCGCGCGCTCGGCCTTCAACGCGCCCTATGAGCCGCTGCTGTTTGACGTGGCGCGCGTTCCTTTCCCCGAAGCGGGGCGCGAGCAGGAGACCTTCGACGCGCTGGAAGCCGCCTGCCGCGACAAGCCCGCCTGTTTCCTCGTCGAGCCGCTGCTGCTCGGCGCCGGCGGCATGCTGATGTATTCCCCGCAGACGCTCGCCGAGATGAAGCGCATCTGCGCGCGCTACGGCGTGCTGTTCATCGCCGACGAAGTGATGACCGGCTTTGGCCGCACCGGGTCGCTCTTTGCCTGCGAACAAGCGAATATCGTTCCCGACATCGCCTGTTATGCGAAGGGCCTCACCGGCGGCGCGCTGCCGATCGCCGTCACTATGTGCCGCTCCGAGATTTTCGAGGCGCATTATGCGCAAGACCGCGCCCGCGCCTTTTTCCATTCAAGCTCTTATACGGCCAACCCGATCGCCTGCGCCGCGGCGCTCGCCAATCTCGACGTGTGGGACAGCGGCGGACCGATGGCCCGCGTGCAAAATTTGAGCGCGATGCAGGCCGAGCGCATTGCGCGTTTCGCGCATGATCCGCGGTTCGAGAATGTGCGCCGCATGGGCACGGTGACGGCGCTCGATCTGCGCGCGCCGGAAAACGGTTATCTCGCCAATATCGGCCTGGAGCTGATGCGTTACTTCAACGACCGCGGCCTGCTGCTGCGCCCGCTCGGCCCGACGATCTATATTCTGCCGCCCTATTGCATCGAAGGGCATGAGCTGGATTTGCTCTATGACGCGATCGATGCGGCGGCGACGGAGTTTTCTGCGAATTAGCGAGCGCGCCTGAAGGCGCGCGCTCCGGGCGCGTTCTTGGACCGCGCGCCTTCAGGCGCGCCACTCGTGACAATCCCGCCTCAAGGCGCGCGATCCGTCACGCCCGCTGCTGTTCACTCTTTACGCTCATACCTCGGCCCTCGTCGGCGACCGTCTGGTCGCGGGCGAGGACTTCGTCGCGCAGCACGCGGCGCAGGATCTTGCCGACATTGCTCTTCGGCAGGCTGCCGCGGAACTCGAAATAGCGCGGGACCTTGTAGCTCGTGAGGCTGCGCCGCGCGAAGTCGTGCAGCTCCTCGCGGGTCAGCCCGCTCTCGCGCGCGACGATGAAGGCCATCGGCGCCTCGCCGGAATGGCGGTCCGGCACGCCGACCACGGCGACCTCCTTCACCAGCGGATGCTGCGCCAGCACATTCTCGACCTCGTTCGGATAGACGTTGAAACCCGAGACGAGGATCATCTCCTTCAACCGATCGACGATTTTGATCTCGCCGTCGGGCAGCATGACCGCGACGTCGCCGCTGCGGAAGAAGCCGTCGGGCGTCATCACCTTCGCCGTCTCGTCCGGCCGCATCCAATAGCCCGCCATCACCTGCGGACCGCGGACGCATAATTCGCCGCGCTCGCCGAGCGGGACGATCTCGCCCTCGGTCGAGCGGATCGAGATGTCGGTCGAGGGCACCGGAAAGCCGATCGTGCCCGAAAACTCTTCGAGATCCGGGCGGTTGCAGGTGACGACCGGCGAGGTTTCGGAGAGGCCGTAGCCCTCGACGATCGGCCGCCCGGTAATCTTCTTCCATTTCGCCGCGACCGCGTCCTGCGTCGCCATGCCGCCGGAGATGCACAAATCGAGCTGCGAGAAATCCACCTTGGCCATGCCCGGATGATCGGCGAGCGCGGCGTAGAGCGTGTTGACGCCGGAGATCATGTTGAAGCGCGATGTTTGCAGCGTCTTCACGAAGCCGGCAATGTCGCGCGGATTGGCGATGAGCAGGCAGCAGCCGCCCTTCTTCACGCAGGAGATGAGGCAGGCGGTGAGGCCGAAGATGTGATAGAGCGGCAGCGCCGTGACCATGATCGGCGTGCGCACGTGTCCGAGCCAGGCGTTCGATTGCGCGGCGTTGGCGGCGACATTGCGGTGCAGCAGCACGGCGCCCTTGGCGACGCCGGTGGTGCCGCCGGTATATTGCAGAAAGGCGATGTCGTCGCGGTGGATTTCCACCGGCTCCAGCTTATGCCGCGCCCCCTCGCGCAGCACGCGCGCGAAAGCGACGGAGCCCGGCAGGCGGAAGGGTTTGACGGCCCGCTTCACCCAGCGCGAGACGACATTGACGGCGACGCCCTTCAAGCCGAGGAGGTCGCCCGGCGTGATGATCACCGCGCAATCGAGCGTCATGCGCGGCCAGGCGGCCTCGACCGTTGCGGCGAAATTCTCCAGCACGAACAAAATCCGGGCGCCGGAGTCGTTGATCTGATGCTCCAGCTCGGTCGGCGTATAGAGCGGATTGACGTTGACCACGACGCCGCCGGCGAGCAGCACGCCGAACAGGATCGCCGGATAGGCCATCACATTCGGCGACATGATGGCGACGCGCTCGCCCTTTTCGAGCCGCTGCGCTTGCAGCCAGCCGGCGACCGCCTCGGCGGCCGCCGAAAGCTCTGCGTAGGTCGCCTTCACGCCGAAACTCTCCAGCGCGACGCGGTCCGGATAGGCGGCGACCGTCTCGCGGAACATGGCGGTGAGCGTCGAATAGCTCGCTTCGTCGATTTCGGCCGGCACGCCCGGCGGATAGGATGTGAGCCAGGGGCGTTGTGCGTAAGGATCGTAGCCTTGGTCCGCGCTGGTCATGGTTTCGCCTCGCTCGCGCCGTGTTTCTCCCGCTCCGGTTTACGAATTGGGCGCGCGTTAGAATAGCGCCAAAGCGCCGACGAGACGTAAATTTGCGGCGACGATCCGTGCTGCGGCGCGGTAGAGCGGGAGGCTCAGGCGCCGCCGCGCGCCGTCACGCCGGCGAGCAAAGCGAGACCAAAGCCCAGCACAAACAAGGCTGCGGCGAGTTCGGCGCCGCGCCCGAGCAGCAGCGCGCGCTTGCTGCTGCGGCGCGAGAGGCGCTGCGCCGCGTCTTTGGCGAGGACCGCCAGCGCCGCGATGGCGCCGGTCGTGATCGCCGTTCCGGCCGACATCAGCGCGACGGCCGCGGCGCCGGCCGCGAACAACCCCTGCGACAGGGTGAACACGAGAATGAGAATCGCGCCCGAGCAGGGCCGCAGCCCGGCCGCGACGACGGCGGAGAGCGCCCCCGCCCAGGAGAAACCGGCGCCGTCCAGCGTCGTCGGGTCCGGCGCGTGGAGATGGCCGCAGGAGGGGCCGTGGATATGGTCGGGGTCGTCCGTCGCCACGCAGGCGAAGCGGCCGACGGCCTCGCCGATCGCCGGCGCGCGCCAGCTTTCCAGGAAGCCGCGCCCCTTGTCATAGGCAAGCCGCGCGCCGAGCAGGGCGATCGCCGCATAGCTCGCCGTCTCGACGAGGCCGGCGGCCGCCGTCATCTGCTGCGCGGTGGCGTTGAGCGCGAGCGCCGCGACCGCGACCAGCGCGATGGCCGCCGCCCCTTGCAGCGCGGCGGCGAGCGCCGCCAGCAGCAGGCCGCGTTTCAGCGCCGTTTCATTGGCGATCATATAAGAGGCGAGCACCGCCTTGCCGTGGCCCGGACCGGCGGCGTGGAAGACGCCATAGGCGAAGCTCGCCGCGGCCAGCGTCCAGAAGGCGTTCTGATCGCTCTTCAGCGCGCGCGCCGCCATCTGCAATTGCTGGTGGAATTTATTCTGCCAGGCGAGCACGAGGCCCGCGAAGCCGCCGCCGGCGCTTGCCGTCTCGCCGCCGGCGACCGCGAAAGGATGACGCCCCGCCTCGGCGAAAGCCGGGTCGCACAGGAGGAGCAGCGCCGCCCCGCAGGCCAGGGCGGCGGCGAAGAAGGCCGCCCTGCGGCTCACGGGCAGGCCACGATCGCGCGGGTCGCGAGCTTCACGCCGAAATCGGCGCCGGGCGACATGTTCTGGAAGAAGGCCTCCGAGAGCTTTTGCGAATCGGCGGCGACGAGGGGCTTGGGCTCGACGAGGCTCAGCGAACAGCCGGCCGGGGCCTTGGCGAGCTTTACGGGCTCGACCTTCTCGAAGCCGAAGGAGACGAAATAGGTCGGGTCATAGACCTGGAAGGAGAAGGGTTTTTGCGCGGAAACCGGCGTTTCGAGCGGCAGGAAGAAGCGCAGCGTGACGATTTTCTTCTCATCCGCCTCGAGCGCGACCTCGGTCGGCTCCTTGAATTTCAGCTTGGCGTTGTTTTGCTTGGCGTAGGTGAAAAACTCGAACTCGGCGAGCGATTCGACATTGGTCTTCGCGAGCGGCGCAAGCTCCTCGCGGGTCGGCGGCTTGCCGTCCTTGCCGAGGCCCTGCACCGCGAAGGCGGAATACATTTCGTCGAATTCCCAGGCATGGCGGACGCCGGCGATCTTGCCGTCCGGCGCGAAGACGACCTCGCTGCGCACGGCGACCCAGACATGCGGATGGGCGCGCGCGACGCTGGATTGCAGCACGAGCGCGAACGCAAGGAGGGCGGGAACGAGCCTCAGTCTCATGGAACGTGACCGCATATCTGTCGATGACGGCGGAATCTTGGCGAGCCGATTCTCGAGCTTGTGTATGATGTTTTGTGGATCCTTGAAAGCTTTGGCGCCAAGGCGTAAGGTCGACAAGCGGCGCATCAGCGTCGCGCCGGGTCTCGCGAAGCGCGTCGCGTCTCCTTCGCAGGCCGGGGCGCCGGTAATGACGCCGCGCCCCAGTCGCTTTAGAGTTTGTTCGTCGGCGGCGCCGGTTCGGCGCCCCTGTGTCGGTCGGGCGGCCAATCCCTCTCGATCGGCGCGAGAAGCGTCGCGCAACCGCCTCGCCCTTTCGCGAAGCGCGTCCGCGCCCGAGCGCAGGAGACATCAGGAATGGCGGATCTTCTGGCCGGCTGCTCGACCACCGGCTCCGCCTTGGACGAGGTGACGCTCGCCGACAAATTCGACCTCGGCAAGACCCGCGTCCTCATGTCGGGCACGCAGGCGGTCGCCCGCCTGATGCTGATGCAAAAAGAGATCGACCGCCGCGCCGGCCTGCGGACGGCGGGCTACATCACCGGCTATCGCGGCTCGCCGCTCGGCGGCATGGACGCGCAGATGAACCGCGCCCGCGCGCTGTTTACGGCCAATGACATCCTCTTCATGCCGGGCCTCAACGAGGATCTCGCGGCCACCGCCATCTGGGGCGCGCAGCAAGCCGAGATGCGCGGCGAGGGGAAATATGACGGCGTCTTCTCGCTATGGTACGGCAAGGGACCCGGCGTCGATCGCAGCGGCGACGTGCTGCGCCACGTCAATCTCGCCGGAACCTCGCGCTATGGCGGCGTGCTGGCGCTCATGGGCGACGACCACACCGCCGAATCATCGACGACCGCCCACCAGTCCGATTTTCACTTCGTCGATGTGATGATGCCGATCCTGTCGCCGGCCGGCGTGCAGGAGATTCTCGATTATGGGCTCTATGGTTTCGCGCTGTCGCGCTTCGCCGGAGTCTGGGTCGGGCTCAAATGCCTGAAGGACACGGTGGAATCGACGGCGAGCGTCGACGGCTCCTTCGGCCGGGTGCGGCCCATTATGCCGACGGATTTTCTGCTGCCGCCGGGCGGGCTCAACATCAGGCCGGGCGATCCCGTGCTGGCGCAGGAAGCCCGCCTGCTCGAAGAAAAGCGCGACGCCGTCCTCGCCTTCATCCGCGCCAACCGGCTCAACCGGATCATCACATCCGGCGGCCCCCACGCCAAGATCGGCGTCATCACGGTGGGCAAATCCTATCTCGACGTGCGCCAGGCGATGGACGACCTCGGCATAGACGAGGCGCGCGCCAATGATCTCGGCCTGCGGGTCTATAAGGTCGCCTGTCCCTGGCCGCTGGAGCCTGTGGGCCTACGGGAATTCGCGCGCGGGCTCGATCTCGTCATCGTCGTCGAGGAAAAGCGCTCGCTGATCGAGGCGCAGTTGCGCGAGACGCTTTACGGCGCCCCGCATCAGCCGGTCTGCATCGGCAAGAAGGACGAAGCCGGCCATTGGCTCTTCCCGGCGAAAGGCGCGCTCGACGCCAATGACGTCGCCATCGCGATCGGCCGGCGGTTGCTGAATTACCACCCGTCCGAGGATCTTTCCGCGCGGGTGCGGCGGCTCCAGCATTTGCAGGCGCGGCGCGCGTCGATGACGGAAGTGACCGCGCGCGTCCCGCATTTTTGCGCCGGCTGCCCGCACAGCACCTCCACCCATGTGCCGGAGGGCGCGCGCGCCTATACCGGTATCGGCTGTCATTACATGGCGCAATGGATGGGCCGCTCGACCGAGGGCTACACCCATATGGGCGGCGAGGGCGCCAATTGGATCGGCGAGGCGCCTTTCTCCAAGCGCCGCCACATGTTCCAAAACCTCGGCGACGGCACCTATAATCATTCCGGCTCGCTGGCGATCCGCTTCGCCGTCGCCGCAAAGACCAACATCACCTTCAAGATCCTCTACAACGGCATCGTCGCCATGACCGGCGGCCAGAAGCATGAGGGCGATCTCTCGGTCGAGGCGATCGCCCATCAGGTCGCCGCCGAGGGGGTGAAGAGAATCGCCCTCGTCACCGACGAGCCGCATAAATATCCCGCGACCATCGCCTGGCCGCCGGGGCTGACGATCTACCACCGCAACGTCATCAACGAGGTGCAGCGGGAGCTGTCGCAGACGGAAGGGGTGACGGTCCTCATCTATGACCAGACCTGCGCCACCGAAAAGCGCCGCCTGCGCAAGCGCGGCCAATATCCGGACCCGGACGCGCGCATCCTCATCAACGAGCTGGTCTGCGAAGGCTGCGGCGATTGCGGCGCGGCGTCGAATTGCGTCGCCGTGCAGCCGCTCGAAACCGAATTCGGCCGCAAGCGCCGCATCGACCAATCGGCCTGCAACAAGGATTTCTCCTGCCTCGAAGGTTTTTGCCCGAGCTTCGTGACCGTGCATGGCGCGCGGATGAAGAAGGCGCAACTGCCGACGAAGGAGGACGCCGCCGGCCAGCCGGCGCTGCCCGCGCCAAGCGTGCCGCAGATCGGCGAGACGCCTTACGGCATTCTGGTCGCCGGGCTCGGCGGCACCGGCGTCGTCACGGTTTCCGCCATTCTCGGCATGGCCGCGCATCTTGAGGACAAGGGCGTCGGCGTCATCGACATGGCCGGCCTCGCGCAAAAGGGCGGCGCGGTCTATTGCCATGTGAAGATCGGCCGCGCGCCGGAAGAGGTGCATGCCATCCGCATCGCCGCCGGCGAGGCCGATCTGCTGCTCGGCTGCGATCTCGTCGTCGCCGGCGGCCGACAGGTGCTCGCGGCGATCGAGCCGAGCCGCACCGCGGTCGTCGTCAACAGCGCCGAGGTTTTCCCGGGCGACATCGAGCGCAACCCCGATTTCGTGCTGCCCTCGGCCGAAATCCAGCAGGCGATCCGCCGCGCGAGCGGCGACAGAATCGTCTTCATGGACGTGACCGCCTTGGCGCTGGCGCTCCTTGGCGATTCGATCGGCGCCAATATGTTCCTGCTCGGCTACGCCTGGCAGAAGGGCTATCTGCCGCTCTCCGACAAGGCGATCCTGCGCGCGATCGAGCTGAACGGCGAAGCGGTGCCGATGAATCACGAGGCCTTTATGTGGGGCAGACGGGCGGCCCACGATTTCGACAGCGTCGCCGCTGTCGCCGCCTCCTTGCGCCCGCGCGACGCGACCCGCGAGAAGTCGAAGACGCTCGCGGAGATCATCGACCGCCGCGCCGCCTTCCTCACCGATTATCAGGACGAGGCTTACGCCGCCCGCTATCGCGCCCGCGTCGAAAGGATCGCCAAGGCGGAAGGCGCAGTCATGCCCGGCTGCGAGGAGCTGACCGAGGCGGTGGCGCGCTATCTCTTCAAGCTGATGGCGGCGAAGGACGAATATGAAGTCGCGCGGCTCTACACCGACGGCGCCTTCCAGCGGCAGCTCGCGGCGACCTTTGAGGGCGATTTGAAGCTCGAACTGCATCTCGCGCCGCCGATCCTGCAACGCAAGAACGACATCGGCGGCTCGCGCAAGATGACCTTCGGGCCGTGGTTCTTCACCGTCTTCCGCTGGCTCGCGCGCATTCGCCGGGTGCGCGGCACCTGGCTCGATGTGTTTCGCGGCAATCCGGATCGCGTGCTGGAGCGCAAGCTCCTTGCGGAATACGAGGCGCTCATCGACGAGCTGCTCGCGAAACTTTCCCCGGACAATCACGCGATCGCCGTCGCGCTCGCCCGCATCCCGGAAAAAATCCGCGGCTTTGGCCATGTGAAGGCGCGCCATGTCGCGGCGGTCGAGCCGGAACAGGCGCGGCTCCTCGATGAGTTCCGCAAGATCCCATCCGCCGTGAAGCTCGCCGCCGAATAGCTGCGCCGGCGGCGGCCGCCTCTGTTTCGCAAATCGCCGCGAAGCCTGTATAGAACGGGCGACCGCGACGCCCCGCATCTGGAAAAGGCGCGCGCGGGGGTTGGGAGAGCGATGGAGACGGCGCAGGGAAGACGGCGGGTGCTGTTGCTCGGCGGCGCGAGCGAAGCGCGCGCTCTTGCTGCGCGCGTCGCCGGCGAGCCGCGGCTCGATGCGGTGCTGTCGCTCGCCGGCCGCACCAGCGCGCCCTTGGCGCAGCCGCTGCCGACCCGCATCGGCGGTTTTGGCGGCGCCGCAGGCCTTGCCGACTATCTGATCCGGGAGCGCATCGACCGGGTGATCGACGCGACGCATCCCTTCGCCGCCCGCATTTCCGCCAATGCGCGGGAGGCCTGCGGCATCGCCGGCGCGCCGCTCGCCCGCCTGCATCGCGCGCCGTGGACGCCGCGGCCCGGCGACCGCTGGACCGAGGTCGCCGACACTGATGCGGCGGTTCGGGCGCTGGGCGAATCGCCGCGCCGCGTGTTCCTCACCATCGGGCGGCTGGGCGTCGGCGCCTTCCTTGCTGCGCCGCAGCATTTTTATCTTGTGCGCAGCATAGACTCGCCGGAGCCGCAGCATTTGCCGCCGCGCTGCGAGGTGATCCTCGCCCGTGGACCCTTCGCGGCGGAAGAGGAAATGGCGCTGATGCGCGCGCAGCGGATCGACGTTCTCGTGACGAAGAACAGCGGCGGCCCGCTCACTTACGCAAAGATCGAGGCGGCCCGCGCTTTGGGGCTCGAGGTGGTGATCGTCGCGCCGCCCGCCGCCGGCGACGTCGCCTGCCTCGAAAATATCGACGCGGCGCTCGCCTTTCTCACCGAGGGTCTCGCGCCGTGAGCCGCGTGCTGATGATCCAGGGCACGGGCTCTGATGTCGGCAAGTCGCTCGTCGTCGCGGGGCTCGCGCGCGCCTTCGCCAACCGCGGTCTGCGCGTTGCGCCCTTCAAACCGCAGAACATGTCGAACAACGCCGCGGTGACGATGGACGGCGGCGAGATCGGCCGCGCCCAGGCGCTGCAGGCGCGGGCGGCGCGGCGCCCGCCCTGCGTCGACATGAACCCGGTGCTTCTCAAACCGCAGGGGGCGGCCGGGGCGCAGATCGTCGTCTGCGGCAAGATCGCCGGACAGGCCGAGGCGCGCGAATATCAGGACTGGAAGCCGCGCCTCATGCCGCGCGTGCTCGAAAGCTACCGCCGCCTCGCCGCCGACGCCGATCTGGTGCTGGTCGAAGGGGCTGGGAGCGCGGCGGAAGTCAATCTGCGCGCCAATGACATCGCCAATATGGGCTTTGCGCGGGCGGTGGGCGCGCCGGTCGTGCTCGTCGGCGACATTGACCGCGGCGGCGTCATCGCCCAGCTCGTCGGCTGCAAGGTCGTGCTCGACCCGCAAGACGCGGCGCTGATCACCGGCTTCATCGTCAATAAATTTCGTGGCGATCCCTCGCTCTTCGACGAGGGAATGCGCTTTATCGCGGAGCGCGCGGGCTGGGCGGCGCTCGGCCTCGTGCCTTATTTCGAAGAGGCGGCGCGGCTTCCGGCCGAGGACGCCTTCGGCCTGCGGGCGCGGCGCGAGATGGCCGGGGAGGGCGTCACGATTGCGGTTCCCCTCTTGCCGCACATCGCCAATTTCGACGATCTCGACCCGCTCGAAGCCGAGCCGGGTGTGGCGCTCATGCGCATTCCGCCGGGCGCGCCCTTGCCGGCCGAGGCGCGGCTCGTCATTCTGCCGGGCTCCAAGGCGACGATCGCCGATCTCGCCGAATTCCGCAAACAGGGCTGGGACATCGACCTTGCGGCGCATATCCGGCGCGGCGGGCGGGTGTTCGGCATATGTGGGGGCTATCAGATGTTGGGGCAGAGCGTCGCCGATCCGAACGGGCTCGAAGGGCCGCCGGGCGAATCGCCGGGGCTCGGCCTGCTCGACGTCGCGACGGTGCTCGGGACGCAGAAAAAGCTGACCCTGGCGGAAGGCGTGAGCGTCGCCGAGGGCGCGGCCTTCCGCGGCTATGAGATGCATGTCGGCGAAACTTTCGGCCCCGATTGCGCGCGGCCGCTGCTGCGCTTCGCCGACGGGCGCAGCGAGGGCGCGGTCTCGCCGGACGGGCGCGTCGCCGGCGCCTATGTGCATGGGCTCTTCGCGCATGACGCATTCCGCGCCGCCTTTCTGCGCGGGCTCGGGGCGGACCCCTCGCGTCTAAATTATGAGGCGCAGGTGGAGGAGACGCTCGATCGGCTCGCCGATCATCTCGCCCGCCATGTCGATCTCGACCGGCTGCTGGGAATGGCGCGATGACCCGCGCCCTGCTGCTGGAGACGCCCGCGCCGGAAGCGCCGATCCTGCACGGCGGCCGGCTGGACGCGGCGCGCCGGGCCTTTCCGCAGGCGCCGCTTCCCTGGGTCGATCTCTCGACAGGCGTCAGCCCGCGCCCCTATCCTTTGCCGGAACTGCCGTCGAGCGTCTGGACACGGCTCCCCGACGAAGGCGGCTTCGCCGCCGCCGAGGCCGCCGCGGCGCGAGCCTATCGGGCGCCGGCGCATCTCGAAACAATCGCCGGCGCCGGCACGCAGGCGTTCATTCAATTGCTGCCGCGGCTCTTTCCGGCGCGGCGCGTCGGCGTGCTCGGCTTTACATACGCCGAACATGCGGCCGCCTGGCGCGCGGCCGGCGCGCAGGTCTTTACCGCCGACAGCCTCGACGCGCTGGCGGCCGCCGATGCGGCGGTCGTCGTCAATCCCAACAATCCCGATGGGCGGCTCGCACCGCCGCGGCAGCTTGCGGCGCTCGCCGGCGATATGGCGGGGCGCGGCGGGCTGCTGGTCGTCGACGAAGCTTTCGCGGATTTTGCGCCGCAGGCGAGCGTCCTTCCCCATGCGCCGGCGCGCGGCCTGATCGTGCTGCGCTCCTTCGGCAAGGCCTATGGGCTGCCCGGCGTGCGGCTCGGCTTCGCCCTTTGCGGGCGCGATCTCGCCGCCCCGCTGCGCGCGGCGCTCGGCCCCTGGAGCGTTTCCGGCCCGGCGCTGGCGCTCGGCGCGACAGCGCTCGCCGACGTCGCCTGGCGCGCCGCCCGCGCCGTGGAGCTGCAACAGGATGCGGCAAGGCTCGACGCGCTGCTCAGCGCCGCCGGCTTCGAGATTATTGGCGGGACGGCTTTGTTCCGCTTGGCCTCGCGCGAAAACGCCGGCGCCTGGTTCGAGCGTCTCGCGCGGCGGGGCGTGCTCACCCGGTCTTTCGCCGAGCGGCCGCAAGGACTGCGGTTCGGGCTTCCGGCCAGCGAAGCGGAATGGGGCCGTCTCGCAGAGGCGTTGGAGGGCGCATGAGCGACGCCGAACTCGCGCCCGCCGCCCCCTTCAGCGAGGAGGAGCGCGCCGCGGTCTATCGCGCCATCTACACGCGCCGCGACGTGCGCAATGAATTTCTCGACGCGCCCGTGCCCGACGACGTGTTGCTGCGCATTCTCGACGCCGCCCATCACGCGCCCTCGGTCGGCTTCATGCAGCCGTGGAATTTCATTCTGATCCGCGACAGGGCGGTGAAGGCGCAGGTGGCCGAAGCCTTCGCGGAAGGCGCGCGGGCGGAAATCGAAGCCATCGCGCCGGAGCGGCGTAGCCTCTATCAGAGCCTGAAACTCGAAGGGATTTTGAAGGCGCCGCTCAATATCTGCGTCACCTGCGACCGCACGCGCATGGGCGCGACCGGTCTCGGGCGCACGCAACAGCCGGACACCGACATTCTGAGCACCGCCTGCGCGGTGCAAAATCTCTGGCTCGCAGCCCGCGCCGAGGGGGTCGGGGTCGGCTGGGTCAGCATCATGCGGGAGGCCGAGCTGAAGGAGATTCTCGGGACGCCGGAGAATGTCGCCGTCGTCGCCTATCTCTGCGTCGGCTATGTCGATCGCGCCTATGTGCGGCCGGAGCTGGAGGTGAAACGCTGGGCGACGCGCCTGCCGCTCGGCGATCTGGTGTTCGAAAACCGCTGGGGCGAAAAACCGCGCCGCTGATATTTGAAGATATTGTTTTTATTATGTGCGGGCTTGGCGTCGCAGATGTTCCCGCGCCACGACTCCGCGCGCGAAACGTCATACCAATGTCTCAAAGGGAATTACATTAACCTACGCTTGTCCAAAAGTAGCGTCGCCTTAAATGTCTATTGTCTCAACATCAGGAATCGACGAAGCTTTGAGGACGCGCGTAACCCGCAGTGGAGATCGACATGGCGCCCGGGGAGTTGGACCACGTATTTGACGAGGGTCTTGCGCTTGCAAGCAGGACGATACTGACGGTCACCCAAGTTCCCGACGATGAGGACGAACTGCTGAGACTGCTCGAACGCGCGATGCTCGGCGGCTTTCTCCACCACGCGCCGCTGATGGAAATCCACCTGCCGATGGAGCGTTTCCCGCATATCGAATCGAAGTTCTGGCACGTGCCGGTCGAAGATTGCGGCAATGCGCAGGTTTTGCGCTTCTTCTTCGGCAAGGCCGAACAGACGCATTGAGCAAGGGACTTCCAGCGAGAGACGCTCTGCGCGTCAATCGGCGCGCAGACGCATGATCGGGCGGCTCACCAGCCGGCGATGCGACGGCACGCGCCGCTCGGACCGAAGGCGTAGTGATCGCCGCAGGCATAGGCTTGCGGCGGCTCGCCGGTCCGCTCGAAAATATCGTAGCCTTCCTTCAGATTGCGCCAGAAGCTCGCATATTCGCTGAAGGCGCCGCCGCCTCCGCCGATAAAGGCCATGATGCCGGCGGGCGCCGTCCCGGTTTCGCGGGCGATCGCCGCCTCCGTCATGCGGAACGGGAAGATATGCACCGGCACTTCGCGCTGGCCGCCGGCGATGGCCGCGGCGACGAAGCCGTAAATCTCCTCGATCAGCTTGTCCGTCATGGCGAAACAGCCGACCGATTTGCAGGCGCCGTGCACCATCACCAGGCCGCCGGTGCGGCCGTTCTGCCGGTCGAAGGCGTTCGGATAGCCGACGTTGAAGGCCCGGTGGTAATTGGAATTCGGGTTCAACTGTTTCGCCGAGACGCTGTAGAATCCTTCCGGCGATTGATAATCGGCCTCGCGCAGCTTCGGCCCGAGATGACCGGACCATTTGCAGATCGGATAGGTGCGATAGAGCGAGAAGCGCCCGTTGCGCTTGAGCCAAAGCTCCAGCTGCCCCTCCTGCTTGAAGATGCGGACATAGACCGGATCGCCCATGTTGAAGCGGGCCGGGGCCTGCGGCTTCGTGAAGGCGTCCTCGGGCGCGGGCCGCAGCACCGCCTCGGCGGGCTTGGCCGCCGGCGGCGGCGTGGGCGGCTGCGGCGCGGGCGGCGGGGCGACCGGCTCTGCGGGCGGCGTCGGCTCGGGCGCGGCCAGCAGAGCCGCGAGATCGCGCGGGCGAATCGGCGGCGGCGGCGCGGCGGCCAAGGCGACGGCCAAAAGATTTTGCGGCCGCGGCGGCGGCGGCGGCGGCGGCTCGGGGAAGGCGAGCGACACGGCGGCGCCCGGAACCGCGGGCGGAGGGGCTTCGGCGGCTTGGCGAGCAGGCGGCGCCTCCTGCGGCCTCGGCGCGGCGTGGCGGCGCAGCGCCTGCAGGAAGGCGCTGTGCGGCGGCGCTGGCGACTCCTCGGGCGGGAGCGTCCGCAACACGGGGGCGCGCGCTGAGACGGCGGGCTGCTGCCGCGGCGGCATGAGGCGCAGGACAAGGATTCCGGCGGCGATCGAGGCGACCGCCAAACCGGCGGCGAACAAATGCGTGCGTCGCGGCGTCATCCCGAACGTCTCTGAGATTCTCGATTCGCGACTTTAGCGATCGGACGCGAGCGCGGCAATATCCGAGAGCCTCCCGCATCGCTCCGGAGACTCCTCTTCTTTTCTTAGCTTTTTCTTAACGCGTCCGCAGGGCGACGAAATGCGCCGGGCCTGCCGCGCTGCGGCGGTTTCCCGCGCCTGCGTCGTCCGGCGCCGCGGCGCAACGAGACAGGCGCAATCGCTGGTAAAACAGACGCTTGTGCGCAACCCGTCCGCCGTTTAACGTGAGGAGGTTGTGATTGTTGGCGCGCCTCGACTGCGCTTGGTGTTTCAAAGCCTTTTGGCCCAGGCGGGTTTCGCCGGCGAACTGGGGGATTGCTAAGATGAAGAGCCTTTTCTTCAAGCCGATTTACCGGATTCTAGCCTTGGCCTCGATCCTCGCCGTCGCCGCCGTGAAGACCTTCTCGCCTTGGGCGCCTCAGGCCGGCGACACGACTCCGTCGTTCGGCGCGAAAAGCGCTGGCGCGCTTTTGATCGCGACGGCGCAATTTCCCGCGCCGCGCACCGAGGAAACCGAACAGGAGTGGCGGAACTTCAGGGAAGCCTACTCCGCGTCGCTGCGCAGCGGCCGGCCGTCGGAATATTCCGAATATGACGCCGAGGGCCATCCCCTCTGGTGGGGCGGCTCCCGCGAGGCCGCGCTCGGCGCCGAGCTCATGAAGCTTCTGCTCGAAGACAAGTTCGAGCAGGTGGACAGAATTCTCGCGACTTGGGCGAAAAATTCCGAGCGCACCGCCGACGGCAAATGGAAGCTCGACCTGTATCTCCAGGCCTTGGCGAGCTTGTTCGAAGAGCACTGGCCCCGGGAACTCGAAAGAATCGAGCGCTGGAAGGCGAAGTCTCCGCGCTCCGTCGGCGCGGCCGTCGCCGAGGCCTACTACTGGCGCGCCTACGCCTGGAACGCGCGCGGCGACGGCTACTCCAACACCGTCGACGACAAGGCGTGGGAGATGTTTGCCGACCGTTCGCGCAAGGCGGAGGAGGCGTTGCGCGCGAGCGAATCCTACGCCTCGGACAATCCGCTGTGGGGCTCCATCTATCTGTCGCTCGCGCCGGGCCTCCAACTCTCGCAGCAGAAAACGGAGGACCTGTTTCGCAGACTCGTTCAAAAAAACCGCTTCTACTACTGGTATTACTTCTGGATGACCGGCTTTTCCTCGCCGAAATGGGGCGGCTCCTGGGCGCAGATCGAGTCTTTGGCGCGCTTTGCGGAAAAAGCGACGGCCGAAACCGACGGCGCGTCGCTTTATGCGCGGATCTATTGGTCCGCCGCCGGCAACAATCAGGAGGTGGTTATTTTCAAGACGTCGCGCGTCGACTGGCCGCATATGAAAGAAGGCTTCGACGATCTCATGGCGCGTTATCCTCACAGCGCCTGGAACGCCAACGCCTACGCCTCCTTCGCCTGTGCGGCGGACGACGGCGACACGTTCCGCCGCATGCGCCAGCGGATCGGCGCCCATATCGAGCGACGGGCGTGGCTGCGCGGCCGAACGCTCGAATTCTGCGAGGAGAAATTTCCGGGCAGGAAAGCGCAGCTCTGAACGCGCGCGATCCGGGACGGGACGCGTGGCCGCGAGACGCGCGTCTTCAATGCCCGTCGAAGCTGACTAGCGTGCGCACCGGCACGCCGAGCGCCTCGATTTTTTTCGCCCCGCCGAGATCGGGCAGATCGATGACGAAACAGGCGGCGACGACTTCGGCCCCGATCTGCTGCAACAGCTTGACGGCCGCTTCCGCCGTGCCGCCGGTGGCGATGAGGTCGTCGACGAGAATGACGCGCTCGCCCTTCGTCACCGCGTCGGCGTGCATCTCCATTTCGTCAACGCCATATTCCAGCGAATAGGCGATCGAGACGGTCAGATGCGGCAGCTTGCCCTTCTTGCGGATCGGCACGAAGCCGGCCGAGACTTGATGCGCAACCGCGCCGCCGAGAATAAAGCCGCGCGCCTCGATGCCCGCCACCTTGTCGATCTTGCCGCCGGCCCAGGGATGGACGAGTTCGTCGACGGCACGGCGAAATGCGCGCGCGTTGCCAAGCAGCGTCGTGATGTCGCGAAACATGATGCCCGGTTTGGGATAATCCGGGATATTGCGGATCGCGGCTTTCAGATCGTTGGTCACGTCTAAGGTGCCGGTCGTCATGGTCGTGAGCCCCAAGCTCGTCGGCGGAACTTCCGCGCGGGATGCAGCCGGCCGCACTGTGGCGAACCACGGCGACCGACGCAACCGGCACGCGGCCGGGCCGACTTGGGAGCGTTAACCCGGGACGTGGGCGTCGCCGCGGCCGGTGTCAGGCCCGCGGCCCTTCGGCTGCTTCAGGATGGTGAATGTCGTGCCAGACCTTCTTCTTGCTGAAATACAGAAGGCCGGTCAGCACGATGAGAAAAATGAACACCTGGAAGCCGAGCCGCTTGCGCTCGTCGAGCTTGGGCTCGGCCGCCCACATCAGGAAGGCGGCGATGTCCTTGGCGTATTGATCGGCCGTCGCGGGCGTGCCGTCGGTATATTCCACCTGTCCGTCACTCAACGGCTTCGGCATCCCGATGGCGTGGCCGGGGAAGTATTTGTTGTACTGGGCGCCGGGCGGCAGCGTTACGCCTGCAGGCGGATGTTCCTCATAACCGGTGAGAATGCCGTGAATATAATCCGGGCCTTGCTCCTGGTATTGCGTGAAGGCGTTGATGATGAACCAGGGAAAGCCCACCTCGAAACCGCGCGCTTTCGCCAGCACCGACATGTCGGGCGGCAACGCGCCGCCGTTGGCGTTGCGTGCCGCTTGGTCGTTCGGAAACGGCGGTGGGAAATAGTCGGCGAGCTTGCCGGGCCGCTGGAACATTTCGCCCTGATCGTTCGGGCCAGCGGTAACCTGGAACGAGCTTGCGATTGCCGCCGCCTGCGCTTCGGAGAATTGCGGGCCGCCCGGATCGGCGAGATTGCGGAACGCCAATAGCTTGAGGCTGTGACAGCTCGAGCAGACTTCGCGGTAGATCTTGAAGCCGCGCTGAAGCTGCCCGGGATCGTACATGCCGAACGGTCCGTGGAACGACCAGGTCTGCTTGGGCGGGTTTTCCGCTTCCTGCGCCAACGCCGGCTGCAGGGCGGGCGCCGCGAGCGAGGCCGCAAGCGCTGCGGCAATGACGATACTGCGATGCGCGTTCATGGCGCTCTCCTAAACTTTCGCGCCAGCGGGCGGCGGCGCCGAGGCGCCGGCTGGCAGCACAGCTTCCGAGATCGAGTTCGGCAGCGGCTTGGTCGTTTCGAACAGACCGAGCAGCGGCAGGATGATGAGGAGGAAGACAAAATAATACGCGGTGAGGATGCGGGCCGCGATCACATAGCCGCCTTCAGGCGGCTGCGAACCCAGATACCCGAGCCCGATCACCACCAGGAAGAAGACGATCAGGAACTGCCGGTAGAGCGGCCGATAGTTCGCCGAGCGCACGCGCGAGGTATCAAGCCACGGCAGGAACGCGAGCAGCACGATCGAGGCGAGCAACGCGATGACGCCCAGGAGCTTGTTCGGGATCGCGCGCAAGATGGCGTAGAACGGCAGGTAGTACCATTCCGGCACGATATGGGTCGGAGTCTGGCCGGGATTGGCCGGGATGTAGTTGTCCGAATGGCCGAGATAATTCGGGATGTAGAACACGAACCAGGCCAGGAACAGGCAGAAGACGCCGATGAAGAAGGCATCCTTGACGGTCGCATAGGGCGTGAACGCGACTGTGTCCTTCTCGGCCTTGGGCTCGACGCCGGTCGGGTTGTTTTGTCCGACCATATGCAGCGCCCAAACGTGCAGGACCACGACGCCAGCGATTACGAACGGCAACAAGTAATGCAGCGAATAGAAGCGGTTGAGCGTCGGGTTGCCGACCGCGAAGCCGCCCCACAGCCAGGTGACGATCGGATCGCCGACCCACGGAATGGCGGAAAACAGATTGGTGATGACGGTGGCGGCCCAGAAGCTCATCTGGCCCCAGGGCAGCACGTAACCCATGAAGCCGGTCACCACCATCAAGAGAAACAGGATGACGCCGAGAATCCACAAGACCTCGCGCGGATCCTTGTAGGAGCCGTAGTACATGCCGCGAATGATGTGGGCATAGACCGCGACGAAAAAGAACGAGGCGCCGTTGGAGTGCAGGTAGCGCAACAGCCAGCCATAGTTCACGTCGCGCATGATCGATTCGATCGAGTTGAACGCAAGATCGACGTGCGGCGTGTAGTGCATCGCGAGCACGATGCCGGTCACCATCTGCGCGCCGAGCATGAAGGTGAGGATGCCGCCGAACGTCCACCAGTAGTTCAGGTTGCGCGGCGTCGGATAGACGATGAAAGAGGAATAGACCAGGCCCGCGATCGGCAGCCGCCGCTCCAGCCATTGCATGATGGGGCTTTGCGGCTTGTAGATCGAATTTGCGCTCATGATCGAACCTTATGCGTTGGCGGGCTTAGGCTACATGCTGGCGGCAACGGCCGCGCGAAGGGACGGGGCTGAACTCGAAAATTGGCTCACTCCGAATTGGCTAACTCGGACCGCCCAACTCGAACCTGGGAAGGACCTGGCGCTATCGCGCGAGCCGTCCCGGGACGGCGCGCACGCAATCGCGCCAAAGTATACGACATAGCGCCGCAAAGGCTGCGCTGCGGAGATTGTGGCCACCCGTCACACCCTCATCCGTCTTGCCGGTGTCTTCATCCGCGCCGCGGACCGCCCCCGAAACAGGTCCATCTCGCGGCAGAAGGCCGTCTCATCCGACCTGGGGGAGATCCGAAGCGACGCAATCCGGCGGCGTTTTATTGGCACCCTTACCGGGCGAGCGCAAGTGTGCCATCACACCATGCGCTCGCAGGCGGCCCGATCCGGATGGGAGCCCACGGGTTCCGCTTTTTCCCCTGGCCCAAGAGCGCCAATCCGTCCGCGCAAACGTGTAACCGCGCCGTCTTCCTTAACCTACCCGATATCCCATGCGCCTTGCTCTTTACCAGCCCGATATTCCGCAGAATGCCGGAACGATCCTGCGACTCTGCGCCTGTCTCGGCATCGAGGCCCATATCATCGAACCGTCGGGATTCCCCGCTACAGACCGCGCCTTCCGCCGCGCCGGCATGGACTATCTCGATGCCGTCACCATCGTGCGCCACCGCTCCTGGTCCGCCTTCGCGGGTTGGCGTGGCGGACACGGTTACCGCCTCGTCCTGTTTACGACAGCTGCCGCCCAATCCTATCTCGACTATCGCTATCGGCCGGATGACGTTCTCATGTTCGGCCGCGAGTCGGCGGGCGTGCCGGCCGAGGTGCATGCGGCCGCCGACGCGCGGCTGAAAATCCCGATCCGCGAGAGCCTGCGCTCGCTCAATGTCGCCGTCGCGGCCGCCATGGCGGTCGGCGAGGCATTGCGGCAGACCGGCGGGATGGAGGGCTAACGACCTAAGCGGCTACCACGCCCGGCTTGCCGCTTTCGACCGCAAATGTCTTCAGCGTGGAGATGCCGGCCTTCGGGTCGTGCGCGTCCGATACCACGCGCATCTGCACCTGCATGTGCGCGCGCTCGAGATCGATACTGACATAACCGCGCCGCCGGCTCTCGAAGAAATGCACATGCGGGTTGTCGGGCAGCGCCCGCGCGATCGGTTCGTGTGGCGGCCCGTAGGACGAGATCGAGGTACCGACGAATTCGGTCGCCACCACCGGCGAACTCGGATCGTCGAAGTCGAGCCGCAGATCGTTGGCAAAAAACGAATGAATATCGCCGCTCAGCACCACCGGGTTCGCCACCTGCGTTTCCTGGATGTGCTTGAGCAGACGGGTGCGGTTGGCCGGATAACCGTCCCAATCGTCGGTCGAGACCACGAAGGCGTCTCCTTGGCGGACATGATACTGCGCCATCAACACATCTTGGGCGATCAGATTCCATTTCGCCTTGGTGTTCGCGAGCCCGGACCCAAGCCAAGCCTCCTGCGCGAAGCCCATCATGGTGCGGCCCGCGTCACGCCGTTCCGGGCAGCTAGCGTCGCTTTCCAGATGCATGCCGCCCTTGAAGGGCGGCGCGTAGCAGGCCTGCCGCGAGCGGTATTGCCGGCCGTCGATAATCGACACTTCGACGAGATCGCCGACCCGGAAGCGGTCATACACGCGCATGATCGGCCCGTTCGGCAGCGACAGCATCGGCCGCACAGGCATGTGCTCGTAGAACGCCTGATAGGCCGCCGCCCGCCGCAGCAAGAACAATTCCGGATCCTCGAAACGCTCGGACCATCTGCCGCCGTAGTCGTTCGACACCTCGTGATCGTCCCAGGTGACGAACACCGGCACCTCGGCGTGCAGACGCTGCAGGTCGGGATCGAGCCGGTATTGGGCATAGCGGTTGCGATAGGTCGGCAGGCTCGCCGCCTCGATGCCGTCGGAGTGTTTGCGCACCGTCGGCCGCTTCTGCTCGATGGTCTCGTAGATGTAGTCGCCGAGAAGCAGCACGAATTCCGGATGCTCGTCGGCGAGATGGCGGTACGCGGAGAAAAAGCCGTGCTCGTAATTCGCGCACGAGGCGAAGGCGAAACGCATGCGCTCAGGCACTGCATCCGGGGCCGGAAGCGTCGCGGCCCGGCCGATGCGGCTTGCCGCGTCCCCGCTGGTGAAGCGGTACCAATAGGGCCGGCTGGGCTCCAGGCCACGCACATCGAGATGCACCGAATACGCGAAGGCCTGCTCGGCAGTCGCTTCACCACGGCGCACGATCTCGCGCAAAGCGGGATCGGTGGCGATCTCATAACCCAGGGTGACATCGCCGCCGTGCATGCCGCCCGGCATCTGCGGATTCGGCGACAAAGGCTCTGGCGCAAGCCGCGTCCACAACACAAAGCCGTCCGGGCGCCCGGCGCCTGACGTCACCCCGAGGCTGAACGGATCGCCGGCAGCCCAGCACCGGGTGCTAAATGCGCGCAAAATTAAAGGAGCCGCCACAAGGCCGAGTCCGGCACCGCCGGCAGCCTGCAGCAGGCGCCGGCGCGTCGGTGGGTTCGGGACTCGTGTCATGCGGGGGGCTCCTGCCTGCAAAAGACCACTATATCGCCGGCCGATGTGACAAATGCGAAAAGATGACGGCCCGCCGCCGTTGTAATAAATCACCGTCATGAATTTGAACGTGATCGAGGAGCGCAAAGGCTCTGCTCGCGCTTGGTTCGAAACCCTGCGCGACCGGATCGTGGCGGCCTTCGAGGAGATCGAAGACACGCTGCCGGCCAGCGCGCCGCTTGCGGACCTGACGCCGGGCCGGTTCGTGCGCACGCCCTGGAACCGCACCGACCATACCGGCAAGCCGGGCGGCGGCGGCGTGATGGCTATAATGAAGGGCCGCGTGTTCGAGAAGGTCGGCGTCCATGTCTCGGCGGTGTTCGGCGAATTCGCCCCGGAATTCCGTAAAGACATTCCGGGCGCATCCGACGATCCGCGCTTCTTCGCCACCGGCATTTCATTGATCGCCCACATGCAGAACCCGCATGTGCCGGCGGTGCACATGAACACCCGCTTTGTGGTGACGACGAAAGCCTGGTTCGGCGGCGGCGCCGACTTGACGCCAGTCTTGCTCGTCCGCCGCTCCCAGGAAGATCCCGATACGATCGCTTTCCACGCCGCGATGAAGACCGCTTGCGATGCGCACGCGGCGGTCGCCCCTTATGAGAAATTCAAGACCTGGTGCGACGAATATTTCTTTCTCAAGCACCGGAGCGAAGCGCGCGGCATCGGCGGCATCTTTTACGACTGGCTGGATTCCGGCGACTTCGACGCCGACTTCGCCTTCACGCAGGATGTCGGCCGCACCTTTCTCGGCATCTACCCGGAGCTCGTGCGCCGTAACTTTGCCAAGCCGTGGACCGAGAGCGAGCGTGAAGAACAACTCGTGCGCCGCGGACGCTATGTCGAGTTCAATCTCCTCTATGACCGCGGGACGATTTTTGGGTTGCGCACCGGCGGTAATGTGGAATCGATCTTGTCTTCGCTGCCGCCCGTGGTGAAATGGCCGTGAATGCGTTGGCTAGTCGGGGTGCTTGAAAGCCATGGATCTCGGGATTGCCGGCCGTAAAGCCATCGTCTGCGCCTCGAGCCGCGGGCTCGGTCGCGCCTGCGCCAAGGCGCTGGCGGAAGCAGGCTGCGAGGTGGTGATCAACGGCCGGGACCGCGATCGGCTTGCCGCCACAGCCGCAGAGCTGCATCAGGCGACCGGCGCCAAGATCACCCCCGTGGTCGCCGATGTCGCCGCGGCGGACGGGCAAAAGGCGCTGTTCGACGCCTGCCCGGAGCCGGATATTCTGGTCAACAACAATGGCGGCCCGCCGTTTCGCGATTTCCGCGAGCTCGACCGGCAGAAAATGCTCGACGGCGTCATTGCCAACATGGTCGTGGCCATCGAACTCACCCAGAAAGCCATCGACCCGATGATCGCCAAGAAGTTCGGGCGCATCGTCAACATCACCTCCGGCTCGGTGAAGGCGCCGATTTCCGGCCTCGACCTTTCCTCCGGCGCGCGCGCAGGCCTCACCGCTTTTTTTGCCGGCGTCGCCCGCAGCGTCGCCGCCTCGAACGTCACCATCAATTTTCTGCTGCCCGGCGTGTTCGCGACCGACCGCTTTCAGACCTATGTGGAAACCACGATGAAAAAGCGGGGCATCAGCGCCGAGGCGGCACTCGCTGAACGTGTGGCGGCGGTCCCGGCGCACCGGATTGGCGACCCCGAGGAGTTCGGCGCGGCCTGCGCGTTTCTTTGCTCGGCACAGGCCGGGTACATCACCGGTCAAAATCTGTTGATCGACGGCGGCGCCTTTCCGGGCGCGTTCTAGCCGATGAATGCTTGATTGCATCGGAAAGCGATGGCGCCACACCCTCTCACCGCCCTCGCCTTTCGTCTAATGTCGGGAGGCAATCCTCACAGCACGATTGCTTTTTTCATCGCCAGCAACAAAAACAGACGCCTCACCTGCCTTCCCGCCGAGCGCGATGGGTTTCAGTTGAATCGTCATCTCGCTCTAAGTATTTGATGTAACATGATCTTTTCGGAGAACCGGCATCACTTTTGCGGATCATGCTCTGGCAACCGCGGGCAGGGCTGGTTTCAAAGATAGCGACCAAGGAGCCTTTGAATGAAACTCGTCCGCTTCGGCGCCCCAGGGCGCGAAAAACCCGGCATGCTCGATGCCCAGGGCCGCGTCCGCGACCTCTCCAAGGTCGTGCCCGACATCGCCGGCCCCGCTTTGTCGCCAAGCGGACTGACCAAGTTGCGCAAGCTCAAGCCGGAGAAATTGCCGCTGGTTCGCGGCACGCCGCGGCTCGGACCGTGCGTCGGCAACGTCGGCAATTTCATCGCCATCGGGCTCAACTATTCCGACCATGCGGCCGAGGCCGGCATGCCTATCCCCAAGGAGCCGATCATCTTCAACAAGGCGCCGAGCTCGATCTGCGGGCCGAACGACAACACCATGATCCCGAAAGGCTCGACCAAGCTCGACTACGAAGTCGAACTCGGCATCGTCATCGGCAGCCGCGCGCGCTATCTCGCCAAGAACAAGGCGATGGAAGCAGTCGCCGGCTATTGCCTCGCCAACGATGTGTCCGAACGCAGCTTCCAGATCGAGCGAAGCGGCGGACAATGGGGCAAGGGCAAGGGCTGCGAAACCTTCGGCCCGCTCGGCCCCTGGCTCGTCACCAAGGACGAGATCCGCGATCCGCAGCGGCTCGACATGTGGCTCACCGTCAACGACGAGACCCGGCAGAAGGGCTCGACTCAGACCATGATTTTCGGGGTCGCGCACCTCGTCTGGTATTGCTCGCAATTCTTCATCCTGGAGCCTGGCGACGTGATCATCACCGGCACGCCGCCCGGCGTCGGCATGGGCATCAAGCCCGAGCCGAAATTCCTGAAAGCCGGCGACATCGTGCGGCTCGGCATCGACGGACTCGGCGAGCAGCAGCAAAAGATCGCGAAGTTCAAGGCGTGAGAATTCCTGCCCCGCTCGCGGGGGAGGTGGCGAGCGGAGTGAACCGGTAGGGGCAAGTGCCGGCTTGCTCTGAGCAGCCTGCCCCCTCCACCACACTCCCCTGCCCCACTTCGTGGGGGAGGAAAAGTGCGGCGTTATTTGATCGCCTGCGGGTTGATCGGCGAGCCCGAGCCGCCGGTGATGATGAGCGGCGCGCCGCAGAAGAAGAACTCGTAGATGCCGTCGGCGTCGCAATCTTCCGCGAGCTCTTTCAAATAAAACATCTCCCCCATGGTCAGCCCCATCGCCGGAATGACCACCCAGTGCCAGGGCTGGTTGACCTCGGTGGTCTCGTTCGGCCGCACTTCAACGCCCCAGGTATCGGAGCAGATCGCGGCGATCTCCTTCTCATGGCACCAATAGCAATTCTCGAAGCGCACGCCGGGCGCCGGACCGCCCGCATAGGCGCCCCAGTCCTGCTGCTGCAGGCAGCGCTCCATCTGCCCGGTGCGCAGAATGACGAAATCGCCGCGCCGGATCTCGACGTTCGCCTCCTTGGCGCATTTGTCGAGTTCGTCGTTGGAAATCGCCTCGCCGTCCTCGAGCCAGGGGACGCCGCGAAAGCGCGCTACATCCAGCAGCACGCCGCGGCCGACCATCTTGTTCCGGGTGTGCTCGATGCCGAGCTTGCCGAGGCCGTTGCAATCGACCTCGCGCGCGTTGAAGCCGTTGTACATTTGCTCTTCGTAAAAGATGTGCCCGAGCGAATCCCAATGGGTGGCGGACTGCACCGGCATGTTGATGGCGTCGTCGGAATAGCGGATGCCCGGCACCTTGTCGTAGCGGCCGGCGACTGCGTCCGTGCCGGTCGCGAGCATGGTGTGGATCGGATTCCAGCGGCCACCGAACAGTCCGCTCTGCGGCCCGCGCCGATCGAGGGGAATGCCGAGCGCAAACACCTTGCCAGTGCGGATCAGCCCTGCCGCCCGCACGATATCCTCCGGCAAAATGTGATTGAGCGTGCCGATCTGATCGTCTTTCCCCCAGCGCCCCCAATTTTTTAATTTCGCGGTGGCGTCTGCGATCGCCTTCCTCCCGACCGTAATGTTCATTGGAGCCCCTCCCTACTCCGTCACCTTCGCATGAGTTCGGGGCGGGAAATATACTGGGATAAGAATAAAATGCATTTGGCGGCAAGGTTTTCCATCGGCCGCGCGCGATAGGACATCGGTTCGGAATTCACCGCGTTGTTGTTAACGCCAACCAGTGTTGAACCGTTCCGTAGTGACTATCGGCGGCCGCCGAAAACGCCGACCGGCGGCTTCACCTTGACCGGTTGGGAAGGAGCCCACGACAACAAGCAGCGCCCGAGCGTGCCGCGGCGGCAAGCGTCAGCGCGCTTCCAACGCGACGCCCTATGCGTCGACCCCGGCGAGCTGTGGCGCCGCGGCGGGCGCATCGGGGGACTTCTTCGCCTCCAGCGCGGCCGCAACCGCGTCTTCGACCCGCTCGAGCCAGATGAACTCCATCTCGCGGCGGGCGACCTCGGGGATGTCGTCATAGTCGCGCCGATTGCGCGCCGGCAGCATCACGCGCTTGATGCCCGCGGAATGCGCCGCCACGACCTTCTCCTTGATGCCGCCGACCGGCAGCACCAGGCCGCGCAAGCTGATCTCGCCGGTCATCGCGGTATCGCTGCGGACGGTGCGGTCGGTCATCAGTGAGACGAGCGCCATGAACATGGCGACGCCCGCGCTCGGCCCGTCCTTCGGGATCGCGCCCGCCGGCACGTGCACATGGATGTCACTCTTCTCGAAGCGACCAGCATCGATACCAAGCGAGGCCGCCCGGTTCTTGACGATCGAGAGCGCGGCCTGCGCGCTTTCCTTCATCACGTCGCCAAGCTGGCCGGTGAGGATCAGCCGTCCGGAGCCGGGAATGCGCGTCGCCTCGATGAAGAGGATGTCGCCGCCAACCGGCGTCCAGGCGAGGCCGGTCGCGACACCGGGCACGCTCAGGCGCATCGCCGTCTCGCTTTCGAACCTTGGCGGCCCGAGGATCGCCAGAAGATCGTCGCGGGTGATGCGGATCGGCCCCGCCGCGCCCTCGGCGATGCGCACGGCCGCATGCCGAAGCGTCTGGCCGATCTGCCGCTCGAGATTGCGCACGCCGGCTTCGCGGGTGTAGTTGGCGATGATGTCGGAGAGCACGTCGTCGCCGACCTCCACCTGGCCCTCTTTCAGCCCGTTCGCCTCCAGTTGCCGGCGCACCAGATAGCGGTGGGCGATCTCGAGCTTCTCCTCGCCGGTGTAGCCGGCAAGGCTGATGATCTCCATGCGGTCGCGCAGCGGTCCCGGGACGGTGTCGAGCATGTTGGCGGTGGTGATGAACACCACCCTGCTCAGATCGAACGGCACCGCAAGATAGTTGTCGCGGAACGTGTTGTTCTGCTCCGGATCGAGCACTTCGAGCAA
>JAWOLK010000133.1:0-26097 GCA_033853615.1 Beijerinckiaceae bacterium | reverse complement strand
ATGGCGGACCGCCAGCCGACCGGCGGCTATCCGAAGATCGCCGCGGTGATCGGCGCCGATCTCGGCCGGCTGGCGCAGACGCGCCCGGGTCAGACGATCACTTTCCGCCGTGTGGACTGGCCGGAGGCGGTGGCGGCGCGCCGCACGCTTGCGGAAAAAACCGCCGCGGGCGTTACATTCGCGCCGCTCGCGGCGGCGGAGCTGTCGAGCGAGTTTCTGCTCTCGGCGAATCTGATCGGCGGCGCCGTGAGCGCCCGGGAGTGACGCTCAAGGGAGCGCGGTTGCTCTGGATCGCTTCGCTGCGCTCGCGATGACGGGTTTGCGCCGGACCGCGCGTGGCGATGCACGCCTGAAGGCGCGCGATCCTTAACCAACGTCATTGCGAGCCGGAGGCAAAGCAATCCAGGGCCGCCTCACGGCTCTGGACCGCCTCGCGTGCGTCAACCCATCCTGCTGCGCGGATCATAGGGCTTCTGGTCGCGCCATTTGCGCATCAGCGCCTCGAACTCGGCGTCGGGCGTCTCTGGCAGCACGACGCGCAGCGTCACATAGAGATCGCCGGCCGGCTTGCCGTCGGACGCCGGCAGGCCCTTGCCGCGCAGGCGCAACACCCTGCCGCCGTTGGAGCCGGGCGGAACGGAAAGCTCGACGCGCCCCTCCAGCGTCGGCGCCGCGACCGTGCCGCCGAGCAGCGCCTCATAGGGCGTCACCGGCAGATCGAGTCGCAGGTCGCGCCCCTCGATGCGGAAAAAGGGGTGCGGCGCGATCTTCACCGTCACCATGGCGTCGCCGGGCTCGCCGCCGAGCGCGCCGGGCTGCCCCTGTCCGCGCAGCCTGATCTGCTTGCCGTCCTCGACGCCCGCTGGAATGCTCACGTCGAGCGTGCGGCCATTCGGCAAAACGACGCGGGCGTGGCCGCCCTTCGCCGCGGTTTCGAGCGGCACATGGGCGGTCGCCGTCACATCGGCGCCGCGCTGGCCTTGCGCCCGCGCCCCGCCGCCGCCGCGCCCGCCGCGTCGCGCCCCGCCGAAGAGATCGGAGAGAATGTCCTCGAAGCCGCCGCCGCCGCCGAAATTGAACTCGAAATGCCCCGCGCCCGGCCCGCCGCGGCCAAAACCGCCCGGTCCGCCGCCGAAGCCCTCGAAACCGGCGAAACGCGGCTTGCCGTCGGGGCCGATTTCGCCGCGGTCGTATTTCGCCTTTTTCGTTTCGTCGCCGATGATCTCATAAGCCGCGTTCACCTCGGCGAAGCGCTCCTTGGCCTTGGGGTCGGTCTTATTGTGATCGGGGTGGTATTTTTTGGCGAGATGGCGAAACGCCTTCTTGATCTCGCCGGCGTTCGCCGACTTCGGCACGCCCAGAACGTCATAGGGATCACGCATCGTCTCTTACCAAAGCCCATTGCGCCGCCGTCCGATTGGCCCGGCCGCTCATGTCCAACCCCCTATTTGGGGGAAGCCGCGCCGCGGCGCAAGCCGGGCCGGGAGCGCGCCAAGGACGATCGTTTCTTAGGGGATAACTGTAAGTATAGGTGAAAATCTACTGCAGGCCGCCAAGGCTTTGCCGGACATGCGCACGTAATAACCGCAGTTTCTGCCAGTCTCTCGCGCGATTGTCCCGCCCCCTCCCTGCGCTAGCTGCGAGCAAACGAAGAGTCCGGGACATTGCCCATGAAAACTTGGTCTATTGCCGCGCTTCTGTGTTTCCTTCCTTGCGCGGCGGCGACCGCTCAGGATCTGAACGAGACCAGTAAAGACCCCAAGCAATGGGTGATGGCCCCGCGCGATTACGCCAACACCCGCTACAGCGACCTCGACCAGATCACCAAGGACAATGTCGCAAAACTCCAGCTTGCCTGGAGTTTTTCGCTCGGTATTCCGAAGGGGCAGGAGGCGGCGCCGCTGATCGTCGGCGATACGATGTTCATCGTCTCGCCGTTTCCGAACAAGGTTTTCGCGCTCGACGCGACGAGCGGCGATCTGAAGTGGGCTTATGTTCCGGCGACCGATCCGGCCTCGCAAGGCGTGGCCTGCTGCGACGTCGTCACGCGCGGGCTCGCCTATGATCGCGGCCGGGTCTTCCTCGCCACGCTCGACAATCACGTCGTCGCCATAGACGCGAACACCGGCCAGGAAGTCTGGAACACCAAGATCGGCGACATCAATCTCGGCGAGACGGTCACCATGGCGCCGCTCGTCGTGAAGGGCAAAGTGCTCGTCGGCGACAGCGGCGGCGAATTGGGCGTGCGCGGCAAGCTCACCGCGGTCGATGAAGGCAGCGGCAAGATCCTTTGGCGCGCCTTTTCGACTGGCCCGGATCAGGATGTGCTGATCGGTTCCGAGTTCAAGCCTTTCTACGACCAGTTCAAGGGCAAGGATCTCGGCGTCTCGTCCTGGCCGCCGGACGCCTGGAAGATCGGCGGCGGCACGATCTGGGGCTGGATCTCCTACGATCCGCAGCTCAACCTGATTTATTACGGCGTCGGCAATCCGGGCCCCTGGAACCCCAATCAGCGGCCCGGCGACAATCTTTGGACCACGGCGATTTTCGCCCGCAACCCCGACACCGGCCAGGCGCGCTGGGCCTATCAGCTCAACCCGCATGATCTTTGGGACCATGACGAAATAAACGAAAACGTCCTGCTCGATCTCAATATAGACGGGAAAGATCGCAAGACGCTCGTGCATCCGGGCCGCAACGGCTACATGTATGTGATCGACCGCGAGAGCGGCGAAGTCATTTCCGCCGACGCCTACGACACGGTGAACGCCTATCTCGGCGTCGACGTGAAGACCGGCCGGCCGACGCCAAACCCCGCGAAGATCGCGCCCCTTGGCAAGCCGGCGCAGGATGTCTGCCCGGCTTCGCCCGGCGCCAAGGATTGGCAGCCCGTCGCCTGGTCGCCGAGAACGCGGCTGCTCTATGTGCCGCATCAGCATTTGTGCATGAATTACCAGGCGACCGAGGTCGGCTATATCGCCGGCACGCCCTATGTCGGCGCGACGGTCGACATGTATGCGGGGCCCGGCGGCTATCGCGGCGAAGTCGCCGCCTGGGACCCGGTGAAGCGCACGAAGGTTTGGGCCAATAAGGAAAATTTCCCGGCCTGGAGCGGCGCGCTCGTCACCAAGGGCGACATCGCCTTTTACGGCACGATGGACCGCTGGTTCAAAGCCGTCGACGCGACGAACGGCAAGGAGCTGTGGCGGTTCCGCGCCGGCTCCGGGATCATCGGCCAACCGGTGTCGTTCCAGGGCAAGGACGGGCGGCAATATATCGCGATCCTTTCAGGCGTCGGCGGCTGGCCGGGCGTCGTCGCCAATGCCGAGGTCGATCCGCGGGTGCGCAACGGCGCGCTCGGCTTCACGGGCGCGATGCAGGATCTCGCCGCACATACGGCGGCCGGCAGCGATCTGTTGGTCTTCGCGCTGCCAAGCGACGTCGCGCAGCCGTCACAGGCCGCGCCGTCACAGGCCGCGCCGCCGCCTGCGCCGCCACAGCCGCAACCGCAACCGCCTGCGCGACAGCCGCGCCCGCGCCGGCATGGGAGGCCCTGATGCGGCAAGCTGCGCTTCTCTTTTCCCTCCTCCTCGCCCCGGCGGCGCTCGCCCAGCAGCACGCCGGACAACCGAGCGCCGGAACGCCGCGCATTCACGAGCCCGGCAATGGCCAGCCGCTCGCAAATGTTCCCATCAGCAACCTCTACCCCGGCAATGTCGCGGCCTCGCCCGATATTCAGAATCCGCTGCACAACGACCCGGAGAGCGTTCAGCGCGGCATGAACAACTTCATCGCCTTCAACTGCGTCGGCTGCCATGCGCCGAACGGCGGCGGCGGGATGGGGCCGTCGCTCAGCGACAATAAATGGATTTACGGTAGCAAACCGGCGCAGATTTATCTCACCATCGCGCAGGGGCGTCCCAATGGCATGCCCGCCTGGGCCGGCATGTTGCCGAGCGATGCGATCTGGGACCTCGTTTCCTATGTGCAAAGCATCGCCGAAAAGCCGAGCGATAAATTAGGCAAGACGATCTCGCCCACGTCGCCGTCGATCGAGCAGGTTCCCGCCGAATTCGTCAGCAGCCCGACTCCATGGCGGATGACCGAGCCTTTCTCCTCCGGGCGCCAGCCCGGAACAAAGAAATAGGGGCGAGCGATGTGGCGCGCATTCTTCGCCTTTGCAGGTGTGCTCGCTTGTATAAATAGCGCGCGCGCCGATACGCCGCTCAGCTATCTGAGCGGCTTCGGCGACAAGGCCGATGCGACCACGCCGCTGCTGTGGGGCCTCATCTTCGTCTCCTGCGTGGTGATCATTCTGATTTCCGCCTTCGTGCTTTCCGGCGCCTGGCTGCGCCGCTCGCGCGATTCCATGCCGACCCAAGGGCCGATCGCCGTGATGAGTCAGCCGGGCGGCGGCGCATGGATCACCATCGGCGTCGGCGTTTCAACTCTGGTGCTGATCGGCCTCGTTGTCTGGAACGGCGTGACGATGGCGGCGATCCTCGGCCCGCCGCCGAACACGCAGCTCGAAATAGAAGTCCGCGCGCATCAATGGTGGTGGGAATTCAACTATCACGACGCCAATCCGTCGCAGAGTTTCACCACCGCCAACGAGCTGCACATTCCAGTCGGCGAAACGGTGAAATTCATTCTCGCGAGCGACGACGTGATCCACTCTTTCTGGGTTCCGGCGCTCGGCGGCAAGACCGATGTGATCCCCGGCCAGATGAATCTCGCCTGGCTGAAGGCGAACCGGCCCGGCGTTTATCGCGGCCAATGCGTCGAATATTGCGGCAAGCAACACGCGCATATGGGGCTCTTGGTGAAAGCCGACCCGCCGGACGAATACACCGCCTGGCGCAAGGCGCAGATCGCCGCGGCGCCTTCGCGGCCCAATGAGCTTGGCGACGCGGCCGATCTTTTCGTGTTGAACTGCGGCGCCTGCCATACGGCGCGCGGAACGCAGGCCGGCGGCCGTGTCGGGCCGGATCTCACGCATTTGATGAGCCGCAGCACCATCGCTGCGGCGAGCTTTCCAAATAATATCGGCTATCTCTCCGGCTGGATCGCCAATCCGCAGGGCTTGAAGCCTGGCTGCCATATGCCGGGGCTCGACATTTCGGCGCATGATCTCGACCGGATCCGCGCTTTTCTCGAGACTTTAAAATAGGGGACGCGCGCGTGACGATCGCCGACCATGAACGCTTGATGGACGAGACCGAGCCAGTCGCCGGCGTGCGCGAAAAACTCGAACGCATTTGGGAGACGGAGCCTGGCCTCATCGGCTGGCTTTCAACGGTCGATCACAAGGAAATCGGCCTGCGCTACATCGTCACCTCTTTCATTTTTCTGGCGCTCGGCGGCATCGAGGCGCTGATCATGCGCCTGCAACTCGCGCAGCCAAACCAAACGCTGGTGACGCCGAAGCAGTATAACGAGCTGTTCTCGCTGCACGGCATAACGATGATTTTTCTCTACGCGCTGCCGGTTCTCTCGGGCTTCAGCAATTATCTGTTTCCGCTGATCCTCGGCGCGCGCGACATGGCTTTCCCAAGGCTCAACGCATTTTCTTATTGGACATATCTGGCCGCCGGTCTCTTGCTTTATGCGAGCCTCGCAATGGGCGCCGCGCCGAACGACGGCTGGTTCAACTATGTCCCCTTTGCGCTCACCAAATATAATCCCGGGCCGAACATGGACTTTTATGCGCTCGGCATGATCCTGCTCGGCATTTCAACGACCGTGGGCGCCGCGAATTTCATCGTCACGGCCATGCGCCTGCGCGCGCCGGGCATGACTGTCAGCAAAATTCCGGTGCTCACCTGGGGCACGACGACGGTTTCCGTCGGCAATCTTTTCGCCGTTCCGGCGGTAAGCCTCGCCTTTTTTCTGCTCTGGCTCGACCGCCGTTTCGGCACGCATTTCTTTGGCGCGATGGAGGGCGGCCAACCGCTGCTGTGGCAGCATCTCTTCTGGATCTTCGCACATCCTTGGGTTTATGTCGTCGTGCTGCCGGCGATGGGCCTCGTCTCCGATGCGCTGCCGATTTTCTGCCGCCGGCCGCTCGTCGGCTATGCGGCGGTGATCTTCGGCACCATCACAACGATGATTCTCGGCTTTGGCGTCTGGTTGCATCACATGTTTGCGACCGGCCTCCCTTTCCTGGCGCTGTCTTTTTTTAGCGGCGCATCCTTTGTCATCACCATCCCGAGCGCCATCGCCGTCTTCGCCTGGATCGCGACAATCTGGACCGGGCGTCCCGTTATAACGACAGCCTTCCTTTATTTCGCGGCTTTCATCGCAATGTTCGTCATCGGCGGCGTCTCCGGCGTAATGACCGCCGCCGTCCCCGCCGATCTGCAACTCACCGACACGTATTTCATCGTCGCTCATCTACATTACGTGCTGATCGGCATTAATGTCTTCGCAGTGCTTGGCGCGATCTATGTCTGGTTTCCGAAATTCACAGGTCGCTTGCTGAGCGAGCGAATCGGCCGCTGGAATTTCTGGCTTGTCTTCATCGGCTTCAACCTCGCGTTTTTTCCGATGCACATTACCGGCCTGCTTGGCATGCCGCGGCGGATTTACACTTATCCGGAAAATTTCGGCTGGGATATCGCCAATCTCATTATCACCATCGGCGCCTTCATTCTGGCGTCCGGCATTCTGCTCCTGCTGATCAACGTCGCCGTCAGTCTGCGCAGCGGCGCGCTCGCCGGCCCCAATCCATGGGATGCGCCGACGCTCGAATGGGCGACGACGTCGCCGCCGCCGCCCTATAATTTTTCCACCATTCCGACCGTCGCGAGCCGCTATCCCTTATGGGAGCGCCGCCTCTATGGCGAAGCTTATTCGCGCGTCGGCCGCGGCCCGGCGCTCGACAAGGGCAAGGAAGCAGTCGCCACATCCGCCCTTGAAGCGGAGCCTGACACTATTCTCAAAATGCCGGAAGACTCGATCGCGCCTTTCGTCACCGCATGCGCAATGCTCGCCTTGTTTTTCGCGGGGCTCTTTCAAGTCTGGTCGCTTGCGGCGGCGGCGGCGGGCGCGACCTTCCTTGGCCTCGTTTTTTGGCTTTGGCCACGGAAACAAAGTGAAAGCGAAGGCGCGCCATGAGCGAAGCGAGTGCCCCCCTCGACCTCCAAGCAGGCCATCACGCTCTCGGCTGGAGCGGCGTGATCATGCTGATCCTGACGGAGGCGTCGCTCTTCATCTATCTGCAATTTTCCTACTATTACTTCGTGGCGCAGAACGGGCGGAACTTTTTCCCGGCCTCGCCGCCGGAATTCAAGCTCTCCTTGCCGAACACGATCATTCTGCTCATCAGCAGCATCACAGCCTGGCGCGCCTCCCGCGCGGCGAGAACTCACGCCCGCGGCCGAACCTCTTTCTGGCTGATTCTCACGATCATTCTCGGCGCAATTTTCCTCGCAGTGCAGTTTCAGGAATGGGCCTCAAAGCCCTTCAATCCCTCGACCAACGCCTATGGTTCCCTCTATTTCACGATCACAGGTTTCCATATGGCGCATGTCGCAGCCGGCTTGTTGATCTTGTTTTTTCTGCTGCTGTGGCTGGTGATGCGCCGCATCGACGAGCGGCGCGAGTCTCCGGTGGGCGTTGGCGCGGCTTACTGGCATTTTGTCGACGTGGTTTGGCTGACGGTGTTTTTCTCCCTCTACATCGTGCCGCATCTCTAGGGGATCCCGATGCCCTCTACGCCCGTCAACACAACGCAGGCCGCCGGCGGTCCGAGACGCGCGCGCAAGGGCCGTGCGGCGCTCGCCATATTGCTCGCCTTGCCGCCGCTCGCCTGGAGCGCGCAGCTGCTCGTCAATTACGCCGTGTCGAGTCACGCCTGCTTTCCTTCGACAGCGCCGCGCGTAAATTTCCTTCCCGGCTGGGACTGGGTCTGGCCAGCGGTGCTGGGCTTCAACCTGTTGATGCTCGCGTTCTCGGTGATCGGCGGCGCTTTGGGAATGATGCTCTGGCGCAGAGAAGTCGAGCAAGCGAAAGAGCCGCTCAACATTCTCGAGGGCGGCCATGACAATGCGCAAAATCTCGCCTCCTGGGCGGCCTTGTTCGGCGCGCTCTTTTTCTTCGCCATCGGCTTCAACACGCTTGAATTATTCACGGTGACGCAATGCGGCAATTGACTGAGGACGGCTCCCTGATCCTTGTTCTTTTGTTAGCCGCAATCCTCTACCTGAGAGGCGCGCGCGGCTCTTTCGGCATGCGCGCCGCTTTTCTCTCAGCGCTCGCCCTCTTCTGGGCAGCCTTCAGCTCCGTTTTTGACGCCCTGACGCACGAACTTTTCGCCGTGCATATGGCGCAGCATCTTTTATTGATCTTGATCGTCGCGCCGCTTCTCGTGTTCGCTCGGCCGTTCGCGGCGTTTGGCGCCGCTTTGCCGAGACGCTTGCGTAAACCCCTGACGCTCTTGCTCGCGCGAACGGGAGCCGCGGGTCTTGCCGGGCGACAATTTTTCGCCGTGTTCGCTTGGCTCGCCTTCTGCGGGGTCTTCGTCTTCTGGCATTTGCCGCGCCCTTATGCGTTAAGCTACAATCACGAAGGCGCGCATTACCTCGAACATGCGAGCCTGCTTGCAAGCGCCTATGCTTTTTGGGCGGCGACACTCGAACGCGCCTTGCGCCCGCGCATCGGTAATGGAGTCGCCTTGCTGCATGTTTCTTCCGCCGCGGTCGTTTCTGGTCTTCCGGGCGCCTTGATGATTCTCGCCGCACGGCCGTTTTATCCCGAACATGCGGCGGGCGCGGCGCGCTGGGGTCTAACGCTTGTCGAGGATCAGCAATTGGCGGGTTTGATCATGTGGGTTCCGGCGGGCTTTATTTATCTCGTGCTGATTTCCTTGTTGCTGCTGCGTTGGCTTTGGCAGGATGAAAAGGAAAGCGCGCAAGCCCGACGACGGATGACGCTCGCGCTTCTTATTATTATGCTTGCGCCGCAGACGCGCGCTTTGGCGCAAACTCCGGAACCGGGCGGCGATCCCAACCGCGGGGCTCAGATCATCGAGGAGAAAGGCTGCGGCGCCTGCCATGAAATACCGGGGGTGACCGGCGCGCATGGAACTGTCGGACCGCCGCTGACCGATGTGGGGAAACGCGTTTTTCTCGCAGGAGAATTACGGAACACGCCCGCCAACATGGCTGCGTGGATCATGGACCCCCAGAAATTTCATCCCGGCTCCGCCATGCCGAACATGGGCCTCACTGCGAAGGAAGCCCATGATGTGACCGCTTATCTCGAGACCTTGCACTAGCGCTCATTACCGCCACTCGCCTGCTGTTCGGAGACGACCGGCACGTGATAGGCGGCAAGCACATCGGCGATCTCGTCCTTGTGCCGCTCGAGCGACGCCGAGACTTCCTTCAACAGACTTTCATCGTCCTTGCGAACGCCCATGGAGATCGCAAATGTCATCGGAAGGCCGGTCGCGTCTATCGCCGGCGTGACCGGCGTGACGCGCAAGGGCGTATCCGAGTTTTGCGCGAAATAACCGGCGGTTGGTCCCCAGGCGATCGCGACGTCAACGTCGCCCGTCGCGACGGCGTCGATTATCGCTCTCGGAGGGCTCGGCTGCGCGTAATCGCCGTAAACGCTGTAACCACGCACATTGTCGATCACGCCGCGGTTGGCGAGCGCATGTGCGGGCGGCGTGTTCATGCCGTCATTGCCGATGAGCTGCACCCCGATCTTAAGTTGTCGCAGGCGCGGATCATCCAGAGAGGCGACGGGTGCGGAGTCGGCGCGGGTGATGAAAACATAAGTAGAGCGGTAATAGGGGGCGGTGACGCGCAACATGTCTGCGCGGGACGGAAAGCCCGGCACGAGGTCGCAGCTTTGCGCCTTCAAAGTGTTGCGGATAAAGCCACGCCGCTGCGCCCACCATGTGTAGGTTAAATCCGCGTTCAGGTCCCGCGCGATAATTTCAGCGAGGCGGTTCTCGAAGCCCTCGCCTTTTTCATTCGAGAAAGGCAAATTATTGGGATCCGCGCAGACGCGAAGCTCCCGCGCCTCTGCGCTCGCCGTTACGAGAATGGCGAGAAATACAAATCTATTCGCCTTCATGGGGCATACCCTTGTTGACGCTCCACATGCCGTGTGCGCAGCCGGTAAGCGAGAATAAGAAGAGAAACGCCAATCGCCAGCGCATAAACGCCGAGCCACCAAGCCAAGACCAACGCAGCGATGAACGGCGCGATAGCAAGTAGAATTCCGAAGATGAAGGAAAGAGCGCCGCAGAGCGCGAGCCAGCCGCGGCCATGGTCGGCGTCGAGTTGCATCGCGGACACAACCATCAGGCCGCCAGCGACCAGCTCGCGCGCGGCGATCAGCAGGACGAAGATGACGGCGGTCAATCGAGGCCATACCAAGGCGACGATCGCAGCCGCTATGCTGACGATGCCGGCGGCTGCGAGATATGTCCAGGTTTCGCCGCGCTGTGCGGCGCGCACGGCCGAAACGACGCCCATCGCGCCATCGACGAAAGCGTAAGCCGAAAATGCGATCACCAGCGACAAGACGGTCACGCCTGGCGCAAGCACGGCGATGATTCCAAATACCACGGCCGCGACGCCGCGAATTGCTATGGCCCACCAGTTTCGCGCAAGGTTCGCGCTCATCGCGCGGCGCGCCTCGATGTTGAAGGGGCCGCGAGACAGATCGGACGATCCGCTCATGCTGCTCATGAGAAGTCTCCCCAGAACTTTCGCATGGCTGCATCAACCTGCGATCAGCTCATGCACGCTGAACAAAGTTTCGGCGTCGGTCCAGAAACGGCGCGGCGTCCAACGCGCCCGCCGGGCGAGGTCCTGAAATTGCGTGACAGTGAATTTATAGGAATTCTCCGTGTGGATCGTTTCCTCTGCGCAAAAACGGAAGCGGCGCCCGCGCACGAAAACTTCGTATTCGTCTTTTGCAACGAGGTGCATTTCGATCCGGCCGCGAACGGAGTCGTAGAGAGCGGCGTGCTGAAACGCCTCCACTTCGAACGTTCCATCAAGCTCGCGATTGACGCGCTCGAGAAGATTTAGATTGAACGCGGCGGTGACGCCAGCGGCGTCATTATAGGCGGCGATCAAACGGTCACGCTCCTTGCGCAGATCGACGCCGATGATGAGACGTCCCTGCGGCGCCAAGGCGAGACGCATGTTCGACAAGAGATCGACGGCTTCGAGCGGGGAGAAATTGCCGATCGTGGAACCTGGAAAAAAACCGATGCGGCGGCGGCCCGGCAGGAGTCCGGCAAGGCCTCGCAATTCGGCGAAGTCGCCGACGATGGGGCGGATGTCGAGTCGGGGAAAGTGTTTCGCCAAACGCAGCGCGGCGGCGTCGAGCGCATCGCGCGAAACGTCTATCGGGACATAGGCGGCGAGACTCGGGAAGCGTTCGAGAAGCAGTTCGGTCTTGCGGCTGGAGCCGGAGCCGAACTCGACGAGAACGGCGTCAGCCGGCTCCTCGATCATCTCGTGACCATGCTTTTCAAGTATCTCGATTTCCGCGCGTGTCGGATAATATTCGGGGAGCCTGGTTATCTCCTCGAAGAGCGCGCTGCCTCGGGCGTCGTAAAGGAAGCGTGAAGGCAGGCTCTTGCGTGGTTGCGAGAGGCCGAAGAGCGCTTCTTTCGCAAAGGCTTCGTCGACGCTGTCGCGCCGACGCGCGGTCGTTCCAAAGGGAAAAGCCTGCATCACTCCACTCCGCTCGCCAACCGCAAGCCGGCGAATTGCCACCGCTGGTGCGGGTAGAAAAAATTGCGATAGCTTGGGCGAATGTGATGTGGCGGCGTCGCACAGGAGCCGCCCCGCAGCACCATCTGATTAACCATGAACTTGCCGTTATATTCGCCAAGCGCGCCGGGGGCCGCATGATAGCCTGGGTAAGCCGCATAGGCGCTTTGCGTCCACTCCCAGACATCGCCGAACATTTGGCGCAAGCCTGCCGATGGGCGCGCGGCTTGCGGCGCGAGGGCGGCGGAGAGATTTCCGTCGATTGCGACGCTTTTCGCCGCGTGCTCCCATTCGTGTTCGGTCGGCAGCCGCTTTCCCGTCCAACGCGCATAAGCGTCTGCTTCATAATAGCTGACATGCGCGACCGGCGCGGCGGGGTCGAGCGGACGCAGGCCTTCGAGCGTCATCGTCACCCACGCGCCGTCACGACGCTCCCAATAGAGCGGGGCGCGCCAGTCTTCGCGCACAGAGGTCGCATAACCATCCGAGAGCCAGAGCGTCGGCGTCGAATATCCGCCGTCTTCTATGAAGTCGAGCCACTCGGCGTTGATGACGGGACGGTCGCCAAGCCGAAAAGGCGCGAGCATGACTTTATGCGAGGGCATTTCGTTATCATAACAAAAGCCTGCGCCGTCATGGCCGATGTCCACGAGCCCGCCGGAAAAAGAGATCCATTCCATGGGCGTCGGGGCCTGTGTTTCCTGCGCGACAGGCGCGCGGCGATAGGCGGGGCGCAGCGGGTTTTGCGACAGAAGCGCAAGAATATCGGTGAGCATCAGCTCTTGATGCTGTTCTTCATGGTTGACGCCGAGCTCGACAAGCTGCGCCGTCTGTTCATTGAGGCCGCGGCTGAATAACTCGGCCAGCGCCGCGTCGATATGGCTGCGATAGTCGAAAATCTCCCCGCAGCTCGGGCGGGTGATGAGGCCGCGCTTGGGCCGCGCGTGGCGGGGGCCGACGCTGTCGTAATAGGAGTTGAAAATATAATCATAGTCTTGATTGAACGGGCGGTATCCCGTCAGATGCGGGCCGAGCACGAAAGCCTCGAAGAACCAGCTCGTATGGCCGAGATGCCATTTGGTCGGGCTGGCGTCCTCCATCGCTTGCGCGGTCATGTCCTCGGGCGACAGCGGCGCGGCCAGCGCGCGGCTGCGCCGGCGCGTCTCGAAGAGACGCTGTTGCAGAGATGGCGCTTCGGCGCGCGAGACGAGCGTTACGGCCATGCGTGCTCCACATGCGGCGTGGAGCGTCAATTAGAGCATTCGCCGGTAAAGTGGATGGCGGCTCGCGAGGAGGAGAAAAAGGGCGCTGGAGTTTTGCGCGCGCCGCCTTACGGAAGACGCGCGCAATGCGTCGTCAATGTCACCATGCTGCGATCGTGCGCGCGCAGAAAATCCAATATGTCGCCTCGCGCCCCGACCAGCCGCAGATTGGCGGAAGGAGCGTAGGAAATATTCACTTTATATTTTCTCGCCAGCGCCTCGATCGCCTCGCCGCGGGTAACGAGCTTGGCGACGAAGAGCGCGATCGTTTTGTCGCTGAGGAACTCGGCGAAGCTCGCGGTGATGGAGCCGTCCTTGTCCTTCGTCTGGACGAGGTAAAAATCCCCGTCGAGACGCAGGAACATCAGCTCGGCGCCGTCCGAGGCGGCGTAGCGATAATCCCGAAAGAAAAAGCCGGAGGCTTTTTCGTCGAAACTGTCGGTGCGTTTTTCGCCGGTGAAGTCGTCGACGCATTGGAAGCGGCCGGCGATCGGCGCTTTCTCGCCCCTCTCGAGCACGGGCTCGAGCAATTCGTAACAGCCCGCGAGACAAAGGGCGGCGAACAAGAGTAAAAACCGGAGAGCAGCGCGCATCGGGAACTCCTCTCCGGCCTCATTACCTCAGCGCTCCGCAAAGAGAAAACGGTGTACGAGCCCGCCGAGCAGACCGCCGGCGAGCGGAGCGACCCAGAACAGCCAGAGCTGCTCGAACGCCCAGCCTTGCACGAAGATCGCCTGGCTCGTCGAGCGGGCCGGATTCACGGAAGCGTTGTTGATCGGAATATCGACGAGATGAATGAGCGTCAGCGTCAAGCCGATGGCGATGGGCGCGAAACCGGCCGGGACGCGCCGCTCGGTCGAGCCGAGGATGACGAGCAGGAAGAAGCCCGTGAGAACGATTTCCGCGATCAAGGCGGAGCGCATCGTGTAGCCCGCCGGCGAATGCTCGTCATAGCCATTGGCGGCGAAGCCATTGGCGAGCGAGAAGTCGATATTGCCGAGCATGATCACATAGAGCACGCCCGCCGCCGCCGTCGCGCCGACGACCTGCACGATGACGTAGGGGATCAGCTCTTTCCACGACATCCGGCCGGCGACGACGCAGCCGAGCGATACGGCCGGGTTGAAGTGGCCGCCGGAGATCGGGCCGAAGGCGTAGGCGCCCGTCAGCACCGTGAGGCCGAAGGCGAAGGCGACGCCGAGAAAGCCGATGCCGAGCTGCGGAAAAGCCGCGGAAATCAGGGCGCTGCCACAGCCGCCGAAAACGAGCCAGAACGTCCCGACGAATTCGGCCAGTAATTTTTGCACGAGAATCATGGCTGAGGATCCTTTTTTCTGCGCCCGACAAAGGCGCCGCACGATAGATTGTGAAAAATTCAAACAGCATTCTTGGTCTTCGCCGAGCGAGACGCGCGTCCCGCACCGACGTTTATACTTTCAGACAGGATAGGCGTTACGACACGAGAAACAGCCGCGGCGCCGTCTAAACACTTCGCGCCAGGGCTCCATAAATCAATATATCGGGTAGGCTCTGCACAGCTCCGTGACTTGCGCCTTTATATGAGCGAGCCGTTCGGCGTCGTCTTGCGCCCGCAACGCGGCGTCGATCCACCGGGCGATCTGGCGAAATTCTTCCTCGCCGAAACCGCGCGCGGTTCCGGCGTTGGTGGAGAGGCGCAGACCCGAGGGGGCTTCCGGCGGTCGAGGGTCGAAGGGGATCTGGTTCTTGTTGACGGCGAGGCCTGCCGCCTCCAGCGCCGCAGCGGCCCGGGCGCCGCAAACGCCCCGCGCCGTGAGGTCAACGAGCATCAGCCCCGTATCCGTGCCGCCGGCGACGAGCCGCAGCCCCGCCTCTTGCAGGGCGTCGGCGAGCGCATCGGCGTTGGCGCGCACGGCGGCGCAGTAGAGCCGGAAGTCGTCGCGCAGCGCCTCGCCGAAACAGGCGGCCTTGCCGGCGACGCCATGCAGCATCACCGAGCCCTGCACGCCGGGGAAAATTCCGCGATTGATGCGGCTCGACAGGGCGGGGTCGTCCCACAGCACGAGACCGCCGCGCGCGCCGCGCAGCGATTTATAGGTCGTCGTCGTGACGACGCGCGCATGCGGCAGCGGATCGGGATAAAGCCCCGTCGCTACGAGGCCTGCGACATGCGCCATGTCGACCATGAAAAAAGCGCCCGCCTCGTCGGCTATGGCGCGCAGCGCGGCGAAATCGATCGTCCGCGGATAGGCCGTCCCGCCGGCGATTAACAGCCGCGGCCGATGGCGCAGCGCGAGCCTGCGGATCTCGTCCAAGTCGAGGCGCTCGGTCGCGCGGTTTACGCCATAGGAGACGATGCGATAATCGCGGCCGGTAAGCGTCGCCGGATGGCCGTGGCTGATATGGCCGCCGGCCGCCACGTCCATCGAGAGGATGGTGTCGCCGAGCTTCAGCAGCCCGAGAAAAACGCCGGCGTTGGCGTTGGACCCCGAATGCGGCTGCACATTCGCAAAGCGGCAGCGAAACAGTTTTTTCGCGCGCTCCCCGGCCAGCGCCTCGATCGCGTCGGCGAATTGCGCCCCGCCGTAATAACGCGCGAAGGGCAGACCCTCGACGGTCTTGTTCGTGAGCGCCGAGCCCTGCGCCTCCAGCACAAGGCGCGAGACGAGATTTTCGGAAGCGATTAGCTCGACGCCGTCTCGCTGGCGTTGCAACTCGCCGCGGATGTGTCGCGCAAGTTCGGGGTCGGCGTCGAGACCCGCGGTGAAATAGCCGGACGGCGGGCGATAGATCACAGCTGGATGAACTCGTCGATGCGCTCCAGCGGCCGGGCAAAAATGCCGGCGAAGCCGTTCTCGGTGTGACGCAGCACGACCAGCGGCGCCTGGCCGAGGCGCAGAGCCGCGCCGATCGCCGGGCGCAGCGGCGTGTCGACGCAAACGCCGCCGGCGGAGAGGTCGCGGATCGTGACGCTATGCGCCCCGCCGCACGGCAGGGTGAGCGCCGCCGCTGGCTCGCGCGGGACGACGCGTGGCAAGCCGCGCTTTTCGCGCAGCTCCAGAAAGCGCCGGTTGGCGAGCCAGGTGAGACGATCGGCGAGTCGCGACCGTTGTTGCGCCGTGAGGCGTAGCGGCAGCACGAAGCCCTCGGCCTCGGCCTGTGCGCCCGCGCCGATGAAAGCGCCGAGCTCATCGAGCTGGACGACGACCCTTTCCTCGGGGGGAGGGGCGACCGGCGCGCGCAGACGCACGTCTCCGGCCGACATTTCCACCGCTCGGCAAGGATAGATGTTGTCGCGGAACTTGTAGCGTCCCGCGAGGCCCACATGCACCCGCTTGTAGGAAGCGGGTCGCGGCTCGGTTCTCAAGAAAGGCTGCGCGCTCATCGGGACGCCTCAATCTTTAACGCCCCGATGACATCATCGAAATTACTAACGAAAAGTTAATGTCGACGCCCGCTACCTCCTTTGCGCCGGGCGCGCGCCCTTTGCGCGCGCCCGCGCCGCAGGTCAGCTCCGCAGCCGCGCCGCATGCGCGACGAGAAGCCGCTCGTTGAAGGCGTCCCAGCCGCGGCCGCCGTCGTCGAAGCCGCTGAGACGCCGCAGGAATTGCAGCGCGATCAAGGTGAAGGCGCGCCGCCAATCGTCGACGCTCGGCCCCCCGTAGCAGACCTCCGCCATCTCCAGGACGGCGCAGGCGCCGCCGAGGTCGTCATTCGCCGCTCGTCCAAAAGCGACGGTGTTCTCGCCGGTGAGCACATGAGAAGAGTTCGCGCCCATGGCCATCTCCCTCTTCTGCCGGACCTGCCCCGCGCAGGACCAGTGATTTCCAAATAGCGCGCCGCATACACCCGGCAATCGCCACAACTTGATTTTCGTCACAACCGCCCTGCGCCGATCGCGCTGACGGCAAGAATGGCGGAAAACGCCCTTTGGCGGGCCGGGCGCGCGCCCTTATCCTTGCGACAGGCGGCCGGGAGAGCCGTTTCTCTAGAGCGTTTGTCGCCGACCCGGTTTCCGCTTCGGCGGGAAACGCTCCAGCGGGAGGGGAAAATGGATTTTGACGCATTTTTGGCGGCCGTCGTCGCGGGACTCGTGACGCTCGCAGCCTTTTTGTTCCTGCCCGCGGTCACGGAGGACATGCCCGACATCGCCCGCACCGGCGTGACCTATCTCGTCGCCATGGTGATTTTCGGCGGCTTGTTCGAGTTCTGGCGCCGGCGTCGGCGTCGGCGCCGGTGAGGCGCGTCACGCGGCGATCGACTTTCTTTCGGCCGCTTGGGGCGGCGCGGCCGTCTCCGCCTCATTGTGCAGCGCCGGAGCGTTGTTCAGCGCCCAAATCGCCGCCTGGGTGCGGTTCTGGAGGCGAATCTTGCGCAGGATAGCCTTCAGATGCACTTTCACCGTCGCTTCGGCGATGTCGAATCTGCGGGCGATGCCCTTGTTCGAATGCCCGTCGACGAGGCAGCGCAGAATGCGTTTCTCCTGCGCCGACAAGGGCGGCGTCGGAACATCCGCATCGGTCGGCTTGTGACGCGGCGGAGCCGCCGGCGCGGGCGGCGTCGCGCGCGCGGCTAGCGCCCGCACCAGGGTTTGCGGGACGACGCGCTGGCCGAGCGCCAGCAATTCCAGCGATCTGACCAGCACGTCGTCGGTCGCGTCCTTGCTCAGGCAGGCGTCGGCGCCCGATTTGAACAGAGCGGCGGCGCCGTGCAGCGTGGCGCTGGCCTCGTCGATCAGCACGGCGACCAGGCCGTCCTTTTGCAGCCGCTTGAACTGCGCGACCTGCTCCATGGTCGCGTCGAGATCGCGGCCGGCGCCGATGATCAGCAGGCCCGGGGTCGATCCCTTGACCGCCGCCACGGTTTCCGCGTCGAGCGCTTGCGCCGCGCATCGGATGTCGAATCCCGCGGCCGAAAGGATGAGCGTCAGCCTTTTTCGCAAAAGACTTGTTTCTTCGACGATGATGGTTGAGAGTCCCCGGATCGCCGCGCACGCGTTCTCTTGCATTCCTTCGCCTCGACGTGAAAGTTTCCGTCGCCCCTTCGCAATCAAGGGCTTTTCATGAGCCAGGAAAAACTTGAAGAGAAGCGCTTGTGCCCGACCAATCGTCATAGGAAGACTTCGGTCGTCTGATTACTGCTTGAATCGTCTTAACGTTATAGCGGCGTTCGACGATAAGGACTGTCACCAGAAAGCCACACCCATCTAACCGGCGCTAAGTTATCCACAGGCTCGGTTGTTACCTATGGGCTTATGGAGATTCTGCTTTCAGCCTTGGACAAGCTTGGCTGTCGAAACTCGCCTGTAGGTTTAACGGTTAATTAACCCTTGTCGGTTCTTCTTGAATCGTGCGATCGCGCTTGGTCCTGAGGGCCACAGTCTCGGGGGCGCTCATGGACTCCAATCGGTCGAAAACTGCCCGCAAACAGCCTAGCCGAGCCTCCGCCGAGGGGCCGGCGAGACGCGCCGAGCCATCGGACCAAAAGGGCGCGGTTCGGCGGACCGCCAGCATCGAGGAGCGGCTCGGCGAGGAGTTGCGCGCGCTTTACGAGGACGTGCTGACCCAGCCGATCCCCGATCGTTTCATCGAGCTGTTGAACAAGCTCGACGCTGGTCGCAACTGAGGAAAGCGGGGCCTTGGAAGGTCCGGGACGCTCGGGCCAAAAAGCTCTAAGTCAGCGCGGCATTGCCACTTTGTCTTCCCGGCCTATCTGCGAGCCTGGGCGGCGCCGGCCGCCGCAGGAGGGCGATATGAGCTGGATCAAGGGAATCATAGGCGGCGCGATCGGCGCCGAAGCTGCGACGCTGGTCAAGGACTACATCGAGAAACAGGGCGGCCTCGAGGCCGTCGTGAAACAGTTCGAAAGCAGCGGCTTTGCGAACAAGATCCGCTCCTGGGTGTCGACCGGGCAAAACCTGCCGATCAACGCGATCGAGATTCAGCAGGCGCTCGGCCTCGACAAGCTCTCGGAACTGGCGAGAAAGGCCGGCCTGCCAGTCGACAAGGTCCGGGACACGCTCGCAGAATATCTGCCGATGGTGATCGACAAGGCGACGCCGGAAGGCAGGCTGCCGCCGCCGGACAAGGCCTGACCGGGGCGGCGCCCGCAGCGGCGCCGTCGTCCAAGACCCCTGCGCCGGTCACGCCTCGCGATAGAAGAGCAGCATCGCGCCGGCGAGGGCCAGCGCAACGGGCCAGACAAGTCCGGCGGCGCGGCTCGCGCGCCCCTCGAGGCGCAGTTCGAGCCAACGCGACCAGCCCGCCGCAACCCCGACCAGCGCCAGCGGCGTATGGGTGATCTCGATCAGCAGCTCTTCCTTGGCGTTGGCGAGCCCGTGCGAGTGGGTCAGCAGAAAGGCCGCCGCCGCCGCTGTCGTGAGTGGAAACACCAGCGGCGCCGGGCGCCAGGAATAGCGGCCGAGGCGCACCCGCCACTCGAAGATCCCGAAGGCGACGATCAGCAGAATCAGCAGCCGGTGCTGGGCGATCTCGGGATCGCGCAGGCTCTCGATCAGCCCCAGCTCGCCGAGCGGCCAAACGGCTTCGTCGGCGCGCAGAAACAGGAAGCCCGCGAGCCCCAGAAACGCGAGCGGCCAATGGCGGGCGACCGGCCGCGCCGCAGGGACGCGCTCCAGCAGAGCCAGCAGCCCCATGGCGAGGACGAAGATTCCGGCCCAGTGGTGGTTATATTCCGACCAGGCGATGTCCTCGGTCGTGCGCGGCGCCGCCGACGGCAGTCCCGCCAGCAAGACGCCGGGCTGGGCGGCCGACAAAACGGCGTGGTCCGGGCTTTCCAGCCGCACCGGCCAGCGCGGCGCGAGCCGGTCGACCACCTCGGCGAAGCTCGCCCGCTCGGCCGGCGCGAGATCGGCCGCCGGCGGCAAAGAGGTCAGCGACGCGGCGCAAAAGAGGGCCGTGAGCCCTATGCCGATCTCCGCCTCGGCGAAACGGCGCAGGCGGTTGACGCAGCCCTCCGGCGCCCGCCGCAGCCCTTCAGTGGTGAAAAAATTCATGCCGCCGAGCAAGAGCAGCGATGCGAGCAGCAGCAGCTTGGCGCCGAGCATCACGCCATAGCTCGTGCCGTAGAGCGCCGCGACGGGCCGCACATAATGCAGGCCCATGAAACTCCCGCTCGCGACCAGCGTCGCGACGGCTGCGACCGAGACGAAGGAGAAGCCGCGGGCGATGGTGGCGCGCTCGGCCGCCTGCGTGCGCCACAGCGCCATGAGGAAATAAGGAATGCCGCCGATCCAGACGCCGACCGCCGCCATATGCAGCATCTCCGCCAGGATCAGCCCGGGGCCGCCGTCGGCGCGGCTCGCCGCATGGGTGGCGAGCGCCTGCGTCGCGAGCAAGGCCAACGCCGCGGCCGCCATCGCGCTTCTGGCGCGCCCGTTCGGCTGCGCGGCGCCAGAGCGCCGGGCCGCCAGCGCGATCGCCCAGGCGATCAGCGCCGCGGCAAGCTCGATCAACGCCGCGTCGGCCCCGAGCGCATCGAAAGGATGCAGGCCGAGCGTGCCGACCAGCATCGCCCCGAGCGCCCCGGCGGCGAGCGTCTGCGCGACGGCGAGGCAGATGGCGCACAAGAAGAGGAGGCTGAGAGTCGCGCGGCGCAGCTCCTCCCGCGCGCCGCCGAGCCGGTCGAGCAGCGCGAGAAAGGCCACGCCGCCGATCGCTCCCGACTGCGCCGTGAGCGCAAAGCCGCGCAGCACGACGGCCAGGAAGCCATAGATTTCGATGAAGGCCTGCATGTCAGCGGCCGACCTGGAAGGAGACGTCGCCCTGGGTCAGATGCCCGTCGACGCTCAAGGTCTGCCAATGCAGGCGATAGGCGCCCGGCGCGAGCCCCGTCGCCTCGCCGCTCAGCGTCTCGGGCGAGGCGGCGGGGCGCAGCGGCAGCGTGACGCTGGCGCCGTCCGGCCCGGTGATCGTCAGCCGCGACCGCTTGCCGTCGATCCGGCTGTTGAAGCGGATTTCAATCATGAGATCGGGCCCCGAAACGGTCGTTCCCTCGCTCGGGCTGGAGCGCAGGACAAGGGCGTGCGCCAGCGCCGCCTCAGCAGGCGTCAGAAGGGAGAACGCCAGTATCGAGAGGAGCTTGATCGTCATGGCCGGGCCCCTGGAAGCCCGCCGTAGCAAGGCTGTTCGAAAGCGACTCATGAGCCCGATCTTTGCCATTACCGCCACGGTCGAGCAAGTCCAAGAGTGCGCCGGCCAAGCGATTGTTTTCCCTAAAAGGGCGGCGAGGCTGCGGTTTTCGCCTCAAAATCGCCTGTTCAGCAGCCGGAAGGACGCGTCGTCGCCCTGTTTTTGGAAATTGTGATGGCGCTGGGGGCCGGCGTGGTCCCAGCAAGCGCTGCCGCCGCAATCGAATCTCTTGTGCGCGTGCGGATGATGCGTCGGGATGCGCCGTTGCGTCTCCGCCGCGGCTGGGAGGGCGATCAAGGCGCCGGCCAGCACAAGAGCCGCCGCGCCGGTTTTCAGGGATTTTTCGAGCTTCATTGCGCCACCCGATTGCGCCGCGCCGTGCTGATACGGAGCGCGCGCTCTTGCGACTTTATCTTGACAATTCCAGGGCTGCAAAGGGGTCTCGGCGGCGTTTGCCGACGCTTTGGCGTTTGTGCGCTAAATATCTGCGTAGAAAGGAGAAACGCCATGTCCAAGATAGCGAGCGGCGCCGTCCTCGCGCTTCTTCTGTCGGTCGCGGGCGCTTCGGCCGCGCCCCAGCTTCGCTTTGAGGGGCCGGTCGTCCACCGGCTTCCGCCCTTGCCTGGGGAGGGCTGTTTCGTCACCACCGACCGGGTGCGCGCGCAGCGCTTCTGGGACCCTTATTGCATTCGGCAGGGCGCCGGCATCCGGCCCGGCGACGAGCAGTAATTTCTGGCCGCCGCAAAAACGCCCGGCTCCGTCGGCAAGATGCGCGTCGGAGCTGGGCCGCGGTCCGCGCGGCGTTTTCAGTGATTGTTAAGTCTTTCGCGTCAAGATGTTGTGCAGTTCACATTGGTTGCAGGAGTTCTTTAAGCAGCGGCCGCGAGCCGTCACGGAACGACCTCACCGAACAGGCAGGGAGAGTGCGTTGGATCACATGTCATTTGCCGTCACGCTCGCCTCGACCTTCGGCTGCGCCTTCGTCCTTTCCGCCGTTTACGCGGCGAAAATCTCCGCCTGTCTCGCGCTGCGCGACCGGCTGCGCGACAATCAGACCGAGCGCGCGGCCTGCCTGCCGGCCGCCCGTGTCGCCGTTGCCGGGACGGAGCCGGAGCTTTGCGCGGCGCAGGAACGTCTCTTCGCGCCGCACATATTGCGCCATCATTGTCGTCGGCCGCTTTGCGCCGGGCCGGCGCGCCGCCTTCGCGACAAGCGCGATATGTTTCGACGCCAGCGGGATAATAGTCTCAGCCTCTCTCCGATCGGGCTTCGCGCGGCGCTTCTCAGCAGCGTGGATCATTGGGCGTAGGGCGCGCAGCAACCCGTTATTTTAATTTACTGCAAGAGCGCGCCGGCGGAGCGGGATCAGTTCCACGCGCTCAGTTATTTGTTGCGCGTCGCCGCAGGAAGGCGCCTGACCGCGGGCGTTTGAAGATGCCGGATGGCGAGAATGAGCGGCGCGTGCCGGTGGATCCGGGCGAGGCGCAAGCGAAGACCATCGTCTTCGCGCCGCCGCAGCCGACATCGCCGGCAGAGACCGGCCTTTCGTGGGATGCGCGCAAACTTGGCGTCCGCGACATCCGCCTGCGCTTGGAGCAGGAGCGGCTAAAATTCCGTGGTCTTGGAGGAAGCGTCTGCGCCGGCGAGGGCGATGACTATCGGCGCGCAAACAAGACGAGATAAAAACAGCGCTCAATTAATTGCGCCAGCGGCTGTCGCGCCGCTGGCGCCGACATCATCATCAGCCCGCCGCTGAATGCGGGCTGATCGGGCGCATTAGAAGAACAATCCGAGGCAGCCGCCAGCCAGCGCGCCGACGACGCCTGCCGAAACGGTGTTGGCGACCCCACCAAGCGCGAAAGACCCAATGCCGCCAAGAATCAAGGCGCCGACGCCAGCGAAGATGTAGGTGTTGGTCGTGAGTTCAAGCTCTTTGTCAGCCATTGTCTTCACTCCCTTTTCCGTTTCTGTGGCCGCCGTATCATTCTCGTGCTCGGCGGGCCGATTGTGAGAGTAGCGCTTTTTTAGCTGGAGGGGAAGAGCGACAGCGGTAATTTGTCGCACCCCGTGACGCGAAAATCTCATATATTATTACAAACCCTCGTTGAGGAGGGGCCTTCGTGGTTAGCCCTCGTTCCGTTTCCACCTGGACTCGAGCCGCTGCAAAAACAGCGGCTTTCTTGTGTCCGCCGGGTTGTTCGAGTGATTCGCCGCCGCATTCGGCGGCGGTCCATGTGCGGCCGTCCCGGCGCATCGCGCTTCCCGTCACGCGCCGGGACATTGGCCGATGATTGCGATCTTCCTCGCCGCGCTCGCAGCCGCGGTCTCATTTCTCACCAGTTTCTTTGCGGCCCCCTATGGGCCAGACGTCGCGCAACGGTTTCTCGAGACCGACACCGGCTATGACGCCTCCGATCTGGCCGCATGGGCGCGCGAAAATCCTGCGTCCGCGCGCGGCTATGCGCGCCCCGTCCTCATCCCTCTGGATGTTGTGTTCATCCTCTGTCTCGCGGGCTTCCTCGGCTGCGGCGCGATCGCCGGCGCCGAGCTGCTGCGCTGGCCTAACGCTTGGGTTTTCGCGTTGGCGCCTCTCGCCTTCGCGCTGTGCGACCTCGCAGAAGACCTTCTTCTCTCAGCGCTCTTACTGTCGCCGGAGCGCATAACGGAGCGCTCGGTCGCGGTGGTGAAAACATTCACTAAGGCCAAATTTGCGACATGCGGCGTGGCGCTTCTTCAGACGATCGCGATTTCCGCGCTCGGCGCTTTTTCGTAAGGCTTCCGGCTGGAAGGCCTATCGTCCCCGGTCCGACGCGAGCGGCCCGGAAACGGCGCTCCGCAGGTGGGTATGCGGTTTGGCGCGAAGCGGCGGGCCCGCCTTTTGCGGAGCGCTTGGCGCATCGGCGCCGATCCTCGAGCCGGCGCGCGGCGGCGGCAGGGGAGTGGGTTCTTCGATCGCTGGCCGCATCCCGTCAGCGGTAGCCTTGCCTTGCGCAAAAAGACTCCGCACCCGCGCGTTGAATTCCTCAACCGACAGGCCGGTTACGCCGTCCGGAAGCGCGTTCGGCCGCGCTTCGGCGCCGAATGAGGAACGCGCCTCCACCATCGGCGCGTCTGCGACGGCGGATTCTTCCGGCGCGGAGGCGGTCGCCTGCACGGGGGCGCCGGGCGTCTCGGCCCCGGAAAGGCTCGCAAAGACGCCGACGCCTGTCGCCATCGCGACTCCGGCGGCAAGCGCGCGCAAGCTCGCCGGCAGCCGCCCCGCTTCTGGCGCCGGGGCGCTCTTGCGCTTCTCTACAAAGCCGAACAGGCGCGCAATCCGCCCACGCCTGTTTCTATGGTCGAGAACATGCGAGCGCTGGAGGCCGATTTCGAGCTCCTGCAACATGGCCGCCAGGCGTTGCTCGTCTCCGTGCATGAAACGCCCCTCCAGGCTGCGGCGAGAGATCTCGCGCCAAGGGAGAAATTCGAGCTTCGGAAAAACGTTAGCATGATTGACCGGAATGTTGCCGCGTAACCTGAAATATCGTTAACCGGAGCAGAGCCGGCGCGATCTGACGCGCCGGCGAAAAGCGTTTTCGATCGAGCGGGGCCGCTTGTTCATCGCACGCTGCGAAACGGCCCCTCCAATGGTCGGCCTACAATCCGGCGGTGGTCTTCGGCAGGGATTCCGCCCGGTTCAGGTGCTTCTGGAGCGTCGCGACCGAGTCGCGCGCCCAGTTCTTCAGATCGTTATTATCGCCGGTCTGCGCATAGGTCTGGAACAGATTGATCGCCTCCTTGTGGCTCTGGATCATCTGCTTGCGGTATTCCTGCTCGAACTGGTGTCCCTTCGCCGATTTCAGCGTCTGCACCTTATCCTTGAAGTCCTTGGTCATCTCCGAAGGAACTTGCATGCCCTTGATATTCTGCACCTTGTTCTGCAGCTCGTCGGACATTTTGTTGTGGTCGTCGAGCATCAGCTGGGCGAAATTCTTGATGTCGTCGTCCTTGCTCTGACCCTGCGCGGCCTTCGCCGCCTGGATCTCATACATATTGATGTTCGCGACGGTGTTGACGAAATCCTGAGTCGAGATTTTTTCGGCTTTCTGCGCCTGCGCGGCTGTCGGCGGCGTGCTCGGCTCGGTAGGCGGCGTGGCGGTCTGCGCAGAGGCGGCGGTGGCGAAAGCGAGGATTCCGGCGGCGGTGAGGGCGAGTCGTTTCACGTTCTTGCTCCTTCCTGCAAGTCCCGCAAAATGCGTTCGACCCGTAAATTCCAGCCGCCGGAACAGGGTTCCTCATTTTTTCAAATCCGCTCGCGAATCAACGCTGTAAGACGCCGCTCTCGCTTTTAACGACGCCTCTTCGTTGGCGCGCAGGATGAGTTATCCGCAGCGGCAGAGCCAGCTCATGGCAGTGCGTTATTGTATCCAACTTATACTGGAGAACGTGCAGGCTGAGCTGATAGCCAATACTCGCGGCATTACGAGCTATCAGGCCCTGCTTGACGATATTCGATCACCCTAATCGACGCATGGCGAACCTGTCTGCTTTGTCACGTTCAATTACGACCGGTTGCTGGAATATGCGCTCGAAAGTTTTGGGATAAAGATAGGGCGCCTTGATGATTATACTGCTTCGCCGCTCTTCAAGCTTTTTAAGGCCCATGGCTCGGTTGATGGGATTCGAATTGTCTTGCCGCAAGGCGGTCCTTCAACTGCGCTAAATAACGCGCATTTGGTGCAACTTGGGGACCGTTTCGAAATTCATAACGCAGATCACGGAATGGGCCTCTTCGCGCCCGCTATTGCTATCCCGCTGCACGAGTAACTCGCCTTTGAATGTCGGCAGTTTCACCTTCGCAGAGAACTCCGTGCCTTTCTTGGCTCTCCCGGGCGTTAGGTAAGGTTAGCGTTATCGCTCTCGCCGTGTATGGGATTGCATGAAAACGCGGCCCGGTTGTTGGGTCACCGGGCCTCGTTCGCG
>JAWOLK010000132.1:0-3963 GCA_033853615.1 Beijerinckiaceae bacterium | reverse complement strand
GCAGCGCGCCGCGCCCGGCGCCGATGGACAGCGCGAGCACGGCCGCGCCAACCGCAAATGACAGCGCGCTTACGCCCAGACGCACATGCAGCGGCGCAAGGCGCAGCGCCCCCGCCACATGCGCGGTCGTCGCCGAATGCACAGCGGCGCGCGTTTCGCGATCGAGCAAGGGCCAGTCCGGCAGCAGCGTGTCGACGATGAGCGCCTCGAAAGCCATTTAGCCCCCGCGCGACAACACGGCGATGCCGGCGAGAATGAGCCCCATTCCGGCGGCTTTTGTGAGCGTCAGCGGCTCGTTGAAGATCACGCCCGAGGCGATGGCGAGCAACGCAAAGCCGGCGCCGGCGAGAATCGGATAGGCGACCGACACCTCCATATCGTCGAGCGCCTTGGCGAACAGCGCGACATTCACCGCATAGAACGCCATCCCGCCGACGAAGCCCGGCGACAGCAGCTTGGCGAGCGCGCTCGCATCTGGCGGCGCAGAAGTCCGGCTCCACTTCAACAGCAGATTGCCGATGCAGGAATTGACGCCCGCGGCCAGCACGAGCAGCAACGGCAGCAGCTTCATGCGGGCACGAATTGCAACAGATGCGGCAGCACGGCGAGGATTTGCTGCTTCACTGGCGATTTGTGATGCGAAAGACGCGCGCGCGCCACTGCCGCTTTATTGGCGACATACCAATCATAACTTTCGACGATCATCGCCGCATTGGAATATTTCGGCGCAAAGCCCAATTCGCGCTCGGCCTTCGAAATATCGAACCACATCGAGCGGCCATACATCAGCGCGTGATAGGGGCCGAGCGGCGAGAGCCGCAGCGCGCTCGCGACATTCATCGCAATTTCCGTCGGCGCGAGCGGGATGGATTTGATGCGGCTCTTCGAGCCGGCGTGAGCGATCGCCGCCTGTAGCAATTCGCGCATCGCGCCGAACTCCTTGGCGCCGATATTATAAAGGCCGAACCCCTCCCGCTCGGAGGCCGCGACGCAGGCCCAGGCGAGATCGTCGGCATGGACGAACTGATAACGGTTGCCGCCGCCGTCGAGCACCGGCACATCGAGGCCGCGCTCGATCCAGTCGAACAGAATTTGCACGACCCCCAGCCGCCCATGGCCGAGAATCGTGCGCGGCCGCAGGATCGCGACATCGAGGCCCTTCTCGGCGCCGGCGCGGCAGATCAGCTCGCCGGCGAGCTTGGCGCGGCCGTAATCTTCGGCCGGAGAGGGCTCCGTCTCTTCCGTCACCGGATTGCTTTTCGGCACGCCAAATACGGCGCTCGACGAGGTGTAGACAAATTTGCGCACGCCGGTCTTCAGCGCCGCATCGACGAGGATCTGCGTGCCGTCGCGATTGACGGACCAGAACAGCGCCTTGTCCTTGGCGAGCGGCACCTGCGCGACATTGTGGAACACCGTGTCGACGCCGGCGCAGGCCGCGGCGACCTGCCTGGAATCGCGAATGTCGCCCTGCAGGAACTCGAGATCGGGGTGCGCGAAACCGGGCGGGTTCAGATCCAGCACGCGGACGCGATCGCCGCGCTGCAACAGCATTTTGCCGAGCAGCTCGCCAAAATATCCCGAGCCGCCCGCAACGAGCGATAATCTGGCCATATGCCCCCTCGGCGGTCGCGCGCCGCAAGCTGAAACGCCACGGATATTCAAGGCCTTCTAGCCTAAATCACAGCAGCGGTAAATCCCTTCCGGCCGCTGGCTTTAGAGGGACGGCGCCGGCCGCGCGCGAGCGGCGCCCCAAAGGTGCGAGGCGCCCGAGGCGCGGGTTGAAATCGAAACCGCACAACGACCAGCAATTGTATCTCGTCCAAGTTGTATCCATGCGCATTTTCTCCCGCCTCCAATAGACCCGCGATCTCAACTTGTTTGCTGACAAACATTCTTCAGCAGAGCCGCGCCTTCCAAAAATCTCCCTCTTTCCGCGCGCGTAACATTTATTGCAACCAGAGCTTTGCGCTTTATCCATTTCTGATTGATTTTTATGGTCTGCCCCTTGAACCATCGGCCGAAAATGACGTAACGATCGCAACTGGGATTACTGGCAAGCTTAAGTCTCCGTATCGGGTGTCTGCAGCTCCGAGAGGCGCCCCGCGGATCAACGACTCGGGAGTTATTATGGACGCTCGTTCTTTTCTTCGGTTGTCACGCTTCGTCTTGGTCGGCGCAGCATTCGTCGCGCCCGCGCACGCCCAGGTGGTGAACAATTCTTCCGGCGCGATGTGGGGCACGTCCGCGGGCGGGGTGAGCGTCAATGGCGCGACCGATTCCGCCTATGGGCATCTCGCCAATTCCAACGTCGCCGGCGCGGCGCGCGCGGCGCGTAAAGGGATGCTGGGCGGAGGAGGCGCCGGCGCCGGCGTCGGCGGTGGGTCGATCACGATCCAGTCGATCGGGTCGCAGTCGATCGTCAGCAATTCGATCAACGGCACGGGCAATGTGCTCGGCAACTCCTCGTCGCAAACGACGTCGAACTCCGGCGCCGTGTCGAACCAGGGCGCCGTGTCCGGCGACGGGTCGGTCAACGCCAACGCGGCGGTCAAGTGACGACCATTCCTGCAAAGCGTCGTTAGGGAGTTTCGAAAATGTCTCTTTCTCGGAGCAAATGGATTAACGGCCCGCTGGCGCTCGTCGCGAGCGCTGGTTTGACGGGGTGCGGCTCGGGCCCCGCGGCGCTCGTCGGCGGCGAGGTCGACAATGAAGTTCCGGTCACGCACGCCGCTTTGCCGAGCGTGGTGCAGCCCTATGAGCGGATCGACAACGTCCTCGCCTGCATCAAAGGGACGGGCGCGCTGCGCGGGATGACCTTCGTCGTCGGCCCCTTCGCCGACAGCACCGGCAAGATCAACACCGTCGCTGTGGGCGCGACCGGCGCCTTCGTGCCGCAGGGCGGCAGCGCCGCCTATATCACCGACGCCATCGCCAAGGCGGGCGGCCGCGTCGTGTCGACCTATTTCGGCGCGCCCGCGTTGAACGCGCCGGCGCAGTATGCGGTCAACGGCATTTTCAACAGCCTCGACTTCGGCACGCCGCTCGCGGCGGACGTGCGCATCGCCGGCGTCGGGCCGACGGCGCAGGTCGGCTGGGCGCAATTGACGCTCTCCGTGCAGCTCGACGAGGCGGGCACGCGCTTGAACCGGCAGATGAGCATGGTGCAGCGGCCGGTCCGCTATACGCAGCTCGGCGCCGGCGCCGGCATCGTCGCCGGACATACGCTCGTCACCGGCAATGTCGCGGTGCAGAATCAGGAGCGCCTGCAGTTCGAGGCGCTGAACGGGCCGATCGCGCTCGGCGTCGCCGACGTTCTGTTGAAGGAGTTCCCGATCGCGCGCGCGAAATGCGCCGGCGAGATCGACGATCTCTTGCACCCCGATGGCGTCGCCCGCGTCGCCGACGCCGGCCCGGCCGGCCCCGGCGGCAATCGGCAGCAGCGGCCGCCGGAGCCGCGGAGCGTGCCCTCGCAATTGGCCGCCGCGCCTGAGGGTGAGCAGGGCGCGTCGCAGCGGCTCGTCGCGAGCCGCACGGCCCCGCGCGGATCGAACGCCACCGGGGCGGGCGCCGATCTTTCGGAGGGAATCCACGGCGGCAAGGGCGTCAGCTACGAGCTTCAGCTCGGCGCGGCGCAATCCGAGCGCGAGGCGACGCAGGTCTCGGCGAAAGTCTCGGCGGAATTCGCCGATGTGCTCGGCGGCCGTACGCCGGCGATCTCGGCCAATGCCGAGAAGTCGATTTTCCGCGTGCGCGTGGGAGGTTTTGGAAGAGAGGAGGCGCGAGAAGTCTGTCAGAGAATCACTTTGAAGGGCGGCTCCTGCTGGGTCGTCAAGAGCTGAAGCACTGAAGCTGCGTCGAGCCTGGCGCGGCGGATTAAACAATTGTGAGTGATGAGATGAAACGCAACAATCTCTACATTGGCGTCGCAGCGGCGGCGCTCCTCCTCGGCGCCGGCGCGGC
>JAWOLK010000131.1:0-7770 GCA_033853615.1 Beijerinckiaceae bacterium | reverse complement strand
TCGCGATGCGCGATCAGGTGGGGCTGCTCGCCTATTCGCCGCTGGCGCAGGGTTATCTCACCGGCAAATATCAAAACGGCGCCCGGCCGGCCGGCGCTCGCACGACGCTGTTCGAGCGCGGCCAACGTTACGAAAAGCCGGGCGCGGCCGAGGCGATCGACAAATATCTGGCGCTGGCGCGCGACTTCGGTCTCGACCCCGCGCAGTTCGCCGTAGCCTATGTGACCTCGCGGCCCTTTGTCACCTCGAACATCATCGGCGCGACGACGATGGACCAGCTCCGCACAGACATCGACTCGATCGATGTGGCGATCACGCCGGAGTTGGAAGCCCGCATCGACGCCATTCACCAGTTGCACAGCAACCCCGCGCCGTAAGGCGTCGTTGCGGGGAGCGTAGCGCCGAGGCAATCCAGAGCCATGGGGCCGGCGCTGGATCGCCTCGCTCCGCTCGCGATGACGCAACCCCGCTCCGGCGGACTCAGGCGTGGCCGGCGCTCGACGACAGGCGTTCGAGATCGATGCCCATGGAATGTAGCGCCCGCGTATATTTCGCCTCGAGATCGCGGCCGAACAGAATGCTGGGATCGGCCGGGCAGGTCAGCCAGCCGTTCTGCTGGATTTCATTTTCGAGCTGGCCGGCGTCCCAGCCGGCGTAGCCGAGCGCCAGAACCGCCTGATGCGGCCCCTCGCCCACCGCGATCGCGCGCAGAATGTCGATCGTGGCGGTCAGCGATACGCCGTCGTCGATCGGCAGCGTCGAATTGTCGATGAAGAAATCGGCGGAATGCAGCACGAAGCCGCGATCGGTCTGCACCGGACCGCCGGAGAGAACCTGGATCTCCTCGGCGCCGTGCGGCAGGCTGATCCGGTCGCCCGGCGCGATCACCTGCAACTGCACCAGCAGCTCGGGGAAGCTGCGCATTCGCGCCGGCTGGTTGACGACGATCCCCATCGCGCCGTCCTCGGAATGGGCGCAGAGATAGATGACCGAACGAGCAAAGCGCGTGTCCAGCATGCCGGGCATGGCCACGAGAAGCTGCCCGTCGAAGAATCGCCGCGGCGGCGCTTTTGGCGATTTTCCGCGGCCGTGTCCCTGGTTCTTATGTGTCGGGTTCATGGCCTCATGCTAATCCCCTCGCCTGTGGTAAACAAGCGGCCTTCCCTATAAGTCCCTAAGCACAAAAACGGAGTGGTCCATTGCAGCACAGTGGCAGAATCAATCTTGTTGGAGCCACGGCGCTGGCGGCGACGCTCGCCGCCTCCCCGCTTGCTGCGCAGGACGCGCCCTTCGCCTCGGCCGCGGTCAAGGGGCCGCTTTCTGCGGCGCGACTCTTGTCGGCCGGCGCGCCGCAGAATGGCGCCTATCGCGCCGGGCTGGAAATCGCGCTGGAGCCTGGAACTGTGACCTATTGGCGCACGCCCGGCGACGCCGGCGCCCCGCCGCAACTCGATTTCTCCGGGTCGGAAAATCTGAAGTCGGCCGAGACGCTCTACCCTGCGCCAAAGCATATCGAAGAGGCGGGCAGCGTCGTCGCCGGCTATGACGCGACGGTGATCTTCCCGCTGCGGATCGTCCCGCGCGATCCGAAAGCCCCGGTCGTCCTGAAGCTTGCGCTCAATTACGCCGCCTGCGCAAAGATTTGCCTGCCGGCAAGAGCGCAGCTCACGCTCTCCTTGCCGCAAAGCGGCGCGTCGCCCTTCAAGGACGCCATCGCGGCCGCCGAGGCGGCGGCGCCGAAGAAGCTCACGCCGGCTGAAGCGCGACAGAAGTTCGATGTCGTCCGCGCCGGCAACGGCTGGCGCCTCACGCCCCGCGGCGGACGGATCGTCGACCTCTTCGCCGAAGTACCCGAGCCGCTCTACCTCGACGCCAAACGTGTCGGCGAGGCTTTCGAGCTGAAGCTGGTTCAGGGCGAGAAGCCGGCGACCGGCGTTGCGGCGACGGTGACGCTCCTCACCGATACAGAGGCGGTGGAAGCGCCGTTGCTGCTGGAGTGAGGCCGCGACGCCCCGCTCAGCTTGCGCCAATGTCGGCGTCGGCTTCCGCCGGCGGAGTGGCCTCGGCCTGATGGTCGATCTTCGGCGTGCGCTTGAAGGTCGATTTGCGGCCACGCATCGTCTGGATGATCTTCGCGCCGTTCGAGAAGGCGAGATAGATCATCAGCGGCGGCACCGAGGCCATCGTCTTGAAATAGACCGCCAGCGGCCCGCGCTTGAGCGCGATGTAAGGCGGCAGCGTGATCCCGAGGACCACGAGCAACGTCATTGCCGCGACGATTTTCAGAACGCCGACATAGGGCATGATCGAGCCGTGCAGGATCGTGCCGATGATCAGCGCCAGCACCCCGACGGCGGCGAAGGGGAAGAAAATCTGATGCGCGACGAGCGCAATCGCAGCGACGCGCTGAATGAGCGTCCAGGGCGCGGCCCAGAGCGAGGGAATGGTCTTCTGCGCGACCTGCACGAAACCATTCGACCAGCGCCGCTGCTGGCGGCGGAAGTCGCGGATGCCTTCCGGCACCTGGCCGGGCACGGCCGGCTCGGAGATGAAGACGCCGTTCCAGCCCTTGAGCGCCGCCCGCACCGTGAGATCGAGATCCTCGCACAGCGAATAATCCGACCAGCCGCCGGCGTCCTCGATGGTCGCGCGCCGCCAGACGCCGCCGGTGCCGTTGAACTGGAACAGCCAGCCCGCATGCGCGCGGCTGCGCTGCTCGACGAGAAAATGGCCGTCCTGCACCAACCCTTGCGCGCGGGTCAGCCAATTCTTCTCGAAATTGGTGAATTCGCAGCGCGACTGAACGAAGCCGGCGCGCGGCTGCATCACGAGATGCGGCACGGTCCGCTTGAGCCAATTGGCCGGCGGTCGGAAATCGGCGTCGAGCATGGCGATGAAGGGCGCGGCGGACAACGTCAACCCATGCGCGCAGGCGCCCGCCTTGAAGCCAGAGCGGTCCTTGCGGCGGACATGCTGGATGTTCGCGCCCTCGGCCCGCAGCTCTTGCGCGACCGCTTCGGCGCGCAGCGTCGTCTCGTCGGTGGAATCGTCGAGAAGCTGGATGCAAAGCTTGTCCTTCGGCCAATCGAGCTGCGCGACGCAGCGCAACGCCTGCTCGGTCACCAGCGGCTCGTTGAACACCGGGATCTGCAAGAGCACCTCGGGCAGCTCCGCGTCCGGCAGGTCGATCGGCGCGGGATCGCGGACCCCGCGGATCTCGTCATAGAAAAAGCGCGCGATCACCGCGACATAGCCGAGGCCGATGGCGATGAGGACGCCGGCGCAGATATAGCCGACCGCGTCGATGAGAAACTGGAGCAGTGCCAGAATCACGTGTCATCCCTCTTTTTTCGCCGTCGGCCGCGCCAGCGGCGACGAAACGGCGGCGCGCGCATCCAGCGCGTCTTTCGCCCAGACCACTCGGCTCGTCGTCCAGGCATGTAACCAGACTGCGAACATGACGCCTTCGCGCAGAAGAAAGACTGCCGGCGCAGCCCATGATAGCCGCCATCCCTTTATGAAGGAAAGCATTGTCTCCAAAGAGAACCAAGCCGCGGCGGTCAGGGCTGCGCAAACGAGCGGCGGTTGGCCCAGGACGGGCGCCGCCGCTGCTGCGGCTGCGAAGGCCGGAAGCGCCTGACAAATCGGCTCCAGAACGAAAGAAAAGAGCTCGTCCTCGCGCCTTATGACGCTCCAGCGAAGTTGGCGGTGATAAACGTCCCGCAGATTGCGCCGGCCAAGCTCCTGGCGCACCGGAAGATGGGAGAAAATGCTGCGCAGGCCGATTCGCCGCACCGCTTTCGCCATCGCATTATCTTCGCCGACGGTGTGGGCGATCGCCCCAAACCCTCCCGCGCGCAAAAAATCGCTGCGGCGGAACAGCATGATCTTGCCGACCCCGAAGCCCTGGCCGAACGCCGCGGCGAGAAACAGCATCCGCGCATGAGGGCCGTTCATGATCGCCGCCTCGATATGGGCGGCGAGATTTTCCGGCCCCGCGGCGTAAGGAATGGCGCAGACGAGGCCGACGTCGTCGGTGAGCTGGCGCAGATGTTCGACGAGCGCGCCCTTCTCCAGCACGACGTTGGAGTCTTTCATGAAGATCACGTCGTTCTTCGCCTCCGTGAAGGGCGCGAAGAGATTGTCGACCTTCGGGCTCTTGGCGAATTTCGCCGTCGAGACCAGGAAGCGCGACGGAATCTGCGGATGGCGCGCGAAAATTTCCCGCATCTTTTTCGCCGCCGGCGACTGCCCGTCGTCGCACGATGCGAGCGCCTCGAAACAGGGGTATTCCTGCTCGAAAACCGATTCCTGCGCCGACTCGAAACCCGCCTCGACCAATTTCACCGGCAGGACCACCGAAACGGGCGGCTGATCCTGGCGCGTCGCCCGCCGCGCGCAGACCCAGGGCTGGACGATGGTCGCAACGACCGAAACGATGAGAAGCGCCATCGCCGCCGCCCAATAGAGCGCGCAGCCGATCTCGAGAACTTGCTCCGGGCCGAGGGTCACAGCGTTTCCCGCTCGCGCGGCGTTTCCCGCTCATGCGTCTCCGGCACCTCGACATGGAACCGGCGCATGGCCGAATCGACGAGGCCCGGCGGCAGGAAGGTGAAGAGCCGCATGGCGTAATAGACGAACAGCGGAAAGGCGATAACCGCCCTGCCTTTCGCCAGCCCGTCCTCTATGATCCGCGCCGCCGTCTCGTCGCTGATCGCGCCTGGCTGCCAGGACTTGGTGCGCGCCGCCATCGGCGTCTTCACGAATCCCGGCACGACGAGGCTCACGCCCACGCCATGCGGGGCAAGCGCGCCGCGCAGCGAATCGGCGTAGAGATGCACCGCCGCCTTGGCCGCGCAATAGGCCGGCGAATAAGGCAGCCCGCGCACGCCGGCCATTGAGCCGACGACGGCGATCTGGCCCTTGCCGCGCGCGCACATCGGCAGAATCGCCGGCTCCACCGTGTTGAAGACGCCGGTGACGTTGATCGCGAAGGTTCCGCGCACCGCTTCGGGATTTTCGAGAATCTGTCCCGGCGACAGGCCCGTGGCGACGCCGGCGTTGGCGATGAGGAGGTCGAGCGGGGCCTCGGCGTGGGCGTCCTCGACGATGCGGCTCATGGCGATGCGGTCGCGCACGTCGGCGACGACGGCCGTCGCCTGCGCCCCCTTGTCGCGGCAGGCGTCGGCCGTTGCGGCCAGACGCTCGGAATCCCGCCCGAGCAGGACCAGACTCGCACCCGGCGCGGCGTAACGAACGGCCAGCGCGCGGCCGATGCCGCTCGAGGCGCCGGTGATGAGAATGCGGCGCGGGCTCATGGCGCCCGCTCCCGCAGACGCATCGTCGCCTCGCCGATGATCGCCGGAACGCGCTCCGGCCCATGCGCGAAGAGGCGCAGCAACACGCCCTCCTGTGGCGCGGCGCGCAGCACGCGGCCGGAAAGCACGGCCCTCTCGCCGCGCAGGATCGGCTTGATGAATTTGCCCGAGAGGCCGGTAAGCACGAGATCGGGACGCCAGGCGGCCAGCATCGGCTCGAAGGCGGCGAGCAGCTTCATGCCATGCACCGGCGGCGCGGAAAAGCCGATCGCCACGGCGAGCTTGTCGTCGAGATGCAGCGGATTGTCGTCGCCGGACGCCTCGGCGTAGCGGGCGAGCGCCGCCGCGTCGAAGGGGCCGATGATCGTCTCCGGCAGCCGGTCGCCCGGCGCAGGCAAGGGCGCGCCAGCCATCAGGCGGCGCCCATCTTCAACGCGCTGCGCGGAACGAGGCGCAGCATCGCCTCGATCGAGGCGCGGGCCTCGCCGGAGAGCGTCGCGACAGTGGCGGCGATGATGAGCCGCGGCGGCGTCTCCTCCTGCCGCAGCGTGACGGAGAGCGCATAGTCCTCGCCGGCGCGAAGCGGCGCGACATAGTCGAAGCTCTGCGACTCGTGCACGGGCACGCTGTCGCGCTCGCCGCAAACGCGGGCGATCTCGGCGTGAATCTGAGGCGACGACAGCCAGACCGCCGGATAGGCGAGCGGCGCCGCGTCGTCCGCGGCCGGCGGCGCGCCGGTCTCGCGGCGATAGGCGGCGGCGCGCGCGGCGTCGACGCGCACGCGGAACGGGCCGAGCGCAAGCGGCTCAGACGACATCTCAGACCCCCGACAAGGACTTGACGATCAGCACGGCGTTGATGCCGCCGAAGGCGAAGGAATTGGACATGGCGGCCTCGATCCTGTGCGGGCGCGCCTCATTGGGAACGGCGTTGATCGGGCAGCTCGGGTCGAATTCGAGGAAATTGATCGTGGGCGGCGTGATCTGGGCCCGCAGCGCCTCGATGGCGATGATGAGCTCCAGACCGCCGCTCGCGCCCAGCGCGTGGCCGTGAATGGGCTTGGTGGAGGAAACGGGAACCTCGCGCCCGTAATCGCCGAAGACGCGCAGAATCGCCTCGGACTCCGTGATGTCGTTGGCGTGCGTCGCCGTGCCATGGGCGTTGACATAGTGGATGTCGGACGGCGCGAGGCCGGCGTCGGCGAGCGCCAGCGCGATGCAGTTCGCGGCGCCGTCGAGATCCGGCCGGACCGGGTCCTTCGCGTCGCTCGTCGTGCCGTAGCCGGCGAGTTCGCACAAGGGCTCATGGCCTCTGGCGCGCGCCGCCTCCGCCGTCTCGAGGATGAAGACCGCGGCCCCCTCGCCGAGCGACATGCCGTTGCGGCCCTTGGAGAAGGGACGGCATAAATTCGGCGTCATCACCCTCAGGCCTTCCCAGGCCCGGATGGTGGCGTTGATGACGCAGGCCTCGGCGCCCCCGACGATGGCGCGGTCGACCATGCCCGATCGGATCATCTGGAACCCGACGCCGACCGACTGGCTTGCCGAAGAGCAGGCGCTGCCGATCGCGAAGGTGGGGCCGAGCGCGGAAAAACGAGCGCTCAGCGTCGTGGGCATGGCGCTTGGAATGAGCTTGGGGACGCTCAGCGTCTCGGGCCGTGTATGCTCCACATAATATTTATAAATGCCATCCTCGATCGTGGTCATGCCGCCGATGCCGGTGCCCATGATCACGGCGGTGCGCGGCCCCGCGATGTCCTTGCGGCCGAAGCCGGCCTGGGCCATCGCCTCGTCCGCGGCGACCACGGCGAATTGCGTGAAGGGGTCGCAGAAGGGAAGAACGCCGGATTCGATATGGGCGGCGGGGTCGAAGTCGGGGACCTGGGCGGCGATCTTGATGCGCCCGTCATAGGGGCGCTCGGTCTTCAGCTCGCGTATCTGGGAGATCCCGTCGCGCGCGGCCGCCCACAGCCTGGGCGCGCCGACTCCCGAGGCGCAGACAGCCCCCATGCCAGAGATCACGACCCGTCGCTCTCCGGCCCCCGCTCGCGAAGCCGCCATCTACTGGTTCTCGCGCTCTTTCTGGACATGCTCGGCGATGGCGTTGATCAGATTGTCGACCGTCTTCGCCTCCTGGAGCGAGCCGTCCATCGGGATGTAGACGTTGAACTTCTCTTCCAGCGCGGTGAGGATCATCACGATGTCGACCGACTTGAGATCGAGGCTCTCGATCGTCGCGTCCGGAGTCACCTTCGTGCGGTCCACCATGCCCTCGGAAGCAATGACTTCGATGATCTCTTCCTTGAGCTTGGAAATATCTTGTTGATCGGTCACGAAATGGCTCCGTTAGGTCTCGCGGTCCGCGAAAGAGCAAGGGCCTTCACGCGGCGCTTTCACAAGTCTTGCGCGCCGCGCGCGGCGCATTGACGCAGGCGGGAGGCGGGCGCCGCGCG
>JAWOLK010000130.1:0-8539 GCA_033853615.1 Beijerinckiaceae bacterium | reverse complement strand
CTACCCGTTCAACCACCAGATCGCCGCGTTGAGATAGGTCGCGAAGCCGACCCAGGCGGCATAGGGCCAGAGCAGCCGCGCCGCCAGCGCGTCGAGGCTGGCGAAGCGGGCGATCGTGGCGACGATCAGCGCCTCCAGCGGCAGGATCACGAAGAGCCCGAGCAGCGGGCTGTGCGCGGCGAAAAAGGCGAAGGACCAGGAGGCGTTCAGCGCCATCTGCGCGAGAAAGACGAGGATCGCCGCACGGCGCTTCGGCCCCTGCGGCGCCCGCAAGATGCGGTAGAAGGCGACGGCCATCAGCAGGTAAAGCGCTGTCCATACGGGTCCGAAAATCCAGTTCGGCGGGTTGAGCGGCGGTTTTATAAGCCCCGCGTGCCAGACGGGGATATTCGGGATCGTCGCCAGATTGCCGAGCACGGCCGCAGCGACGACCGGAACGGCGGCGAGCAGCGCCGCGAGCGGCGCGGAGAGCGCGCGCGTCATTGCGCCGGCCCCGGAACGGCGGCGTTCAGCGTTTGCCCGGCGGCGTCGCCGACCGCCTCCAGACGCTCGCCCATATTTTCGCGCGTCACCGGGTCGACGAGGGCGAAGGGCGCGGCGACGGCGGCGCCGGCGGCCGAGCCGACAGTGGACGCCGCCCCCGCGGCGACATTGCCCAGCCGATCGCCGAGGCCCGCCTCCGTGTCCGAGAGCGCCTGGCCGCCGGCGAGCCGGGCGCCGATCGAGCGGACCACCGCGGGCGAGCGGGCGAAAGCGCCGTGGCCCGAAGGATCGTCGGATTTCGCCCCGGTAATGTCGACCACGGCAATATGGTCGCCCGCGAGCTTGTCGCGATAGGGCTCCTCGCGAATGTCCACCGCGCCGAGCCGCGGCTTGTCGCCCCACACCCGCCGCGACACGGCGAGCGCGTCATCGTCGCGCGACAGAAAGACGGTGAAGCGCGCGTTGTCGCCGATTTGGGCGATCTGCTTCTGGAACACGTCGAAATCGACGTCCGGCGCGGCCAGCATGATATTCTTGACCTTGGCGGGCAAGCCCTTGTCGCGGATCGCCATCTGGCGCAGCGCCTCCAGCGTGACCCAATTGCCCATCGAATGCGCGAGGATAGAGATTTCGCCGACCGATTTATCCCGCGCCAGCGCCCGCAGCACGCGCTCCAGCGCATCGCGCGAATAGCTCGCGCTCTCATGGTCATAGCCATAGCCGAGCACCCTGCCGCGGGACGGCCAGGTGAATAGAACCGGCGTCACCGGGGCGCGCGCGTCATGGACGATCTGCGCCAGACGATAGACCGCGTCCTCGAAGCGGGTGTTGTAGCCATGCACGAAGAGGAGGACCTGCCGGCGCGGCGTCCGCGCGATCATCGCGTCGAAGCGGGCGAGCGCCTGTTGCTCGTCGAGCCGCTCGGCGCGCAGCGTCACGAAATCGCGCGCCGGATCGCCGGGCGGCGCGCTCGGCCATTGCACCTCGCCGATGGCGCGGACGCTATCCGGCGGGATTGACACGGCGATGTCGGCGAAGGAGAGACGATCGCCGCGGGCGCCGGAAAACATCTCGCCGGGCGCCGCGTCCTTGTCGCTGCGGGTCGTCGCGACCAGCATCTCGACGTTGCTGGTCCCAGGCGCCGTCGCCTGCACGGGAATCAGCACGCCATGGGCGCGGCCGGCGCAGGCGGAAAGCCCGAGCGCTGCGGCGAGGAGAATGATGATGCGCGGCCGGCTGTGCATTTTTTCCGTCTCGGGCGCAGGGAGCGCGCCGCCAGGGTCACGCTCTCAGCATAGCACAAGCCAGCCCGCCGTCAGCCGGGCTTTCAGGAAACGCCGAGCTTCTTTTGCAGATTGGTTGAAGACGTCGTGTATTGGAACAGCAGCTTCTTGTCGGGGTAGATGTAGCGGTGCGCCTTCTGGGCGGCGAGCGCGCCCTCGTGGAAGCCGGAGAGAATGAGCTTCAGCTTGCCGGGATAGGCGTTGATGTCGCCGACGGCGAAGATGCCGGGGTGACTCGTCTCGAATTTCTCGGTGTCCACGGGGATCAGATTCTCGTTGAGATTGAGACCCCAATTGGCGACCGGGCCGAGCTTCATCGTCAGGCCGAAGAAGGGCATCAGCCGCTCGCAGAGCAAAAGCTCCTCGTCGCCGCTGTTCGGCTTGAAGGTCGCCGCGGTCATCTGTCCGTCGACGCCCTCGACATGGGTGATCTGGCCGAGCTTGAAGTCGATCTTGCCGGCGGCGACGAGATCCTGCATCGCCTTCACCGAATGCGGCGCGGCGCGGAAGGCGTCGCGGCGATGCACCAACGTCAGCTTTCTCGCGACCGGCTGAAGGTTCAGCGTCCAGTCGAGCGCCGAATCGCCGCCGCCGACGATGATCACATTCTTGTCGCGGAAGTCCTCGACGCGGCGCACGGCGTAAAAGACCGACTTGCCCTCATAGGCCTCGATGCCGGGGATCGGCGGCTTCTTCGGCTGGAAAGAGCCGCCGCCCGCCGCAATGAACACCACCTTGGCGTGGAAGGTCTTGCCGGAATCGGTCGTCAGCACGAAGGCCGGCTTCTCGGCCGTGCCGACCGATTGCAGCGACTCGACCATCTCGTTGAAATGGAAGGTCGGATGGAACGGCTCGATCTGCCTCAACAGATTGTCGGTCAGCTCCTGGCCGGTGCAGACGGGCAGGCCGGGAATGTCGTAGATCGGCTTTTCCGGGTAAAGCTCGGAGCACTGGCCGCCGGCGCGCGGCAGGATGTCGATGACATGGCATTTGATGTCGAGAAGGCCGAGTTCGAACACCGAGAAAAGTCCGGCGGGGCCGGCGCCGACGATCACGACATCGGTTTCAATCGCTTGGCTCATCTTCCATCCTAGACCGCTGAGACCCTGGCGTCTCTCATCGACGTCGCCGCCGGGTCAAACCAAAGAGAGCTTTTAAACTCCCGCCCCATGCGCGTTTTCTCGCAGACCATCCGCGGTTTTGCTAAAACGCGCCGGACCGCGCAGGCGCGACTACGCCTGACGGTCAGAAAATCTGCGGCTCGCCCCTTGCAAAGCTTCCCGCCGACGGCGCGATCAGGAAACGCCCAAAAGGCTTTGGCCGACGAATGCGCCCGCCGTCCTGTCTACACGCTCTATAGCATTCGCCAAAAAGCGCAACCTTCACCCCTGCTGGGCGGGGGTGCGCACCACGAGGCCATCGAGCTCCGGCTTCACGGTGATCTGGCAGCACAGGCGCGAATTCGGCTTCACGTCGAAGGCGAAGTCGAGCATGTCCTCTTCCATCTGCGAGCGGGCGCCGGTCTTTTCCACCCAGGCCTCTTCGACATAGACATGGCAGGTGGCGCAGGCGCAGGCGCCGCCGCACTCGGCCGGAATTTCGGGAATGTCGTTGCGACGGGCGGTCTCCATCACGGTCGAACCGACCTCGCCCTCGACCGTGCGCGCCTGGCCGTGGGAGTCGATGAAGGTGATCTTCGCCTTCGTCGGCGCGCCGCCGCCCGGCTCGGCGCCGTAGCGGGTCGCTTGCTCAAAGAGGCTCGTCTTGACCATGTCTCTCTTTCCTTGATCCGTCTGCGGCGGCCGAAGCTCGCGCGGCCCGCTTGCCGTCCGGCGCGTTTGGGCGTTTCAGTTATCACCCGACCCGTGACTGCGCTAGAGCATTTCGGTCGATCGCAAGCGAAAGCGGCGCCGCCGCGGCGCCCGGGCCGCTCATAGCCGGCGGCGCAGCCAGCCGGCCATCTCCCGCGCCGCGGAATCGAGCGCCTGCTCCAGCGCATGCGGGGCCTCGGCCCCTTCGGTGCTCGGCGCCGGCGCCTCGCCGACAAAGACGCGCGCCGCCCGCTCGTTCCCGGCCGAGTCCAGCAGTTGCGCCGAGATTTCGACGAGCGCGAGGCCGCGGCCGACGTCGATCTCGAAGCGGCGCAGATTGGTGACGAGCGTGAAGGGGACATTGGCGCCGGGGCGCGCCGCGCCGACGCCGCCGCGATCGAAGTCTTCGATCAGCCGCGCCTGCACGAGCCGCGGCAATTGGTCGACCCATTGCGCGCCGGCGAGAAAGGCGACCTCCTGCGGCCCGGTGCGGATGACGATGCGATCGCCGGCGAGCGGCGGCGCCGCGAGAGGCTCGGCGACGGCGAGCGCGGCGCGGGTCTTGCTCGCTCCGCCGCGGGGCAGGCCGCCCATCAGATCATAGGTCGCGGGCGGCGGCGGGGCGGCCAGCCCGGCGCAGCCCGACACGCCGATTGCGACACAGGCCGCGCCGAAGGCGCGCTTGCCCCACTTCATGAGTTTCCCCACCGCCATCAAATCTTCAGCGCGACATTAGAGCGTTTTCGGCCGAAGTGGAAACCGGTTCGGCGGTAAGAATACGCTTAAAAGTAAAGACCTAGCGCCTTTCCCGGCCCGGCTTGCGCGGCCAGGAAAGGCTCCAGCGCAAAGCCTCGGCGCAGAAAACGCATAGGGAAGGGTCAGCGGCCCTGATATTCGGGCATGTTCTTCGAGGGGCCGAAGATGAACTGCGAGGGGTCGCGCTCGATCGAGCGGACCGCGCGGTCCAGCGTGTCGACCGCCCGGCGGGCGTCGACGGCGAGCGCCTCATATTGGCGCAGGCCGGTCGCCGAGAAGCGGTTGAGATTGGTCGAGGCCCCGGCGATCTCGGTCGTTATGGTCTTCAGCTTCTTGGGGTCGAGCGCCTTGACCGCCTGTTCGCTGGTGACGAGCAGCTTGTCGAGATGCGCGACGAGCGGTTTGAAGTCGCGCAGCATCTCGCTGATATTGCCGGAATTGTCGGCGAGCGCCTTGGTGAAGGTCTCCGAGTTCTTCAAGGTCGCGGTGATGCTGGCGGAATTGGCGGCGAGCAGGCTGTCGAGCTTGTCGAGCACGTCGCTCGCCTTGGTCGCGACCTGCTGGACATTGCCGAGGAGGTTCTGAATCTCCGAGCGTTCCGCGTGGATCTGCGGGTAGCGTTCGCCCTCGCGGGCGGCGAGGTCGGCCGCGCCGGGCGTGCCGCCGTGCAGCGACACTTCGGCGACGCCGGTGAAGCCGCGCGTCTCCAACCGCGCCGTGGTGTTGGTCTTTACCGGCGTGCGCTTGTCGATGTTGATCAGCACGTCGACCTGGCTCGGGTCCTTGTCGGAAATGGCGAGATGCGTCACCTCGCCGACCTTGAGGCCGTTGAACAGCACCGCCGCGCCGCGCGACAGGCCCGCGACCGAGCCGCGGAAGATCAGCTCATAGGTCTTCGTCTGCGCGATCTGGCTCGGCCCCGAGAACCATAGCACGAAGGCGAAGGCCCCGGCGATGACGGCGAGCGTGAAAGCGCCGATCAGCGCGAAATTGGCGCGGGTTTCCATGTCTCGTCCCTGCTATCGCCGAGCGCCCCCGTCAGGCGGCTGCCGCGAATTCCGTGGAAATAGGCGCGCAGCCAGGGATGATCGGAGGCGAGCATCGTGTCCATGTCCCCGGCGGCGATCACCCGGCCCTCGGCCAGCGCCGCCACGCGGTCGCAAATGCTGTAAAGACTGTCGAGGTCGTGCGTGACCATGAAGACGGTCAAACCCAGCGTCTGCTGCAACGTGGCGATCAATTCGTCAAAATCCGCGGCGCCGATCGGATCGAGGCCGGAAGTCGGCTCGTCGAGAAAAACCAGCTCCGGATCGAGCGCCAAAGCGCGGGCCAGCGCCGCGCGCTTCACCATACCTCCCGATAATTCCGACGGAAATTTGTCCGCGGCGTCCGGCTTTAGCCCAACCAGCTCGATCTTGAGCATCGCAAGTTCGTCCATCAGCCGGGGGGAAATGTCGCGCCGCTCGCGCATCGGCATTTGAATGTTTTGCTTCACCGTCAGGCCCGAGAATAGCGCGCCGTTCTGGAACAGCACGCCCCAGCGGCGTTCAAGCTCCCGGCGCGCGCGCGGCTCCATCGCGTCGAGATTTTCGCCAAAAACCTTGATAAGTCCTGAACGTTTCTTAACCAAACCGAGAATGGTGCGCATAAGCACCGATTTTCCCTGGCCCGAGCCGCCGACGAAGCCGAGCACCTCGCCGCGATAGACGTCGAGATCGAGCCCGCGCATGACGAGATGCTCGCCAAAGCCCACGACGAGATCGCGCACGGAGATGATGACCTCCGGCGGCTGCGTCTCAGTGTCGCCCAGCGCGCTCATGCCGCCCTCAATAGTGGATCGCCGCAAAGAAGATGGCGAAGAGCCCGTCGATGACGATGACCATGAAGATCGACTTCACCACCGAGGACGTGACCTGTCGTCCGAGCGACTCGGCGGAGCCGGCGGTGGCGAGCCCGTCCATCGCCGCGATGAGCCCGATCACCAGCGCCATGAAGGGCGCCTTGATCAGGCCGACGAAGAACGTGTTGCGGCCGATGGCGTTTTGCAGCAGCGACAGGAAGGCCGCAGGGCTGATGCCGCCATAGCTCCACGACACGAGCAGACCGCCGAACAGCGCCGCCATATCGGCAAGGAAGGTCAGGAGCGGCAGCGAGACGATCAACGCCAGCACGCGCGGCAGAATGAGAATTTCGATCGGCGACAGGCCCATCACCCGCAGCGCGTCGATCTCCTCGCGCATCTTCATCGAGCCGATCTCGGCCGTGATCGCCGAGCCGGAGCGGCCCGCGATCATGATCGAGGTGAGCAGCACGCCCATCTCGCGCAGCACCAGAATGCCGATGAGATCGACGGTGTAGGAGGTGGCGCCGAAGCGCAGCAATTGGAAAATGCCCTGCTGCGCGACGATCGCGCCGACCAGCAGATTGATGAGCGCAATGATCGGAATGCTGCGAAAGCCGACGCTCTCGATGTGATAGACGAGCGAGGTCAGCCGAAACCGCTGCGGCGCGAGCGCGACGCGCAACAGCGCCTCGATGAATTCGCCGAGAAAGGCGACGCCGAGATAGAACTCCCGCAGGCCGAGATAGAGCGAGCGGCCGACGTCGGCGAGAATGTCGACGACGAGAAAGGTTTTCGGCCGCGGGGCCTGCGTGAAGTCGCGATACTGCGCCTCGTCGATCAGCTTGGCGTGCTCGGGGCTGGCCTTCTCTATCACGACCGACACGCCGGCATGGGCGAGCGCGTGCCGAGTGCGATTGATCACCCAGGCCCCGGCGGTGTCGAGCCGCGCGACGTTGCGCAGATCGAAAACCGCGAGCCCGGCGATTTTCGATCGGTCGATGATCCGCTCTGTCTCGCGCTCCATCTGCGCGGCGAAAAGAATCGTCCAATCGCCGGCGAGCGCAAAGCGCATGCCGGCGCCGCTGCGCTCGGGCGCGACTTGTGGTCCTGCGGCTGCCGTGTTTGTCGCCATGAAGCCTTGCGATGCGAGGACGTTGCGGCGTCTAGCCTTAACTTCGCAAAGGCCCCCTGTCGAGCGCGGGCGTCGCAGCGCAGCGCTTGCAGGGCGAAAAAAGATCAACTTTCCGGCGCCGCTCTTTTAATCTGGGCGAAAAGGCGCGCGGCTGATTCGCGCCGCCTGCCGGGAGAGGATTTTGACCCGCACGCTCACCGTCGCCGTCGAGCGCTTTCCCATCGCCGGGCGCTTCGTGATTTCGCGCGGCGCGAAAACGCAAGCCGTGGTCGTCACGGCGACGCTCGGCGAGGGCGGCCGCATCGGGCGCGGCGAATGCGTGCCCTATGCGCGCTATGGCGAAAGCGTCGAGAGCGTGACCGAGGCCATCGAGAGCCTGCGCGCGCAGATTTGCGCGGGGATGGACCGCGCCGCGCTTCAGCAGGCGCTGCCGCCGGGCGCGGCGCGCAATGCGCTCGACTGCGCGCTGTGGGATCTGGAGGCGAAGCGGAGCGGCCTCCCCGTCTTCCGCCGCGCCGGCTTCGCCGGTCTTAAGCCGCTCGTCACCGCCTATACGCTGTCGGTCGGGACGCCCGAAGAGATGCGCGAAGCCGCGGCGCGCGCGGCGGCGCGGCCGCTCCTGAAGGTGAAGCTCGCCGGCGCGGGCGATGCCGAGCGATTGCTCGCGGTGCGCGAGGGGGCGCCGGCGGCGCGGCTGATCGTCGACGCCAATGAGGCCTGGCGGCCCGAAAATCTGCAAGAGAATATCGCCGCCTGCGCCGCCGCCGGCGTGGCGCTGATCGAGCAGCCCTTGCCGGCCGGCGAGGACGCGCTGCTCGCGAAGATCGCCCGGCCCTTGCCGATCTGCGCCGACGAGAGCGCCCATGCGCGGGAGGGCCTGGCGGCGCTGCGCGACCGTTACGACGCCGTGAACATTAAGCTGGACAAAACCGGCGGGCTGACCGAGGCGCTCGCTATGGCGCAGGAGGCGCGGGCGCTGGATTTTAGAATCATGGCGGGCTGCATGGTCGGAACCTCGCTCGCGATGGCGCCGGCGGTTCTCATCGGCCAATACGCCGAATTCGTCGACCTCGACGGCCCGCTGCTTTTGGCGCAGGACCGCGCGCCGGGCCTCGTCTATGAGGGCTCGACGCTGTTTCCGCCCGCCCCGGAGGTTTGGGGGTGAGCCCGGACCGCGCGCCTTCAGGCGCGCATATTCCGGACGCGGCGGGGGCGCGCCTGAAGGCGCGCA
>JAWOLK010000129.1:0-9042 GCA_033853615.1 Beijerinckiaceae bacterium | reverse complement strand
GTATCTGTGAATCTCGGCTGATACGCCAGCGGTAAGCACCCGGGAATTGCACGACGAGGGACACTGGCCGGGTCGATGGACGCGGCGGCAAAGTTTTGCGCCAATATCGCCAGCAAAAAAACCAATTCTCGCACGGCCGGCACGACGCCGTCATTCTGTCGTGCCCAATGAGGTGGTGGAGCGCACCTATCTCGCCTACCAGCGCAGGACAGAGGACAAGGCGCGCCGAGTCCACGGCGCGAGTTGCCCGAACCGCTGAATGCCGGCCAGCCCCAACCCGCGGTCAGCGCCGCCGGCTCCGCGACCATACCTTCCGAGCCTGCTTAGGCTCCCCGTGAGGCAGATCTCAGGGGGCCCGGCGTTGCCCAAGCTAGGGCCTAAATTCGCCATCTGTGCCGGGCGCGTTTGAAAAAGACCCGACATCTCGAAAGTCCCTATTTTTATCAGCCTTGGCGCGCCAAGATAATCGATGGCGAGAGAAGCCCGCTAACGGCGGTCCGGAAGTTGATGGGCCAGTGTGAGACAGGTCAGGCCAAATCGGCCAGCGATCCTCGCGCCGCGGAGCGTATTAGCCTTTTCTCCGCCTCCCACCGGGTTGCGCCGTCGAGCGGAGCGAGGATCTCCACCTTGCCGCCAGCAAGGGCGGCCATCGGTAGGCCGTCGCGGAAAAGCAAGCGATTGCCGGCCAGTGCGGCGAGTTTGGACCCGGGCGTCAGAATGCCGATTAGATTGAGCGGGTCCGCTCCGGAGAGCGAAATCCATGCGCTGGATGCAGGCCGGCGTCGCACCTCGCGCAGTAGCCCGACAGCTTCCGGCAAAGCATATTGCTCGCCGGAGAAGCCGGCGACAAAACGACCGCCGCGGATTTCCCCCCGCGCCTCCAGGCGGCGATAGACGCGCAGTAATTCGCGCCACGGCGGTAGCCATCCCCCTTCCCGCGCCAGCAGGCGCCAGAACACCACGCCGTAGCGGCGCAGCAGCGTGCGCGCCATATGCTCTATGGCCGCGGCCCTGGCGCCGTCGTCGATGCTCTCCTGACGGATACGGCGTATCAACGACCAACGCCCGGCGCTCTCCATGCCGAAATCTAAGATGCGTCCCCGCCGTCTCGCGCCTGCGATCGGCTTGCGCCGATCCGATGGAACCAACAGGGCGCGCAGCCCGCCAAAACTGTCAGAGGTCACCAGGCCGAGCGCCACCAGCTCGCCGAGCGCCGTTTCGAGCTCTGGCCGCAACAGATGGGCGGCGTCGGCGAGTTCAGCAAAGAACAAGGCGCCTTGCGCGCGCAAACAATCGACCACCGCCTGCGCCCGGCTGCTCGGCGGCTCTTCGCCCGCCGATCCAAGCAACGACATCCAGTCGGGGACGCGCCGACGCTCCAGCAGCGCGACCGGTGTAGTGCGCACCGGAGTCGCTTTTCGTCCTCCCTTGGAGCCCGCGAATGGCGTGAGCCGACCCCAAGCGACGCGGCCGGCCAGACATTGGGCGTCCAGCCAAGCCGGCTCATATCCAGCGATACGTGCTGGCAGAATTTCAGTCTCCCAGGCGCCGGCCGGCGCCTCGAAGCCCTCGAGGGACGCGAGGGCGACCGGGAGCGCATCTGGCCCGCGCAAGCGCGCGTCTTCGGCGACGTGCTGCCAATCGAACAGAAAGCGCAGGAAATCGCGGGCGGCGACCGGCTCGATCTCGGCGCGCAATCGGCGGACCGTATATTGGTGAACGCGGGCCAGCAGACGGCGGTCACACCATTGCTCGTCATTGGAGCCGGGAATGAACCGGCCACGCAGGACCGACCCCTCGACCTCGAGAGCGTTCAGCGCGCCAGCAATGGCCATGGGCTCGAGCCCCAGCGCGGCCGCCAATGCGGTTTGCGTCACGGGCCCAAGGCCCTCGAGCCGCCCGCGTAAGATTTCGACAATGGCCTGCTCGCACGACCAAATCGCCTCCCGCTGATTTTCAACTGGCGATATGTTGGGCGAGAGTCGCGCCTCCGGCCAGATGGCCCGGAACTGGCTCAGCCGCTCGGCCGTGACCCAGAGCGTCGCCTGGGGAGTTTTGAGACGCGTCGCGCGATTATCGCGGGCGAGCGCCGCCAGCCAGCCCTTCCATCCGGGCGCCGCCTCCGCCTCCTCCGCGGTCAGGCAGCCGATACACAAGAGCGCATCGTGGAGCTCCTCGGCGTCGACAGGATCAGGCCAGGCCTCGGCTCGGACCCTGGCGATCGCTTCGGGATCGAGCCGGCCAAGGTCCGACGCGCTCTGCTGATCCTGCCAGCGCCGCGCCATCACCGCCTGAGTGCGGCGCTCCTCCAACGGCGCATCGTCGAGGAAGGCGTAAGGCCGCGCCGACAGCGCCTCAAGCGCAAGCGGCGAGGGCTGCGTCAGATCGCAGGAAACGACGCGGATATTGTCCGTTTCTACTCGCTCAAGCAGCCGCTCTAGCCCTTCGATATCCATGGCCTCGTGGAGGCAGTCGAAGATCGCCTGGTTGGTCAGCGGGTGGTTGGGAATCTCCCGCTCGCCGACAAGGTTCTCGGCGCAGGCGATCTGGTCGGGGAACACAGCCGCGATCAGATCCTCCGCCTGCATGCGTAATAACTGCGGCGGCGTCTTCCTGCCGCTGCGGAAACGCGGCAAGGCGAGCGAAATCCCTGCCGCCCACCGCCAACGCGTGGCGAACATGGGGGCGTCCAGCACGGCCTGGACCAGCAGCGATCTCACGCTGTTCGCATGTAGATAGCGCGCGACCTCGCCAAGCTGGAAGCTGTGCGCCGTCGTCAGCGACAGCACGACATTATCCTCGGTCGCCGCCGCCTGGAGTTCGAAGTTGAACTTGCGACAGAAGCGCTTGCGCAAGGCCAGACCGAAAGCGCGGTTGATGCGGCTGCCAAAGGGCGCATGAATCACGAGCTGCATGCCGCCCGCTTCGTCGAAAAAACGCTCCAGCACGATCGTGTCTTGCGTCGGCAAGCAGCCGAGCGCGGCCGAAGCCGCGGCGAGATATTCGACCAGCTGTTCGGCGGCGGCCGCGTCTATGCCGATATCCTCGACCAGCCAGCGCCGGGAGGTCTCGCCGGAGGGGTCGGATCGCAATCGCGCAGCGATCTTTGTCCGCAAGCGCGAAACCGACGCCGACAGCTCGTCGCTGCGGCCCGGCGCCTCGCCGAGCCAGAAGGGAATGCTCGGAGGTTGGCCATGGGCGTCTTCGACTCGAACGGCGCCGCGCTCGACCCGCTGAATACGATACGAGGCGTTGCCGAGCTGAAAAATGTCGCCGGCCATGCTCTCAACGGCGAAATCTTCATTCACGCTGCCGATGATGTGGTTTTCCGGCTCCAGCAGCACCTGGTAATCGGCCGTGTCGGGGATCGTGCCCCCGGAGGTCAGGGCGGTCGTCCGCGCCCCGCGCCGGCCGCGCAGGACATGATTGACGGCGTCATGGTGAATGAGCGCGGCGCGTCTGCCGCGGCGCGTCGCGAAGCCTTCCGCCGCCATGCGGACGACGGCGTCGAATTCGTCTCGGGCCAACTCTCGATAGGGCCAGGCGCGGCGCAGCCGCTCATAAAGCGCGGCCTCCGGCCAATCCTTGGCCGCGGTCTCGGCGACGATTTGCTGGGCTAGCACGTCGAGCGGGCGGTTCGGTATCGCGAGGCGGTCGAGCTCGCCGCGATGCACGCTGTCGAGCAGGGCCACGCATTCGACGAGGTCATCGCGCGATAGCGGAAACAGCCGCCCTTTCGGGACGGCGTTAATGGCGTGGCCGGACCGGCCGACCCGTTGCAGGAAGCTCGCGATCGATCGTGGCGAGCCAAGTTGGCAGACCAGGTCAACATCGCCGATGTCGATGCCGAGTTCCAGCGAGGCCGTCGCGACCAGCGCTTTCAGCTCGCCGTGCTTCAGCCTCCGCTCCGCCGAAAGCCGGTGCTCCTTCGCCATGCTGCCGTGATGGGCGGTCACCACGGTTTCGCCCAGACGCTCCGATAGCTCATGGGCGACGCGTTCCGCCATCCGACGCGTGTTGACGAACACCAGCGTCGTGCGATGCCTCTCGATCAGGCCCGCCAGTCGGCCGTAGACCCGCCGCCAAACCTCGCCCGACATCACCGCCTCCAGCGGCGCCTCCGGAACATCCACGGCGAGGTCGCGGGGACGAAGATGGCCGATGTCGACGATCGTCGCCTCTGCCGGTGGCGCGCCGTCCGGCGCCGCTCCGACGAGAAAATGGCCGACCTCGGCAATCGGATTCTGCGTCGCCGAAAGGCCGATGCGGAGCAACCGGTCATTGGTCAGAGCGGCAAGCCGTTCGAGCGACAGAGCGAGGTGGGCGCCGCGTTTATTAGGCGCGACCGCGTGAATCTCGTCGACGATGACCCAGCGCGCAGTCGCCAGCATTTTTCGGCCGGACTCGGAACCGAGCAGGACGTAAAGCGACTCCGGCGTCGTCACCAGGATATGCGGTGGATGGCGGAGCATGCGGGCTCGTTCGGCCGATGGCGTATCGCCCGTGCGGACCGAGGTGCGAATGCCGACGTCGGGCAGCCCGCTCTGGCGGAGCCGCCCGCGGATACCGGCGAGCGGGATTTCAAGATTGCGATGGATGTCGTTCGATAGCGCCTTGAGCGGCGAGACGTAGACCACCTGGATTGCGTCGGTGAGCCGGCCCTCGAGGCCTTGGCGCACCAAGTCGTCGATTGCAGCGAGGAAAGCGGCAAGCGTTTTGCCGGAGCCGGTCGGGGCGGCGATCAGCGTGTGTTGGCCGGCTTTGATTGCGGGCCAGGCTTCCGCCTGCGCGCGCGTGGGCGCGGGAAAATGATCGGCGAACCACGCCGCCACCGCGGGATGAAAGAGCTGCAAAACGTTCATGATGGGCGGGGAAGAACATCTCTCGCCTCGCCAAAGGCCGTCGAGACTGCCTCTGCGATCGGCTTCGTAGGAAACGGCCCTTGCGCTGACGAGGTTCGGAGGCCGCTTGGATGTAGTGACCAGCTGCCGACGCGACAAGCCCGTCGAGCGCATAGATGAGCCTGTGGCGCCGCTGCGGGCGAGGAAAGTCTTACGCCAACAGAGCTGCCGCGGTCGTCGCCATGGCGATCGAGCAGCCGGGCTTGGGCAAACCCGCGTTCCAAAACGAACCGGCGAAGAAGGGCGTCAGCGCCATTCCTGCGCCCGATCTGGCTGGGCCAGGTCCTCGCCCGCGGAGTAGCGGCTGGCGCTGCAAGCCGGCATCTTCGGTGAAGGCGAGCCTGTTCGCTCGGAAGAGGGACGACGGCCCGGACAAGGCCGCCCTGATCGCCGTCGCAACCAGCGAAACTGAGCGCGACCAGTTGCCGGTAGTTACCCTGCCATATTTATGCAGGTTGTGAGGATTAGGGCTCCATACCTAAGTCGATGAGTAGCGTCATGCGTCTACTTTGCTTCCTTCTCTCGGCGCTTTTTGGGTTGATCACCAGCGCCAACGCCACCGTCGGCATCCATATCAACTTAAGCACGCAGCGGATGCAAGTGGAGGCGTCGACCGGCAGTTACAACTGGCCGGTGTCCACGGCGCGCTCAGGTTATCAGACGCCGCGCGGCAGCTATGCTCCCACGGGGATGCAGCGCATGCACTATTCTCGAGAATACGACATGACGCCGATGCCCTATTCGATTTTCTTTCGAGGAGGCTACGCTATTCATGGCAGCTACGCCACGGGCTCTTTAGGGCGCCCCGCCTCGCACGGCTGCGTCCGGCTGGCGCTATCACACGCCGCGCAGCTCTACCATATGGTGCAAGCAGAAGGCGCGCGAATTTCGATCACCGGAAGGCCGCCGGCCCGGCTGCGTTACGCTGGCGCTGTCCACCCTGTCTATGCTGCTCCAATCCGCCAAGATTATTATGGCGAGGCAAGGACCCGGCAGCAGTGGCCTTTCCTTTTTCAAGGGTTTTTTGGTTTCCTGGGCCGATGATTTCTTCTGGGACCGTGAGCGAAATGGGTGACGCCTGCCTCGCGCGGTGTGTAGCTCCAGCCGCGCCATCCAACGTCTCGGCGCCGCTGGCTGATCGAGGTGGGGGCGTTCTTGGCACGCCTTATCAATGTTCCACGCGCCTCATTGGATTTTAACGACTAATCTCGCTGGCGGGCGCACGGCGCTTGCGTGGCGCGAACGCCGGCCTCGTGGACCTGCGTCACGGGTGCTTCCTCTAAACCGCCGACGCCAAGCCCGCGCAGTGTCTCGGGCGACAGTTTTTCGATAAATTCGGGCGTGAAAAGCTCAAGCATTTCTGCTCGTTTCTTATCCGTTCGACGAGCGCTCTGGCGCCATGACCAGGCGCCGTTGCGGCTTGATGACGTGAGAAGCCTCGCTCCCTTGAGTGGCGGCAATGAGGTCGGCTCGGACAGTTTTCCAGGCAGGGGCGTGCCGCGCGAGGCCGCTCGGTGGCCTGCATGCCCCCATCCACTTGAGCTCCTTCCAGGCGCTAAGCAGAGATTCGGAAGCCCGCCAACGATAGTGATGCGCGTTCGTTGTTCATGGCAGCGACGGCTTTCTGGATGCCGGCTTCGAGGTCGGCTTCGTGAGCGCGATGCGATCTTCGCATTGGCATTGGCCGCCGCTTCAATTAGTCCGTAAAGGTCCAGCGCAGGCGGATATAGCCGTCATTCTCGCCCAGACGCGCCTCGAAGCCCATAGAAGCGCTTTCTTCTTGGACGCCTGCGTCTGACCAACGCAGCGTGCCCGACGTCGAGAATCCTCGCTTCAACCCTGCTTTGAACAGCCGCGACAAATCCAGAATAAGGCCGGAGCCCACGGTCGGACGAGCTCCCCGTCGTCCACTCCCATAACCGCCCATCTGGCCGCTTCCCGTACACGCAAGCGACGGCGCGGTATCGCAAGGCAGGCGAATCCGCGGGATTTTGGGCGCTATTAGGCTCACGCCAATGGGCGAGGCGTCTCGGCGGGCCATCCCGCCCATGGACCGGCGCGCTCTTGCGGAGAACGGAGAAATCACCGGACGGCGGCGCCACAATAATCACGCCCGCGATGGCGCCAGCGCCAGCAATGGTCCTGCCGATGGCGGCGTGGCCGGCGGCCCGACGAGTCACACCTGGCAATGGTCGCAGCGATCAAGACGCACGATTACATCTCGTTCAGAGGTCCGGGGAAGACACCGATGAGGTGCGCGATGGAATTGGTGCGATACGACGCAATGTGCCGCGCGGCGACCTCCGGCACAAAAAGCTCCACAACCGCGATTTCTCGCCGCGCGTTAAGAAAGAGTTAATAAACGAGGTCGAGGCTGCGATTTTGCGCCAAAAGCGGCGTGGCGGCGACGTGCTGAAAGCGAAACCGCCTTCGTCTCCGGGTTCAAGAAACGACCGACGAACTGCCGAACCGCGTCGTCTACGAATGGAAGAAGGCGGCGCCCTCCCTGCCCCAGACGGCCCCGGATGAGTTCGCGGCCGTCGTCGCAGGTGCAAGGCCGGATGGATCAAGCGCTTCAAGAGCCCGGTTTTCGTCCATCTGATGAGGAGTTGCGAAATGTCTATAAACCACGCCTCGCCTATGAGCTCGAAGTCCTGCGCAAGCTCTCGTTCTCAGGCGATTTCCTACTCGTCCAGGATGCTGTTCGACTTGCGAAACCATCGAGGATTTTGGTTGGACCGGGTCGTGGCTCGGTCGGCGGTTCCGTGGTTGCCTATCTCATGGGCATTACTGTTTGCGATCTTATTCGCTTCAACCTTCTCTTCGAGCGTTTCATCAATCCTGACCGCATAGACTTGGCCGACGCCCAGCCTCGCGGTCCGGTGCTGGCCATCGATAACCGAGCGCGGGCCTCACGGACGGGATGGCGGCCGGTCATCCCGCCACCTGGGAGAGAGTGTCTGCGTCTTGGAACGAAACACACCTCGCCGGGCGAGATAACGCCGGTAGAGCGACAGTCGCGCGCGAAGAAGGGGCGCCGCTCGTTCGCCTAGCGATTTGGCGCCCGCGCCTCAATAGCCTCCTTTGCTTCGCGCTCGGTCTCGGCGTAGCCTGAACGGTCGCTCTCAGGCTCTGCCCGCTCATCGGCCAGGACGAACCACACCCACCAGCCGTCGTGCGGGCCACCCCGAACCGAATAAACGCGACCTAAGCACTGCCCGCGTGCGTCGCAGAGACACCAATCGTCTGGGTCAATCAGGCCGTCCCCTTAGGACGAGTCCCGAGCGTGGCCATCCGTATCCAATCGTCATGGCCTTGGCATAACAGAACCTAGGCCCCGGGATGGTCGCGCTAGTGGGGCGAAGAGCCCGCCGGCGCCGGGGAGCGAAAGAGTGGCGCAGGTAAAAAGACGGCCCATAGGCCGGCGCGCGTCTCGCGGCGCTGGTCGAGGGCGCTGGAGCTCAACCCGGCCCAGCGCGTCTTCTTCGCGCAGATGACCACGCTCGGCGGCGAGAGGCCGGCGCAGAAATCTTATATATGCTATGAGACCCGTCTCCTATGCATAAGGCTCTGAGCCGGCCAGCCAGCTTAACCGTCGCACCGCTGCATATCGATGACGGGCCACCCTCCGGCCCAGCAACCATAAGGTCTAGGTTGCGATAGTATGGATTTCCGCAAGCATCAGGGCTCGCGGCGGCTGGCGTCACAGCACGAATTTGTCGTCATCATAGACGCGGCTGCGGTGAAATTCGGCGTCGAGCGTGGCGACCTCGGGCGAGCTGATGGCGCCGCCGTGGACGGCCTCGAGGATGAAGCGGGCGAGGCGCTCGAGATCGTGGACGCCGCGCGTCGCAATGAAGCGGCGGTTCATGCGGATCGCCCAACGGGCCTCCGGCATGGAGCGGACCGGGAAACGCGGCTCATCGTTGGGCTCGCGCAGTAGTTTCGTGACAGACATGTTCGCCTCCCCTTTTCTGTCTCTAGGCGCAGTTCCAGTTCACAGTTCAACAGTTCGCAGAGCGCCCACCTTCCGACGGTTGGCGGCGATAAGCTGCAGATCCGCGACGATCCTGTCTTCGAAGCTGTCAGGGCTTTCGCCCCAAGCTGTTCGGGCACCGCCGTGAATGGCGGCGACGAACAG
>JAWOLK010000128.1:0-32045 GCA_033853615.1 Beijerinckiaceae bacterium | reverse complement strand
CGGCGTGCCGCCGCCGAACAATATCGAGCGCACCTCGCGGCCCGGCGCGAGCGCGGCGCGATGGGCGATTACCATGCGGAAGGCGTCGACGAATCGGTGTTCGTCGACGTCGCCACGGCGCACGTGGCTGTTGAACTCGCAGTAAGGGCATTTCGCCAGGCAGAACGGCCAGTGCACATAGACGCCGAAGCCCGGATCGAATGCATTACGAATCGTCGCGACCATGCATCCTTATGGCACGACGGCGCAAAAAGGTCACGCCGTCGCGCCGATTGGCGCCGCAATCTTTAAAGACAGGCTTTCGCCAGCGCCTGGAAAGCCCGGGCGCGGTGGGAGAGCGCCTGCGAGCCGTCGCCCGGCAGCGCGTGCTTTTCCGCCGACATCATCTCGCCGAAGGTCTTGTCGAGCCCGTTCGGCAAGAAGATCGGATCATAGCCGAAACCCTTGGTTCCGCGCGGCGGAAACACCAGCACGCCATCGACGCGGCCCTCGAATTGCTCGACATGGCCGTCCGGCCACACGACCGCCAGCGCGCAAATGAAATGCGCGGTGAAGGGGGGCTCGGCGCCGCGCTGGCGGAGTTCCTGCTCGACCCGCCGGATGGCGGCGGAAAAATCCCGCCCTTCGCCGGCCCAGCGGGCCGAATAGACGCCTGGCGCGCCCTCGAGCGCATCGACGCAGAGCCCCGAATCATCGGCGAAGGCCGGAAGCTGCGCAGCGGCCGCGGCGGCGCGCGCCTTGAGCAGCGCGTTGCCGATGAAAGTGGTCTCGGTCTCCTCGGGCTCGGGGAGGCCCAGCTCCCCGACCGAAACCGCATCGACCCCGTGCGGGCCGAGCAATTGCTGAAGCTCCCAGAGCTTGCCCGGATTATGCGTGGCGACGACGAGGCGCCCCTCGATCTTGCGCGCGCTCATCCCAGCGTCGCCCTTTGCAGGGAAATCAGCTCGGCGACGCCCTTTTGCGCGAGCCCGAGCAGCGAGGAGAGCTCATCCGGCGAGAACACCGCGACCTCGGCCGTCGCCTGGATCTCCACCAGGCCGCCCGAGCCGGTGATGACGAAATTGGCGTCGGTCTCGGCGGTCGAGTCCTCGGCGTAGTCGAGGTCGATCACCGGGGTTCCGTTGTAGATCCCGCAGGAAACCGCGGCGACATGGTCCTTCAACGGATTGTCGCGGATGATCGAGCGCGAGCGCATCCATTCGAGACAGTCGCGCAGCGCGAGCCAGGCGCCGGTGATGGCGGCGGTGCGGGTGCCGCCGTCGGCCTGGATCACGTCGCAGTCGATCATGATCTGGCGCTCGCCGAGCATCGGCAGATTGGTCACGGCCCGCAGCGAGCGGCCGATCAGCCGCTGGATCTCCTGCGTGCGGCCGGAGGGTTTTCCGGAGCTGCTCTCGCGCCGCGTGCGGGTGTGGGTGGCGCGCGGCAGCATCGCATATTCCGCCGTGACCCAGCCGCGCCCCTGGCCGCGCAGCCATGGCGGCGGCTTGTCCTCGAGCGTCGCGGCGCAGAGAACATGGGTGTTGCCGAATTTCACGAGGCAGGACCCTTCCGCATAGCGGGCGACGCCCCTCTCGAAACTGACGGGGCGCAACTCGTCCGGCGCGCGCTTGCTGGGACGCATGAAGTCTCCTTCGTTGGATGAAAGCGCCTTCTAACGCGCTTTGCGCGCGAGCGGAAGCGCAAGGCGCGTGGTTTGCCTTGCGCTCCTGCGGGCAAGGTGGGACGATTGATCAACGGAGCCGACGCGCGACCGCAAAAACTCTGGCTCCGGCAGCTAAGGGAGCGAGCCATGGGTGAAACGCATATTCCCAACGGCGGCAGAGCCAAAGGGCCGAGGCTGATTGCGCTTGTCGGCCCCTTTCAGAGCGGCAAGACGACCCTGTTCGAGGCGCTGCTCGCCCACGCCGGCGCCATTCCCCGCCAGGGCTCCGTTCGCGACAAGACGAGCGTCGGCGACGCCAGTCCCGAGGCGCGGCTGCACCAGATGAGCGTCGAGGCCAATGTGGCCACGGCCGATTACCTCGGCGATCGCTATACTTTCGTCGATCTGCCGGGCTCGGTGGAGTTTTCCCACGAGGCGCGCAATATCCTGCCGGCCTGCGACGCGGCGATTGTCGTCTGCGAGGCCGACGCGAAAAAAGCCGCCGGGCTCCAGCTCGTGTTGCGCGATCTCGAAGACATGGAGATTCCGCGTTTTCTGTTCTTGAACAAGATCGACCTTGCGACCGGCGGCCTGCGCGACGCGCTCGCTCTGTTGCAGCCCGCTTCGCGCACCCCGCTGCTGCTGCGACAAATTCCGATCTGGAACAACGAGGTCGTCGTCGGCTTCATCGATCTCGCTTTGGAGCGCGCCTACGTCTACCGCGAGCACGCGCCGTCGGAAGTCGTCGAAATTCCGACCGGCGACGCCGCGCAGGAGAAGGAAGCGCGCTATTCGATGCTGGAGCGGCTCGCCGATTACGACGATGCGCTGATGGAGGAGCTGATCTCCGACATCGAGCCGCCGCGCGACCAGGTCTTCGACGACCTCACCAAGGAGCTGCGCGCCGGGCTCGTCGCGCCGGTGTTCTTCGGCTCGGCCGAGCGCGGCGCCGGCGTGACGCGGCTCTTGAAGGCGCTGCGGCACGAGGCGCCGGGCGTGGAAGCGGCGCGGGCGCGCCTCGGCGTCACGGACGAGGGGCCCGCCATGGCGCGCGTCATCAAGACCATGCACACCGCCCATGGCGGCAAGCTGTCGATCGCGCGCGTGCTGCGCGGCGCCTTCAACGACGGCCAGCTGGTCGCTTCGCCGCGCGGCGAGGACCGCATTTCCGGAGCGTCGCGGCTGCTCGGCGCGTCGCAGACCAAGCAGGCGGAGGCCAAAGCGGGCGAGGTCGCGGCCTTCGGGCGGCTCGACCATGCGGCGACCGGCGACATGCTGTCCGCCGACACGCGGGCCGGCGTCGGGGCCGCGCATCAGCCGGCGGTCCCGGCGCCGGCGCCGGTCCCTGCGCTGGCGCTCTCGGTCAAGGACCGCAAGGACGAGATGCGGCTCGCCGCGGCGATGGCGAAGCTCGTCGAGGAGGACCCTTCGCTGGTCTTCGTGCAGGACCAGGAGATGTCCGAGATCAAACTGTTCGGGCAGGGCGAGATGCATCTGCGCGTCGCGCTCGAGAAACTCGCCTCGCGTTTCGGCGTCCAGGTCGAGGCGCATCGACCGACCGTCTCGTATAAAGAGACGATCCGCCGCAATGTCACCGTGCGCGGCCGCCACAAGAAACAATCCGGCGGCCATGGCCAATTCGGCGACGTGGTGCTCGACATCGGTCCGCGCGAGCGCGGCGCAGGCTTCGCCTTCTCGGAGCGGGTGCACGGCGGCTCCGTCCCCAAGCAATATTTCTCCTCGGTCGAGGCCGGGTGTCAGGATGCGCTGGCGCACGGGCCGCTCGGTTTTCCGGTCGTCGACGTCGAGGCGGTGTTGACCGACGGCTCGTACCATTCGGTCGATTCGTCCGACATGGCCTTCCGCACCGCCGCGCGCATGGGCATGAGCGAAGCGCTGCACAAGGGCGAGCCGGTCCTGCTCGAACCGATCCTGGCCGTGACGATCTATGTTCCAAGCGACGCCATGTCGCGCGCGACCAGCATCGTCTCGGGCCGGCGCGGCCAGATCATGGGCTTCGGCCCGCGCGAGGGCTGGAGCGGCTGGGACCGGCTCGACACGCTGGTTCCGGAGGCGGAGATGGACAATCTCATCGTCGAGCTGCGCTCGGCGACTTCAGGCGTCGGTTTTTACGAGGCGCGCTTCGATCATCTCGCCGAGGTGGTCGGCCGGCAGGCGCGCGAGGTCGTCGCGGCGCAAGCCGCCCGGGCCGAGGCTCACGGCGGCTGAACATCCCAAACATCGGCGCGGCCGACATCGGCCGCGCCTGTGGCTTTTCCGCAACGCTTGCCGGAAAAACGCCGCAGGGCGCAGCCGCGGCGTTTACATAGAACATACTGATAAAATTCGCTAAAACAGCGCTTTGGCCGCGTTGTGGAGCGGCTTCCCCGGTTTGACGAATCGTCTCTCTGCGTGATTGTCTTTTTGCAGCCAAGTTAAGCGGCGCAGCGCGATGCGTGGCGCGCAGTTTTTCTTTCGGCTCGTGTCAGCGAGCATGGCGGTTGCGCTGGGACGACGCGACGCCGTCGGTTCGACGTCCGGCAAAACGGGAAGATATTATGCGAAAATTGGTTCTGCTCGGTTTGGTCGGCGCATTGTCTCTTGCGGGATGCCTCACCCCATCATCCGGGCCGCAGCGGACCGTGATCGCGGAAAACGCCGGCGGCCAGACGATTCCGAACGGCGCGGGCGGCGAAGTGGTGCGGCCGACCTATGAGCTCGTCGAATTCGACCAATCTTTGCTCCCGCTTCTGCGCCTGCGCGCGCATGACACTCTGGTCGGGCATTTCGGCGGCGGCAAGGGCCGGGCCGGGCGCGTCAATGTCGGCGTCGGCGACGTGATCGGCCTTTCGGTTTACGAAGCCTCGGGCGGCGGCCTGTTCACGCCCGCCTCGACCGACACGATCCGCACCGGCAATTACGTCTCGCTGCCGCAGCAGCTCGTCGATGAGGACGGCACGATCAGCGTCCCCTTCGCCGGCCGCATTTCGGTCAAGGGCAAGTCGACCAAGGAGATCGAGAGCGCCATCGTCAATAGGTTGAAGGATCGCGCGATCGAGCCGCAGGTGATCGCGAGCGTGCTCGATTCGCGGTCGAGCCTCTATTCGGTGCAGGGCGAGGCGCAGCACCCCGGCCGTTTTGCGATCAACTGGGCGGGCGAGCGCATCTTCGAAGGCATCTCGCGCGCCGGCGGGCCGAAATGGCCCGATTACGAAACGTCTGTGACGCTGACGCGCGGCGGCAAAACCGCGACGGCGATGCTGCAGACCATCGTCCGCAACCCGCGCGAGGACATCTACCTCCAGCCGGGCGATGAAATTTTCCTGCGCCGCGAGCCGCGCTTCTACACCGCGCTCGGCGCGACCGGCCAGAGCGGCCATTATCCGATCGACGTGCCGCGGCTCACGCTGGCCGAAGCGCTCGGCCGCGCCCGCGGCCTGCTCGACACGCAAGCCGATCCGACAGGCGTCTTCCTGTTGCGCTGGGAGCGCCCGGAGGTGCTCGCCCGCATGGGTCGCGACGTGAGGCCGTACGGCGCCTCGCGCATTCCGACAATCTATCACATAGATTTGCAGAACCCGTCGCATCTCCTTGCGTCGCAGCAAATCGACATCGTCGACAAGGACGTGGTCTATGTGACCAATGCGACGACGGTTGAAGCGCGCAAGGCGCTGCAGGTCTTTGCGGATCTTTCCTACATAACGCTGAACGCCGCGCAAACCTCTTGGTACTTGGGCACGGGCGCCGCGGTGATTGGTCGCTGATAACCTTGCGGGCCGTCTCCCTGGAGGCGGCCCTCTTGCTTTTGAGCGTCGCGCGCGAAACCCAGCGAGCGGCGCTCGTCGTTTTTGAGACAAGCCGCCGCCACGTAATATAAAGGGTTACGCCGGAATCGTTTTGCATCCGCGCCATTCGGCGCTCCAGCTCCGCCGCCGCAGTGTTATTTTCAAGCGCAGGCGGACGCGCTCCAAGCGCCGGCAGGCGAGCGTTCTTACGCGCAAGGATGCAGTATGCGTATCCCTTTCTTCAAACCCGCGATCGACGACGCAGAGATCGAAGCGGTGATCGCCGTGTTGCGCTCGGGCTGGCTGACGACCGGGCCGAAGACCAAGGAATTCGAAAACAAGTTTGCGGAATTCCTCGGTGACGGAGTGGAGGCGGTCGCAGTCAATTCCGCCACCGCCGGATTGCATCTTGCGGCCGAAGCCTGCGGGATCGGCCCCGGCGACGCAGTGCTCGTCCCGACGCTGACCTTTACCGCGACGGCCGAGGTGGCGCGCTATCTCGGCGCCGAGGTGATCCTGGTCGACGTCGAGGAAGACACGCTGCTGATCGACCTGAATGACGCGGCCCGCAAGATCACGCCGAATTGCAAGGCGATCATGCCGGTTCATTTCGGCGGCATGCCCTGCGATATGCCGGCGATCCTCGCCTTTGCGCGCCGTCATGGTCTGCGGGTGATCGAAGATGCGGCGCATGCGTTGCCCGCGCATCGCGACGGCGTGCTGGTCGGCGCCTTTGACTCAGACGCCTGCGTTTTTAGTTTCTACGCCAATAAAACGATAACGACCGGCGAGGGCGGCATGCTCGTCACCCGCGATCCGGCGCTCGCCGCGCGGGCGCGTCTCATGCGCACGCACGGAATCAATCGCGACGCCTTCGACCGGTTTACGCGCCTTGGCGCCTCTTGGGCTTATGACGTGGTGGCGCCCGGCTTCAAATATAATCTAACCGATCTCGCCTCGGCGATTGGTCTCGTTCAGCTCGGCAAGGCGCGCGCGTTTCAAGCAGCGCGCCAAAAGGCGGCCGAACGCTATTTGAAAAACCTTGAAGGTCTGCCGCTCCGGCGCCCGGAGCCTGCGCCGCAAGGAAGCCTGCACGCCTGGCATTTGTTCCCCATATGCATCACTGCACAGGCGCGCGCCGGGCGCGATGAAACGATCGCCGCGCTGACAGAGGCGGGGATCGGCTCCTCGGTTCATTATCGGCCGCTGCATCAACTGAGCTATTGGAAAGAGCGTTACCCCTGCCGCGCGGACGAGTTTCCAGTGGCGGACCGCTATTTTGCGGGCGCCGTCACGCTGCCCTTGTTCCCCGACATGACCGATGCGCAAGTTGATCGCGTATGCGAGGTTCTCCGCGAGGTGCTGACGTGACGCAGGTCTTAGAAAAGATTTCTAGGCACAACCGACTTTCGCTCCTCGCCAAGCGCGTGCTCGATATCGCCGGCGCCTTGTTGGGATTGATCATGCTCTCGCCGCTCTTTCTCGGCGTCGCACTGGCGATCGGCCTCGATAGTCCGGGGCCGGTCTTCTTCCGCCAGACGCGCCTCGGCAAACATGGCGCGCCCTTTCAGATTTACAAATTCCGCACAATGGCGGCCGGCAATGGGGGCCCGGCGCTCACCGCCAACGCCGATCCGCGCATCACCCGCGTCGGAGCCTTTTTGCGGCGCACGAAGCTCGATGAACTGCCGCAGCTCATCAATGTCTTGAAAGGCGAGATGTCGCTGGTCGGGCCTCGGCCGGAGACGCCGGATCTCATTCGTTATTATACGCCCGCGCAACGGGCGATGATGCTCTCCGTCCGCCCGGGCATGACCGATTACGCGTCGATCCTGTTTCGTGACGAGAGCCGCTTTTTCAGGGGCTGCGACGATCACATCGAAGTATATCGCCTCTCGATCATTCCGGCGAAGTGCGCCTATTATGAACGCTATATTCGCGATCTCGGCTTCTGCGCGGATCTGCGCATCATCGCCGCGACTGTCGCAATTCTCGCCTTCAAGCGTGTGCCCAAAGCGTTGAATATCGAAACCTGACCAATCGGGCCATACGCCTGGCGTCAATTGCCTTGCGGCGCCGATCGCGGCTGCGTCGGGCGCCGGCGCTGCGTCGCGCGCGCGATAAGGCCGCGCAGCGTTCCCAAGCCGTAGCTGAAATGGATCGCAGGTAGGACGACGAGAAGCAGAAGGGAAAGTCGTTTTTCCGCGCGGAGTGTCTCGACGAGCGCGGCCAGCAGCCCGAGGGCATAGCAAAACAGCGCCGCTGCGAAAAAATAGCCGACCTGGGGCCAAAAGGGATAAAGCAAGAGCGGAGCCGCGAGCGTGACCACCAGTGCGAGAGGCGCAAAATGCCTCAAGCCGACGGCATGCGGATTTTCAAAGAGCGCCGCAGCGACGCCTTCCCCATTGCCGTAATATTGCGCAGAAAGAGACCGAAGCGTCCGCCGCGGTTGATAATATGCGCGGATATGGGGAGATAAATATAAACCATAACCGGCCTGGCGGATGCGCGCATTGAAATCATTGTCCTCGACGCGGCTGAAATCCTCCCGGATGAGGCCGATTTTCTGCACTACATGCTTCCAGTAGCATCCGTTCCAGACGGAGTCGACCCAGCCTTCGGCGCCCTCGCGCCGAAACCTTGCGACGCCGACGCCGAACCGGCTCTTGTGCGACGACACGATCGCCCGCTCCATCATCGTCCTTCCGGGCGCTGGGCGAGCGACCGCGCCAACGCCGCCTGCGCCTGTGGCAAGGAGCGTCTCAACGCTCAACCGCACCACGTCGCTTTCATATCTTGCATGCGCGTCGAGACGCATGAAAACATCCGTTTTCATTGCGCGAAAGGCGATGTTGATCGCGGCCGCCGGGAGACGTTTTGGATTTAAAGCAATCCTGATGCGGCGGTCGTCTATTGATCGCGCCCGCAAGGCTTCCAACGTGCCGTCGGACGAGCCTCCGTCGATGAACCAGATCTCGTCAATCGCCGGGTAGTCCTGCGAAAGAACGTCGTTCAAAAGCAGATCAATGTAATTTATTTCATTAAAGATGGGGACAACGAGGCCGACCGTCGGCGTCGGCGGGAGGGCGCCATCCGGATAATCAGCGAGCGCTTGGCGAAACTCACGCGGACGCGCTATGAATTTCATCGCGAATGACTCCCTTGATAAGGGCTCTGTTTGCTTCGAGCGTATTTCCCGCCATCAGGGCGCGGCCGCGCATACTGAGACGGGCGCGTAGTGGCGCGTCGGTGACAATCCGTTCGATTGCTTGCGCAAGAGCTGCAACATCGCCTGGAGGAACGAGGAGAGCGGTCTCATCATCTGTCAGAAAATGCGGAATCCCGCCTACGGAACTCGCCACCACCGGCAAGCCGCTGCAAAGTGCTTCATTGACGACCTGCGGGAATCCTTCGGTCAGGGATGGCAGCAGCAGCGCTCCCGATCTCTTATACCACTCAAAAAGAGCAGGACCGTAAGGCACATAGCCGTGAAACGTCACTTGGCTGCCAAGCCCAAGAGCGTCGACAACACCCTGCAGATCCTCGCGTAATGGCCCATCTCCCAGCATATCAACGTGGCAAACAAGCCCCTTTTGCTTCAATGCGCCGAGCGCCTCGAAGAGGAATACGTAACCTTTTTCAGGCGAGAGACGGCCGACGCAGAGCAGCCGGCGCGCATCCGCATCGCGCCGAGAAACCGAGAGCGCGTGAAACAGCGCCTCGTCGACAAGACAGGGAAAGTGGCTGTAAACGCGCTTGGCGTGTTCGCGATATTGCGCGGCTAAATCTTTTCCGACCGCGAACACGGTCCGGCCGCGGGCAAGCCGCTTGAAATCCCATTCCAAAATTTGCGCCGCAGCTACCGCGATAACCCGTTTGAGGCCATGGTGCGACCGCATCATCGAAACGAGGCTCTGACGTAGCAGCGGAAATACGGGGATGTTGCGTGAGATGCATATTCTTGCGGCGAGCTGACCGATTGGATGCGGTCCGCTGACGATGAGCGCGTCCCAATCACTAGCGTGCTTATGGATAAGCTTGCTTATTTGAACAAAAACGCGTGGGTCTCGTCTCCACAGACTATAAATACTGTCATAACACGGAAGAGGGAGAAGTTCGCAGTTTTGCAAAACGTAAGGTGCGGGGCCCGGCTTTGGGCTGCGCCTGCCGATAAAGGTGATGCTATCCCCTGATTCGGCAAAGCTCGCAGGAAAGAGAGCGTAGGATTCGTCGGTCGACAGAGTTTCACCGTCGGTGCAAAATACCTGGTCGAGATAGATGGCGAGTCTCATGCTTTGCTCAACTGGCAATAATTTTGTTCACAAATATCCCATAGAGTTTCAGCAATTTTTCCTGGGTCGTGGGCAGTTTGAACCCATGCACGCGCCTTGTCGCCGATAGTTTTTCGAAGCGCGCGATCGTCGGCAAGCCGCGCAACGCAACGTGCAAGTTCTGCAGGCTCAAACGAACTGACGCACCCCGTATGCCCCGAAAGGATTAAATCTCGAACGCTATTTACAGGGGTCGTTACACAAGGGACGCCAGCGGCCATAGCTTCCAGTATCACGTTCGGCATGCCCTCATGGTCCGACGACAAGAGGAAGATATCCGCGGCGCTGATCAGTTCGCGCGCATCCGGGAGGCTCCCTAAAAGCTGGACTGCGGCCTGCAGCCCAAGCGCGTTTATCTGCTCCTGAAGCTCGGCCATGCATCCACAGTCGGGGCCAACGATCACGGCTCTAACCGTGCGATGGCGATGAACAAGATCTATGGTCTCGATAAACCTCTTGAAGTTCTTTTGCTGCGTAAGGCGACCGACGCCAACGATCAGCGGCGTCTCGTCCCCAATGCCAAGCCGCGCGCGCCAAGCAGCGCGCCACTGCTGAATCTGTTTCTCGGGTAATTTATCAACTGCGTTCGGCACGTAAAAAACCGCATGCCTTTCGCTTTCACGTTGACACGCGATTTGCGCTTCCCGGGAATTGCAGACGATCGTAGAGACGCCGGCGAGGCTGCTCCACTTCCATAAGCGGCGAAGGCGCTGCGGCAAATCAGAAAAGAGCGCGTTACGAAAGGATCCCACCCTGTGGATCTTTGAGCCCGCGAGCGCGAGTCCGAAGCCATTGGTGTGAGACGACCAAGAAAAAAAAGCCTGCGCTCCGATTTCGGCGCAAGCCGACCGAAACTGCGTCATTTTCTGAAACTTACCACCTTGGAGCTGCCTTATGGGAAGATCGAGATCGAGGATAGGTTGCTCCCAGGGGCCGAGAGCCCCAGAGACGAAAACGATCGGTCGCCACCGGCTGCGATCGCAATGTCGGAGAAAAGAGTAAAGCTGACGCTCGCTGCCGCCGTGCACCAATTGCCCGATCATGACGGCTATCGTTTTCGTCGCAATATAGGAGGACATCTGTTCAGCGCCTGTTGTTCAAATCAATCATTAATCGAGCAGGAAGCAGACCGCCAGATTGAGCGCATGATCCTCAAGCGGCGCGAAACACACGCTCGCTAATTTTTTCCGTCAGCCAAATTGCGGCAAGCCGGCTTTTTTCTTGCCGCGAAAGGAGGTGAGTTCCTCCCTGCTGCGCTTGGATATGGTCTAAAATCGTAGAAGCCGGTGCAAACCAACCGGCGCGCTTGCTGAGCCGTTCCATTAGCCTGGCGAACGGCTGTGAGATGTGACCCTTGTGATCACAAAAACCGAAAGCGAAATGAGTGTACATGATGCAGACGCCGCCGTCGTTCTCGAGACGCTCCTGCTTATGTTCTGCGATACAGGACTGGAAACGCTGCAAGTCGCCGCCGTCGGATGAGGCGAACCAATTGTTTACGTAAGGCCGTGAGGGATCGTGGTAAGGCATGAATGTACAGTGCCTGCGGGAGTCGATATCATTGAAGACAAAGCCCCGCACATATTTGATACGGTCTCGGCAAATGTCGCCCCAAAAAAGCTCATCTCCGACGACATGGCCGCGGGAGATGTCGCGCGTATGGAACCCGTTGGCCAGGTTGTAGAAAGTGCGCGTCATGCCGTCAAAGCGCGCGTCTCCCCAATAAATGCCATCACGACATCCGACATGGTTCGCGGCAAGCGAAGGGTAGTGGCCGAAAAGCGACTTGAAACGTTCTAGGCCTGCGATGATCTGCTGCCGGTTCGACGTATGGTACGTGTTGAGATGATAAGCAATTTCGAATCCGGCCGCCTGGAGATTGAGCAGCCAATCGGCGTAGTCCCGATCCTCGCACGTGGCGCCGCCATTGATCGGCGCGTCACCGCCACGTGACGGCCACACGGTCTTCGTCGTTCGAAAACCGAGATCCTGCAAGAACGCATAGACCGGCGAGACGTTCTCAAGCGTGGCGCGATCCGTGTCGTCAACTATCGTGAAAGCGAATTTTTTTCCATCAGGCCAGGTAAATTGTCGCATTTTTCGCCTCAATCAGGCGGTGGAAGAAGATACTAGCGTTTCTAATTTTCGCACATTAGCCAGATCAAGTCTGGCTGATCGGTTTGCTCTGATGGCTTACGGCTTTTGGTTTGGGCGCCGGCAGACGCTTTTTCGGCTTTGAATAATAGGCGCCGTAATTTACCAGCGACTCGCTGAAGTCCTGGTAGCCGTATCGGACATGTTCTCGCAGGTTCACGCGCGTGATCACGACGCCAGCCAAGCGTTCGAGCGGTTTCGAAGAGCAGCCGACATTCTCGAGAATTCTCAGGGCGTTCTCGACAAGCTGACGACCGGTGACGGCCCAACGAACGGCCAGGACAATTTTGTCGACAAGCATTCCAAGCAGGCGCGCTTCGGTTACGACCAGCAGCGGAGGTCCATCGACGATCACGAAGTCGTAGATGTTGCGAAGCTCTGATAAGAGGTGAGGCAACTGCTCATTGGCGAACATCGCCATAGGCTCGTTTGTGCGGCAATTGACCGACAGGCAATCCAACTCCAAACTCGGGATGCGTTGAATATGCTCCGTGAAATTAGCCGTCGTACAAGGAAGCTCAAGTGCTTTGCTCGGCGTCAAATCCAACAGCTCGCTGACGCCTTGCCGACGAAAGTCGAGGTCAACGAGAACGACTCTTCGACCAAGATGCGCAAGATAGGCGGCGAGGCTGACGGCAAGCGTCGTTTTTCCTTCCCGCGGAACGCTCGAGGTAACGAGCAGGGATTGTGGGATGGCGTCTCGGCCGAGCAAATTCAACGACGCCATCAGCGCGCGTATCGCCTCGGCATAGCCCTCGGTTGGCGCTCCGAGCATATATTGGTGCGGCCGGTTCTCCCGGTTTCTCGGAAGCTCGGGAGCTGCGCCAACGAAGCGAACGCCGAGCGCTTGTATGTCGCGCTCGCCGCGCAGTCCCTGGTCTAGGTGATCTCGCAACAGCGCAATCCAGGCCGCGCCGAAAAAGAACACCACGGCGGCCGGCAATGCGAAAAGTATGGGATTGAGCGTGCTTGGCGCTTCGGGAACAGCGGCGCGCGTGAATATTTCAACATCGGCTTTGGGGTGTTCCAGCATGCTGCGGAGATATATTTGCCGTCGCTCGAGTCCCGGCAGAATGAGACGCGCCGAGGACGCTTCACCCAAGGCTTCACGCATCCTTTGCTCGACGAAATCGGGACCGCTCGCCGTTCGCTCGCCGCGATTCATCATCCCGCGGGCGCGCGCCGCCGCGGAGTCTGCGTAGTGACGCAGCGCCGTAATGCGTTGCTCGATCTGCGCGAGCTCGTCACTGACTTTCGCACGCTTCTTTTCATTGCGCGCGGCCACATATGTCTCGGCGATCCGGTTAGGCGCAGCGGCCGCCAGTTCGGGCGTCGACGCGGTGTAGGCGATCGAGATCACCCGCGACTTTTTCTCCCGCGATATTTTCAGAGCTTTGGGATCGTTCAAATTTAGCTTTCGGCTCGGCGCCTTTTTGAAGGTCGCGATCCAGACCTGCGCCCGTTTGTACATTTCAGCGAAAAGTCCGGCATGCGTCGGGGGCGCCGCGACAAGCTGGATGGGCGGGTCGCTTACGGCCGTATCTCTTGCGGCGGCGGCCGAGTCGGTCGGCGGCGACAAGCTGTCGGAAACGCGGCTCAGAAATTCCCGCGAACCGAGCGCCAGTTCATGCGTGACCATCATTGCGTCGAAGCCGGCCTCGTCGCGCTGTTCGGCGGCTTGCTTGTCTCCCGCCTGTTCGCCGGACACGTCGACCGATCGAGGCCAGCCTTCGGGGTCAATGGCAATCTGCGCGGTGGCGGTGTAGTGGATTGGAACGAGCAGGCCGAGAGCCACGGCGAGCACGCCGCCGGCTGTCGTCATTACTAGTATAAATCGCAGCTTGCGCCGAACGACTCTCGTTATGTGTGAGATATTCAAACCCGCTTCCGGCTCTCCTGCGGAGATCCTCCCGTCTTTGCCCGAATAACTAAATTCATTCATAACTGGGCCTCACCATTTTTGTAATAAGCGGGCAGGGCGGTAGACACGAGAAATAGGGTAGTTGAGCGCTGAAGCGGGCCTCTCTCTCGGCGGCGCCGAACCAGCTTTCCGCTAAGGACTGCCGGCGCAATCTTGATCTCTGCGTTTTCGTCATGTCTCCGCTTTAGCTAGGGGGAATTTCAACGAAGAAAACAGCGTCGCTTAAAAAAATAGGCGAAAGGGATCATCGGTTCGCCTACAACTTGCGGGCGCGACGCAGCGTGACGCCGGCGCCCAAAAGATCAGCCTCCCTCCACGCGCGCTTCGGTCGTCAATTCAGGGGCGAGGGCAGTGGCGCGCGTCCTTTTCGTCGCAGTTTCGCGTTTTCTGGCCGCAAGGTTTATCGCGCCCTTGGATTCGACGTCCGCGACGATGACAGCAGGCCCCCGTATGTTCGACGCCGACCTCTGCGCGGTTTCACGCGGCGCGACGTATGATACGAGCGCGCGACCGGCTTGCCGCTGATTTTTAGAAAGCTCATCGCGGATCATCGCGACGAGCGCTTCGGGACGTCCGGCGAGACCGGCCGCTGCGACCGCGTCGCGCAGCGCGCGCATGCGGCGAATGTCGTGAATGCGCGAGCGTGCGATGCGAATGCCCGGAATGAGCGTGGTTTCCGGCGTCTCATCCTCGTCGAAAAGCTCCTCATGAAGTTTCTCGCCGTCGCGAACGCCAACGAATCTTATCGCAATGTCCTCGTCCGGAATAAAGCCGGCGAGAGAGATCATGCGCGTCGCAAGGTCCAGGATCTTCACCGGCTCGCCCATGTCCAGCACCATGATGGCGCCCGTCGAGGCGTTGTGATCGAGGCCGAAGGCCGATCCTTGCAGAACGAGGCTGACGGCTTCCGGAATCGTCATGAAATAACGCGTCATGTTCGGGTCCGTCACCGTGACCGGTCCCCCGTTTCTGATCTGCGCGTCGAAGATCGGCACGACAGACCCGCTCGAACCGAGCACATTGCCAAAGCGAACCACCATGAAGCGCGTGCGTCGCTCGGACGCCGCGCAGTGGAAATCCATGGCCTGGCAATAGGTCTCGGCGATGCGCTTCGAGAGCCCCATTGTATTTTGCGGCTTAACCGCTTTGTCGGTAGAGATCATGATCATCGCGGCTGCGCCAGCGGCGGCGGCGGCTTCCGCCACATTGGCCGTGCCAATGAAATTAGTGAGGATGCCTTCGACCGGATTGGCCTCGACGAGCGGCACATGTTTGTAGGCCGCGGCGTGGAAAACCAGCTCGACCTTGGCGTCAACTAAGATCGAGGCGATCTTGTCCTTCTCCCGAATTGAGGCGAGGATCGGCTCGATCACCCGCTTGTCATCAAGGAGCGACAGCTCGCGCTCGATCTCGAACAGGTTCAGCTCGCTGTGATCGATTATAATGAGTTTTGAGGGATTGCGCTTGAAAAGCTGACGGCAGAGTTCTTTGCCGATGCTGCCGCCGCCGCCAGTCACGACGATTCGTTTGCCTCTGATCAGCGCGTCGATCGAGTCGAGTTGCAGAGCGATTGGTTCGCGGCCGAGGAGATCGGTAACCTTGACCGGCTCGAATTCAAGCGTATTGCCGTCTTTGCGCAGCAGATCGCCGGTGGGAGGGAGGCGCACGGTGCGCAGTCCGACCGCCGTTGCGGCGTCGACGATGGTGCGGGTCTCGCGACGGCTGAGGCCGCTCGCCGGCAGCACCAGTTTCGACACCGCGATCGACGAGGCTTTGAAGTATTCTATGATGTGCGGCAGGTCGCGCGTGCCCCCCAATACGCGGATGCCCCGGATATGCCGATCGCGGCTCAGACGATCGTCGTCGATGATGCCGACGACGCGAAACGCATGCGCCTTTTCCGATTGCAGGGCGCGCACCAGCGCATCCGTCTCGCCGCGCGCGCCATAGGCGAGAATGTTTGTCGTCTCCTTCTGGATTTGCGGTCGCAACAAATCGCTTAGTCCAAAAGGGGCGCTCCCTTCATTCACGCTGCGGTAGAGGACGCGCATTCCGCCGAGCAAGGTAACCATTGCGAAGTACGTAATCAGCGAGATGGAAACCGGCCAGGACTTTGGCCAGTCGGTCATGCTGGTGAGAAGCGTGAAAATAGCGAGCGCTGCCGCGATGTCGCGCGCCATGAGAAACATGTCGCTGAGCGAAACGAAGCGCCAGGAACGAAACGAGAGGCCGGTCGTGGTGTAGACGGCCGAGCACACAGCGAGAAACAGCGTGACGCTCTGCCAAAGAATATGCGAATTCTCGAACGCCTGCACACCCGTGCTCAACAAAATAGCAAGCAGAAAACTGAAAGCGCTCAAGCTCAGGTCCAGCAGTATGCGCAAAAAGCGCCGGATCTCGACCGAGCCGGTCTGCCCAGCCTTGCGCCAGGCGGATCCCGCGGCAGCGCGCAACTCAAACGAGCTCATTGTCGTTCCTTGACGTTGAATGTGGCGGATTATGGCGAGCCACGATGATTGAACCGTGAAATTTCTGTTAAAGCATCTTTGTCTTTTTAGGCTTCTGTAAACCATGTTAAAGGGGTACCGCGGTATCGCCGCGAAGCCGCCCCGCGCGCAGATAATTCGTTGCTATCCGGCACTTTAGGAGAAACTCTCGTCGCTGCCTGGCGCGGCGTCGCTCATACCAATGCGTCAGCCGGGAAACGCTTGAGGAGATCGCAAAATCAACTAGTTTGTTTTTTTATCGCGCGTGCGTCTCTTCGCGCGAGAGGGCGGCTAAGACCAGGCCGCAAACGTTCGTTCTCGGGCGGCGGGCCGAAGGCGCTTTTTCTTTTGAGGGGCGGCTTTTCTCAGAACTTCCGACTTTGCGCTCCAAGCGACGCGCGGCCGGCTCGCCGGCGCGTCGCAGCGCGTTTGCCCTGCGGACGGGCGCCGTTGCCGCGATATGGAAGAGGCGCGTGAAAAAAAAGCGCGCCGGAAGCCTGTGGCCGCCAGCGCGCTGGTTAAACCCTCAAGAGCCTCCCCGCCAATTGCCTGGGCAGAAGGCTCTGAGATCTTTTCAGTGACGCCGCGGCCGCCCGCGCGCGCCATCAGGCCATATACTGGCCGCCATTGATGGTCAGCGTCGAGCCGGTGATGAAGCCGGCGTCGTCCGACGCCAGGAAGACCACGGCGCGCGCAATCTCCTCCGGCTCGCCAAGGCGGCCGACGGCGATGTGGGAGATGACGTTTTTCTTGAGAATCTCCGGATCGACCGCCTTGACCATGTCCGTGGCGATATAGCCCGGCGCAATGGCGTTGACGGTGACGCCCTTGCCGGCGCTTTCCTGCGCCAGCGCCTTGACGAAGCCGATGTCGCCAGCTTTGGCGGCCGAATAATTCGTCTGGCCCGCTTGGCCCTTCTGGCCATTGATCGACGAGATGACGATGATGCGGCCGAATCCGCGCTCACGCATGCCGTTGATCACCGGACGGGTGACGTTGAAGAGCGAATTCAGATTGGTGCCGATGACGGCGTTCCACTGCTCCAGCGTCATTTTGTGGAAGAAGCCGTCTTTGGTGATGCCGGCGTTGTTGACGAGGATTTCGACGGGGCCGAGATCCTTTTCGATCTGCGCAATGCCGGCGGCGCAGGCGTCGTAATTCGACACGTCGAACTTATAGACCGGAATGCCGGTCTCCGCCTTGAACTTATTGGCCGCTTCGTCATTGCCGGCATAGGTCGCCGCGACTGTGTAGCCGGCGTCCTTCAGGCTCTTGGAGATCGCCGCGCCAATGCCGCGGCTGCCGCCGGTCACAACTGCCACTCTCGCCATTTTGGGTGTCCCTTCCTCGAATTGGGATGATTAAAGATCGGCTTGCCCCTCTCCTTGCGGGAGAGGGGCAGAATCCTTGGCTTACCGCTCGATGGTGAGCGCGATGCCCATGCCGCCGCCGATGCAGAGCGTGGCGAGACCACGCTTGCCGCCGCGGCGGGCGAGCTCATGCAGCAGCGTGGTCAGGATGCGGGCGCCGGACGCGCCGATAGGGTGGCCGATTGCGATCGCGCCGCCGTTGACGTTCACGATCGACGGATCCCAGCCCATGTCCTTGTTGACCGCGAGCGCCTGGGCGGCGAACGCCTCGTTCGCCTCGACGAGATCGAGATCGGAGACCTTCCAGCCGGCCTTCTCCAGCGCCTTGCGCGAGGCCGGGATCGGGCCCGTGCCCATCACGCTCGGATCGACGCCGGCGGTCGCCCAGGAGGCGATGCGGGCGAGCGGCGTGAGGCCGCGACGCTGCGCCTCGGCGGCGCTCATGACGACCAGCGCGGCGGCGCCGTCGTTGATGCCTGAGGCGTTGGCGGCCGTCACCGTGCCGTCCTTGGTGAAGGCCGGGCGGAGCTTGGCGACCGACTCCAACGTCACGCCGTGCTTGACGTATTCGTCGGCGTCGACGACCACCTCGCCCTTGCGGGTCGCGACCGTGTAGGGAATGATCTCGTCTTTGAACTTGCCGGCCTTCTGGGCCGCCTCGGCCTTGTTCTGCGAGGCGACGGCGAAAGCGTCCTGCTCGGCGCGGGAGATCTGCCACTTCGCGGCGACGTTCTCCGCCGTGATGCCCATGTGATAATTGTTGAAGGCGTCGGTGAGGCCGTCGACGATCATCGTGTCGGCGAATTTCACGTCGCCCATTTTGGTGCCCGAGCGCAGATGCGCGGCGTGGGCCGAGAGCGACATGCTCTCCTGGCCGCCGGCGACGACGATGGTCGCGTCGCCCGCCTTGATCTGCTGGGCGGCGAGTGCGACGGCGCGCAGGCCGGAGCCGCAGACCTGGTTGACGCCGAAGGCGGTGGCGCTGTCCGGAACGCCGGCCTTGATGGCGGCCTGGCGGGCGGGGTTCTGGCCCTGGCCGGCGCCGAGCACCTGGCCGAGGATCACCTCGTCGACGGAGCCCGCCTCGACCTTCGCGCGCTCCAGCGCGGCTTTCACGGCGACCGCCCCGAGCTCGTGCGCGGGAACGCCGCCAAGGGCCCCGTTGAACGATCCAACGGCGGTCCGCGCCGCGGAAACGATCACGATATCGGTCATGTCGATCTCCTCAATGGTCGAGCCGGCGCTTCCCGCGCCAGGCAAAAATGACGGGCGCTCTGCGTCGAGCTTAATCGGGGCGCCAAGGTCGTTTTGCACGGATTGGGGGCGAAGCGAAAGCCGGTTGCGATGAAAATATTGCCGCAGGCGGCCTTTTGCGCGTATCGTTCCATGCGGGGCATGATCGCTCCGCAGGCGGATCCGCGGCCGGGCCGTCTCGGGGGGAGGCGACGATCTGAAGATGGCGAACGAAAAAAAGCCGACAATCATAAAGAAATACGCCAATCGGCGGCTCTATGACACCGGAACCAGCACTTACGTGACGCTCGAAGATTTGGCGGCGATGGTGAAGCGCGGCGAGGATTTCGTCGTCTGCGACGCCAAGACCGGGGAAGACATCACCCGCCCGGTGCTGACACAGATCATCTTTGAGCAGGAGGGCAAGGACGGCCAGAGCCTGCTCCCGATCGCCTTCTTGCGCCAGCTCATCCGCTTCTATGGCGATTCGATGCAGATGCTGGTGCCGAGCTACCTCGAATTCTCCATCGACAAGCTCACCCGCGAACAGCAGAAATTCCGCGAGCAATGCACTCAGGCGCTGGGCTCGGGGCCGTTCACGGAGCCGACGCGGCAGGCTTTTCAGGCGATGGAGGAGCAGGCCCGCAAAAATATGGCGGTCTTCCGCCAGGCGCTCGCCATGTTCAATCCCTTCGGCGTCGCCGGCGAAGGCGCGGCGGCCGCAGCCGCCCCGGCCGAAACCGAGAGCGAGCCGGCTCGCCAGCAGTCCGATGTGGACGAGTTGAAGCGGCAGCTCGAGGAGCTGAACAAGCGAATCGACAGATTATCCGCCAAGGGCTGAGGGGGGGCTCGCGCGCGGCGCGCGGAGCCTTTCCCGGACTCAGGCGCTGCGGGCCAGGGGCGGCGCGGCCGGAATGGGCGCCGCCCCCGGCGCGCCGAACAGCGCGCCCTGGAGATAATCGACGCCCCAATCGCGCAGCAGCGCGGCGGTCTCGGCGTTCTCGACCCATTCGGCGACGATCCGCAGCCCGAGGTGGCGCGCGAGATCGATCAGCGTGCGCACGAAAAACCGGTCATCCTCCGAGGTGACGATATGCTGCACGAAGGCGCCGTCGATTTTGACGAGGTCGAAGGCGAGCTCCCGCAGATTGCGGAAGGAGGTGTGGCCGGCGCCGAAATCGTCCATGGCGACCTTCACCCCGAGCCGCTTGCAGAAGGCGATGAAACTCCGCGTCGCCTCGAAATCCTCGATGATCGCCGTCTCGGTGATCTCCACGATCAGGCGCTCCGCGACGTCTGGATGCCCGCGCAGGCTGGCGGCGAGGCGCTCCGGCCATTCGGGGTCGAGCACCGTCGCAAGCGAGGCGTTGACCGAGGCGGAAAGCGTCCGATCTTCGGCGAGGCGGGCGATGGCAAGTTCCAGAACCCGCTGGTCGAGCAGCTTCACCAGCCCGGCTTTCTCGGCGATCGGCAGCAGCGCGCCGGGGGAAACACGCCCGCCGTCCGGCAAGCGCATGCGCAGCAGCGCCTCATGGAAGGCGGGGGCGCCGGTCGCCGCGTGGATGATCGGCTGAAAAGCGAGCTCGACGCGGTCCTCACTCAGCGCCGACACGATATTGTCGGCGACTTGCAGCGCCCTCAGCCGCTGGTCCTGCCGCGCCAGCGACGAGGCGTAGGCGACGAAGCGCAGGCCGCCGTCCTGGCGGGCGAGGTCGAGCGCCTCTTCGGCGTGCTGGAACAGCGTCTGAATGGTGCGGCCGTCACGCGGCGCGACGACGCAGCCGATCCGGATGGTCGCCGGGACCGGCCCGGCCTGCGTCTCGAAGGGCTCGGCGCAGATCGTCTCGGCGAGGCGCGCCGCTGCGGCCTTGGCGCCCTCCGCGTCGCAGTCCTCGAGCGCCAGGGCGAATCGATTGGCGGCGTGGCGGGCGACGACGTCGATCGGCCGCACGCCGGCGCGCAGCCGCGCCGCGAGCCCGGCCAGCACCGCGTCGCCCGCGTCATAGCCGTAGATCTTGTTGAGCGCGCAAAGATTATCGAGCCCGACGAGCAGCACGGCGAAGGGTTTGCGCGCGCGTTCGGCGCGGGCGAGCAGCTTCTGCGTCAGCTCCATCAGCCGCCCCCGCGTCAATGCGCCGGTCAGCGGGTCGAACTGCGATAGCCGGGCGAGGCGGCGCTCTCTCTCGTGTCTTTCGGTGACGATCCGAACCACGCCATGCGCCCGCGCCGGCTTGCCGCCCGCGCCGGCGAACCAGCGGCCCTTGTCCTCGACCCAGACGCCGTCACCGCCGCCGGGCGGCGTGAGAGCGTAGATCGCCTCGAAGGGGACGCCGGCGCCGGCGTCGCCGGCGCTGGCGGAAAAGATCGCGTCGTAGCGCGAGGTTCCGCTGTCCGGCGCGAGGCGCTCGCTGTAGCGCAGGCCGGTCGAGAGATCGGCGTCGGCGATCCGCCCCAGCGCCTGTGCGAGACTTTCCCCCCAGCTCAGGCGGTCGGTGAGCAGATCCCATTCATAGGCGACCTCGCCGATCGAGGCGAGAATGGCCGCGGCGTCCAACGTCCGCGTCTCGGCGGCCTCGGAGGGGAGACTGGGCGCGGCGGAGGCGGCCCGAGTGGCGAAATGGCGCGGCTGCATGAGCGTCCAGGCGGGTTAATGCCAAAAAGTTCAACGCACTATAGCGGTCGAGCATGAATCCGCCGTTGCGCCCCTGAGATATAAAGAAGAAGAGTTTCGCTTTGCTTGCTGAGGGCCTGTTAACCCTTATCGCCGTCGCCGTCCCGCTCGCGCGCCAGCGTCAGCTCCCGCAGCGATTCATAGATCGGCGGGTCACCCAGCAGCGCGGGGGCCAGCATCGCGGTGAAACAGGCGCCGAGCAGCGGCAAGAGCAGCGCCACGCTCGCCGTCATCTCGGTGACGAGAACGAGCCCCGTTACGGGAGCGCGCACCATGCCGGAGAACAGCGCCGCCATGCCGACGAGCGCGAAGCCCTCCGGCTGAATATCGAGATCGGGAAACAGCCGCGCGCCGAGAATCCCGAAAATCAGCCCGAATTGCGCGCCGACGGCGAGCAGCGGCGCGAACAGGCCGCCCGGCGTCGCAGCGGCGTAAGAGACCGCGCCGAGCAAGAGGCGCAGCGCCAGGAAAAAGGGCAGCGCGGCGAAGGGATCATTGCCGGCCAGCATGCGCTGGGCGATCGCCTCGCCGCCGCCGACCATATCGGGCAAGACGAGGGCGAGGGCGCCGACGGCGGCTCCGATCAGCCCGGCGCGCAGCTCGGTTGGGAGTTTGCGCGCCCGATCCGCGACGGCGAGGCCGGAGACTATGGCCCGATTGTAGAGAACAGCCAGGACCCCGGCGAACCCGCCGAGCAGGAAAAACAGCGGCTCTGTCGCAGCATCGGCCGGATGGATCGCGGCGACGTCGAAATCCGGCGCCTCGCCGAGCAGGAAGCGCGCGGTGAAGATCGCGGTCGTCGAGGCGCCGAGCGCGGCGATGGCGATGCGGGGCTCGAAGCGCTGAACCAGCTCCTCCAGAACGAAGACGGCGCCGGCGAGGCCGGCGCCCGCGCCCGCCGCCAGCAGAACCCGGCGGTCGGCGAAATCGCGGCGGAAGGCGCGGCCGACGGAATGGGCGATCGCCGCGCCCATCTGCACGCTCGGACCCTCGCGGCCGAGCGCGAGGCCGGCGCCGATGGCGAGCACGCCGCCAAGGAACTTTACGGGCACGAGGGCCGGGCCGGCGGGCGGGAGCAGGCCGTGCAGCACCGCCTCGACATGCGGAATGCCGCTGCCGGACGCGTGTTTCGAAAAGCGGCGCACCAGAAAAGCGGCCGTCGCCGTCGCGGCCGCGCAGGCGGCGATGGCAAAAAGCGGGCCGAAGCGCGTCTCGCCGGCGAAGGCGAGAAGCGCGCCCCGCACATGATCGGCCCGGTCGAGCGCCAGCCGAAACAGCGCGCCGGAAAGACCCGCGCCGGCGCCGGCGATCAGCGACAGAAAGGCCAGCATCAAGAGGCCGGCGCGACTTTCGCTCGCTTGCGCGGTCTCGGGCGGCCGTTTCACGGTCCGGCCGCGCCCGGAAGGACGCCGCCGGGCGCAAGCTCGAAGCCGGAAAATTCGAAGCCCGGCGCCACGGTGCAGCCGACCAGCGTATAGGCGCCGAGGCTGCGGGCCGCCTGCCAGACGCCGGCCGGAACGACGAACTGCGGCCGTTCGCCCGCGACGATGTCTGGGCCAAGGCGCAGCCGCTGCGGCGCGCCGCCCGCTTCGCAGATCGACAGTTCCAGCGGGGCGCCGGCGTAGAAATGCCAGATCTCGGCGGCGTCGACCCTGTGCCAGGCGGAGGATTGGCCGGCCGGCAGCAGGTAATAGATCGCGGTCGAGACGGCCCGGCCTTTCGCGTCGCCTCGTGGGTCGCGGAAGGTCTCGCGATAATAGCCGCCCTCCGGATGCGGCGCGAGATGAAGCGCCCGGATGATGTCCTCGGCCGTCGCGCTCATCCGCGGAACTCGTTCTTGCGGGCGCGCATCGCGGCGAAGACCGCGACCGGATCGGCGTCGGCCATGCCCATGGCGCGCTGCACCTCCGGGTCTTGCGTGCGCAGGAAGGGGTTTGTCGCGCATTCGAGCAGAATCGTCGTCGGCAGCGTGAATTTGCCTTTTTCGCGCAGCGCGTCGACCTCAGTGGCGCGATCGCGCAACAGCGGATTGTCGGGGTCTACGGTCAGCGCGAAACGCGCGTTCGCCTGCGTATATTCGTGCCCGCAATAGACCCTCGTTTCGGGCGGCAGCTCCGCAAGTTTCGCGAGCGAATCGGCCATCTCCTCGGCCGTGCCTTCGAACAGCCGGCCGCAGCCGAGCGAGAACAGCGTGTCGCCGACGAAGACGATCTCCTGCTCGGCGAAATGATAGGCGACATGGCCGCTGGTGTGGCCGGGGGTTTCGATCACCCGCGCCCGGGCGTTCCCGACCGTCACGTGGTCGTCCTCGCTGACGAGATAGTCGAGCCCGGCGATTCGATGCGCGTCCTTGCGCGCCCCCACGACCAGCGCCAGCGGAAAGGCTTTTTTCAGCGCCGGGACGCCCTGCACATGGTCGGCGTGGTGGTGGGTGAGCAGAATATGGGTGAGCCGCCAGCCCTTGCGCTCGAGCTCGCGCAGAATCGCCGCGCCGTCGGGCGCGTCGATCGACGCCGTCGCGCCGCTTTCGTCATCATGCAGCAGCAGACCGAAATTATCTTGCAGACACAGGAACTGATGCACCTCTACGCCCATCGAAGCGCTCTCCGCGGTTTGCCGTTTGCGCGATCATAGGGCATATCGAAGCCGCTTCATAAGCCCGGGCGCAGCAGATTTATCAATGACCAGGGCCTTGCGTTGGGCCTTGAAATTGCCAATGATCAGACCAATGTCGCTCGATGTCGTCGACCTCCGCGCCTTCTACGACCAGCCCCTCGGCGAGGTGGCGCGCAAGATCGTGTCGCGCATTCTGCGCGGCCGCTGGGACGATCACGCCGGCCTTTCGGTGCTCGGCGTCGGTTACGCGACCCCCTATCTCGTCGATTTTCAGGAGAAGGCGCAGCGGGTGCTGGCCTTCATGCCGGCGACTCAGGGCGTGGTGCATTGGCCGCTGAATGGCCGCTCCTCTTCGGCGCTGGTCGACCCGACGATGATGCCGCTGCCCGATTCCAGCATCGACCGGATCCTCGTCATCCATTCCTTGGAGGTCGGCGAACATCCGCGCGAGATTCTCGAAGAGATTTGGCGGATCCTCGCTCCCGGGGGGCGGGTGATGATCGTCGCGCCGAGCCGCACGGGCCTGTGGGCGCGGCTCGACACCACGCCTTTCGGCCAGGGACACCCCTATTCGCGCGGGCAGTTGCACGACCTTTTGCAGGAGACGCTGTTCCTGCCGGTCTTTTGGAGCGAAGCGCTCTATGTCCCGCCATTCGCGCGCGCGTCGCTCTTGCGCTCGGCGCCGGCTTTCGAGCGAATCGCCGGGCGCTTCTCGTTGCCGGGCGGCGGCGTCCATGTGGTCGAGGCGACGAAGCAGCTCTACCGGCCGATCCTGCGCCGCGCCGTGCGCCGCGCGCTGCCTCAGTTGGAGCCGGTGCTGGAGCCGGTCGGCGCCGGCGTCGAGGCGGGGGTCTAGCGTTTTCCGCCGAAGCGGGCGGGCTCAGCGCAGCGAACCGCCGAAGTCTACCGGTATCCCGAAACTCTGCGCCAGGAACAGCGCGCCATGGACGATGCCGCCCTCGTCGATGCTGTGGCCGAGCCGGGGCGAGAGATGCCATTGCGTCGGCACGCCCATCTCGGCGAGGGCGTTGGCCGACATGAGCAAGGCCTCGACCGGGATCATTTCGTCCGCCTCGCCATGGACCAGCAGCACGGCGGGCGGGCGGGTCTGGATCGGCGGCTCCTCGACCGGCTCCGCCCCCGTCACCAGCATCCCGGAATAGCCGAGAATGGCGCGCGGCGGGGTGCGGCGGCGAAGCCCCGTATGCAGCGACATCATCGTGCCCTGGCTGAAGCCGACGAGGGCGAGGGCGCGCTCGTCCAGCCCGCGCTGCGCCAGCTCCTTGTCGAGAAAGGCGTCGAGCGTCGGCCGCGCCTCGACGCAACCGCGCCAGCGCTCATTGGGGTCGCCGGTGAAGAGCGGGAACCATTGCCGGCCCATCGGCGACATGGCGCAGCGCTCCGGCGCATGGGGGGAAATGAAATCGGCGTCGGGCAGCAGGCTGCGCCACTGGCGGCCGATCTCGATGAGGTCGTTTCCATCGGCCCCGAAGCCGTGCAAAAAGACGACGAGCTGTTGCGCCTTGCCGGATTTCGCCGCGATCCTCGGGCCGTCGATCATGTCTTCCCTCTCAATTGCGCTCGGCCCGGTGTCGAAGGTTTTGGGGCCAAGGTCAAGAGGAAGCGGCTTGCGCCAGAGCAGGGCGCTGTTCGGGCGGCAAGACTGGGCGGCAAGACTAGAAGGCGAGGGCGGCCGCCCGCTTCACGCCAGGGACGCGCTGGATTGCCTGCAGCGTCGACTCGGCCAAGGGGCCGTCGACGCCGACGAGGGCGACCGCCGAGCCGCCGGGGGCGTCGCGCCCCAGCGCCAGAGTCGCGATATTGACGCCCGCCTCGCCCAAGATCCCGGCGAAGCGGCCGATGAAGCCGGGCTTGTCCTCGTTGGTGAGATAAAGCATCGAAGGCGCGAATTCGGCGTCGACCGCCATATCGCCGATGCGCACGACGCGCGGCTTGCCGTCATGGAACACGGTTCCCGACAGCGCGATCTCGCCCTGGGCGGTGAAGGCGCGCAGCGTGACGAGAGATTCATAATCGCTCTCGCGGTCGCGGGTGATCTCTTCTATGTCGACGCCGCGCGCCTTGGCCAGCACCGGCGCCGAGACGATATTGACGCACTCGAGATGCGGGCGCAGCAGGCCGGCGACGGCGGCCGCCGTGAGCGCCTTCACCTTCTCCTTGGCGATGACGCCCTCATAGACGAGCGACACTTTTTCCGCCGCGGAACAGGCGAGCTGGCCGGCGAAAAGGCCGAGCTTTTCGGCAAGCGCGACGAAGGGTTTTAATCGCGGCGCCTCTTCGGCGGTGATCGACGGGAAATTGACGGCGTTCGCTATGGCGCCGCGGGTGAGATAATCGGCCATCTGTTCGGCGATTTGCAGCGCGACCTTCTCCTGCGCCTCGATTGTTGAGGCGCCGAGATGCGGCGTGCAGACCACATGCGGATGGGAGAACAGCGGATTATGCGTCGCCGGCTCCTCGGCGAAGACATCGAGCGCCGCGCCGGCGACATGGCCGGATTCGAGCGCCCGCAGCAGCGCCGCCTCGTCGAGCAGGCCGCCGCGCGCGCAATTGATGATGCGCACGCCCCGCCGCGTCTTGGCCAAAGCTTCGTCCGACAGGAGGTTGCGCGTCTGCGGCGTCAGCGGCGTATGCAGCGTGATGATGTCGGCGCGCGACAGCAACTCGTCGAAAGCGACTTTCTCGACGCCGAGCTGCTGCGCCCGCTCGGCCGAGAGGAAGGGATCAAAGGCCACCACCCGCATCTTGAGGCCGAGCGCGCGGGTCGCGACATTGGCGCCGACATTGCCGCAGCCGACCACGCCGAGCGTCTTGCCGGTCAGCTCGACGCCGAGGAAGCGGCTCTTCTCCCATTTGCCGGCGCGGGTCGAGGCGTCGGCCGCCGGAATGTCGCGGGCGAGCGCGAACATCAGGGCGAGGGCGTGCTCGGCGGTCGTGACCGAATTGCCGAAGGGCGTGTTCATGACGATGACGCCCCGCGCCGTCGCGGCCGGCACGTCGACATTGTCGACGCCGATGCCGGCCCGGCCGATCACCTTGAGACGCGGCGCCTTGGCGAGGAGGTCCGCCGTGACCTTGGTCGTCGAGCGGATCGCGAGGCCGTCGAAATCGCCAAGCGCCGCCGCGAGCCGCTCGCGATCCTTGCCGAGCGCCGGCTGAAACTCGACCGCGACCCCGCGCATTTCGAAAATCCGCACCGCAGCCGCGGAAAGCTGGTCGGAGACGAGAACCTGCGGGGGCATGGGCGCACCTCTTTATAATGAACCTTGATATCACGCCGCGGCGGCGACCTCGGGCGCGGCCGCCGCATAGGCCCAGTCGAGCCATTGCGTCAGCAGCTCCACATCGGATGTCTCCACTGTGGCGCCGCACCAGATGCGGAAGCCGGGCGGGGCGTCGCGATAAGCTCCGAAATCATAGCCCGCGCCCTCTTTTTCAATGAGCGAGATCATTGTTTTTGCAAGCGCGCTCTGCTCCGCCGCCGGCAGCGCCACGATGCGCGGATCGGCGAAAGTGAGGCAGACGCCGGTGTTGGAGCGCGTCGCCGGGTCTTTGGCGAGATGGCCGACCCAGGGCGTGCGCGCCACCCACTCGTGAACCGCGGCGGCGTTTCGGTCGGCGCGGGCGATCAGCGCGTCGAGCCCGCCGATGGATTTCGCCCAGTGCAGCGCGTCGAGATAATCCTCGACGCAGAGCAACGAGGGCGTGTTGATCGTCTCGCCGTTGAAAATCCCCTCGTTGAGCGCGCCCTTCTTGGTGAGGCGGAAAATCTTCGGAATGGGCCAGGCGGGCGTGTGGGTCTCGAGCCGCTCCACGGCGCGCGGCGAGAGAATCAGCATCCCATGCGCCGCCTCGCCGCCCAAAACCTTCTGCCAGCTATAGGTCGTGACATCGAGCTTGGCGAAGTCGATTCGTTGCGCGAAAGCGGCCGAGGTCGCGTCGCAGATCGTCAGGCCCTTGCGGTCGTCGGGGATGAAATCGCCATTCGGCACGCGCACGCCGGCGCTGGTGCCGTTCCAGGCGAAGACGACATCATTGTCGAAGTCGATCTGCGAGAGATCCGGCAATTCGCCGAAGGGCGCGACGAAGCGGCGGGCGTTGGGGAGACGCAGCTGGTCCAGCACATCCCGCACCCAATCGGCGGAAAAACTGTCCCAGGCGGCGACGTCGACGCCGCGCGGGCCAAGCAGCGACCACAGCGCCATCTCTACCGCGCCGGTGTCGGAGGCGGGAACGATCCCGATCCGGTAATCGGCCGGAACGCGCAGCACCTCGCGGGTGAGGTCGATCGCTTGTTTGAGCTTGTCCTTGCCGGCCTTGGAGCGATGCGAGCGGCCGAGCGCCGCCTCGGAGAGGACGTCGAGCGTCCAGCCGGGGCGCTTGGAGCAGGGGCCGGAGGAAAAACGCGGATCGGCCGGCTTTGCGCCGGGCTTGGCGATGGTCATGGACTTGAAACCCGTTTCAGATGCGTCGCTCCTCGCGCTATGCGCTGCGCCAGCCGCCGTCAAGGCAGGGCGCGGCCGCGCCGGCGCGCGGCATTGCGGCGCCCCTTATACTTTGGCGCAAGCGAAGGGAATTTAAGGGCGCCATCCGCCCCGGCCGGCCGGACCCGCTCGAAAAAGCGCGCAACCGCCAGCTTTGCAGGCCTTGCGCGCTCGGCGGACGCTTTTTGCGCAGCGCCGCCGAGAGAAGCCGCGTCCTTGGTCTTCCCTTATCGGCGCGGGAGTGCGATTAAGACATGCGCCTCGCCCCCGCCGGGCCGCAGTCCTTCGCGCGCGTCACCAACAGGAAGAAAACCGGCACGCCTGCCCATGTCCGCAAAACATCCCATCATCTCGATCACAGGCTCGTCCGGGGCAGGGACGAGTTCGGTCAAACAGACCTTCGAGCAGATTTTTCGCCGCGAGCGCATCGAGGTCGCCTATGTCGAGGGCGACAGCTTCCATCGCTACGACCGCGACGCGATGAAGAAGGCGATGGCCGAGGCTCAGGCCGCCGGCAAACACAATTTCAGCCATTTCGGCCCGGACGCCAATCTTCTGCCGGAGCTGGAGCGGCTGTTTCGCGAATATGGCGAAACCGGCACGGGCCGCTACCGCCATTATGTGCATGACGAGAACGAGGCGGCGCTGCTCGGCGCCCCGCCGGGCACGTTCACCCCCTGGGAAGAGCTGCCGGCCAACACCGATCTTCTGTTCTATGAGGGGCTGCACGGCGCCGTCGTCACCGACGAGGTCAATGTCGCGCGCTACGCCGATCTGAAGATCGGCGTCGTTCCGGTCATCAATCTCGAATGGACGCAGAAGCTCCACCGCGACCGGCATTCGCGCGGCTACACCACCGAGGCGGTGACGGAGACCATACTGCGCCGCATGCATGATTACGTGCATTATATCTGCCCGCAATTTTCCGAGACGGACATAAATTTCCAGCGCGCGCCGACCGTCGACACCTCGAACCCCTTCGTCGCGCGCTCGATCCCGACGCCGGACGAATCGATCGTCGTGATTCGCTTTCGCGACCCGAAGGACGTCGATTTTCCCTATCTCGTGACGATGATCGCCGGGAGCTGGATGTCGCGGGCGAATTCCATCGTCATTCCGGGCAACAAGCTCGATCTCGCCATGCAGCTCATCCTCACGCCGCGGATCCTCGATCTGGTGCGGCGCAAGAAGAGCGTCAGCTGAAGGAACTGGTTATGTCGAAGATGTATGAAGAGACTGTCCGCGACGCCGCCGGCGCCGGCGAGACGGCTCTCGCGCGCCGCGACGCGAACGCCATCCGCGCGCTCGCCATGGACGCGGTGGAGAAGGCCAAATCCGGCCATCCCGGCATGCCGATGGGCATGGCCGACGTCGCCACGGTCCTGTTCCAGCGTTTCATGAAATTCGACGCCTCGGCGCCCGACTGGCCGGACCGCGACCGCTTCGTTCTCTCCGCCGGCCATGGCTCGATGCTGCTCTATGCGCTCACCTATCTCCTTGGTTATGAGGGGATCGAGAAGCGTCACCTCGAGAATTTCCGCCAGCTCGGCTCGCCGACGGCGGGCCATCCCGAGTTCGGACACGCGCCCGGCGTCGAGACGACGACCGGCCCGCTCGGGCAGGGGTTCGCCACGGCGGTCGGCATGGCGCTCGCCGAGCGGATGCAGGCGGCGCGTTTCGGCGACGATCTCGTCGACCATTATACTTATGTCATCGCCGGCGACGGCTGCCTGATGGAGGGCGTGAGCCATGAGGCGATCGACCTCGCCGGCCATCTCCAGCTCTCGCGGCTGATCGTGATGTGGGACGATAATTCGATCTCGATCGACGGCCCGACCAGCCTTTCGACCAGCACCGACCAGATGGCGCGTTTCGCCGCCGCCGGCTGGCATGTGGCGCGGGTCGACGGCCATGATCCGGAACAGATCGCGGCGGCTCTGGACGCGGCGCGCAAGGACGCCCGCCCGTCGCTGATCGCCTGCCGCACCATCATCGGCTATGGCTCGCCGGCGAAACAGGGCAAGGAGTCGAGCCACGGCGCGCCGCTCGGCGCGCAGGAGGTGGGCGCCGCCCGCGAGGCGCTCGTTTGGCCGCATGAGCCCTTCGAGATGCCGGAGGACGTGCTCGCCCGCTGGCGGGCCGCCGGGGCGCGCGGCGCCGCGGCGCGCAAGGCCTGGGAGGCGCGGCGCGCCGCGTCGCCCAAGGGCCCCGCGTTCACGCGCTTCCTCGAAGGCGACGTCGCCGCTGAAATCGCCGGCCCGCTCGCCGCTTTCCGCGAGAAGCTCGCGCAGGAGAAGCCGAAGGTCGCCTCGCGTAAATCGTCGGAAATGGCGCTGACGGTCATCAACGACGCCACCAAGGCGACGGTCGGCGGCTCGGCCGATCTCACCCATTCCAATTATACGATCACCAAGGGCCAGGTCTCCGTCCGCCCGGGCGACTACGCCGGCAGCTACATCCATTACGGCGTCCGCGAATTCGGCATGGCGGCGGCGATGAACGGCATTGCGCTGCATGGCGGCTTCGCGCCCTATGGCGGCACCTTCCTGGTTTTTTCGGATTATGCGCGGGGCGCCATTCGGCTTTCGGCGCTGATGGGGCTGCGCGTCGTTTATGTGCTGACGCATGATTCGATCGGCCTCGGCGAAGACGGGCCGACGCATCAGCCGATCGAGCATCTGGCGAGCCTGCGCGCCATGCCCAATCTCAATGTCTTCCGTCCGGCCGACGCGATCGAGACGGCGGAATGCTGGGAGCTGGCGCTCGCCGCGACGAAGACGCCCTCGGCGCTGAGCCTGTCGCGGCAGAATTTGCCGACGCTGGAGCGGCCTGTGACCGAAAATCTCTCGGCCCGCGGCGCTTATGTCGTGCAAGAGCCGCAAGGGGGCCGCGACGTGACGCTGCTCGCCTCGGGCTCGGAGGTCGCCATTGCGCTCGACGCCGCGAAATTGCTGGCGGGGCAGGGCAAGAAGGCGGCGGTCGTCTCCATGCCCTGCTGGGAGCTGTTCGAGGCGCAGCCGGCCGAGTATCGCAGATGCGTGCTCGGCGCGGCGCCGCGCGTCGGCGTGGAGGCGGCGGCGCGGCTCGGCTGGGACCGCTGGATCGGCGAAGACGGCGTCTTCATCGGCATGAGCGGCTTCGGCGCCAGCGGCCCGGCGGAAGAGCTTTACAAACATTTTGGTATAACGGCCGAGGCCGTGGCGCAGGCCGCCGCCGCCCTAATTGGTAAGTGAGATTGACCTCGAGAGGACGCGACTATGGCTCTCATCACGCTGCGACAGCTTCTGGACCACGCTGCCGAACATGACTATGGCGTGCCCGCCTTCAA
>JAWOLK010000127.1:0-10611 GCA_033853615.1 Beijerinckiaceae bacterium | reverse complement strand
TTTTCTTATCGCCGAACCGGTTCCCACTTCGGCGGAAAACGCTCTAGAGACGGGCCGTCGCCCTCTCACGAGCGCGCCATCAGCTCCACGGCGAGGCCATATATGCGCAGGCGCACCGGCTCGGGCAGCGTGCGCATGGTCTCGAGATAGGTCTGGCCGGCGGCGCACATCACCGCATCGTCGAGCGGCGGCTCCGGCGTTTTGCCGTCGAGCAAAGCGTCGATCTCGACCTTGCCGAGTCCCTTATTGGCGAGCGCCGTCTCCAGCACTTTGAAATCCGCCTCGCTCGGCGCCGGCCGCTCGATCTTCTTCTCCTCGCCATTCGCCATCGCCTCCAGGCCGGCGAGCGCCATATTGGCGACCAGCCCCCGGCGCCGGCCGGCGAAACGCTGAAAATCGGCGTCCGTCGCGCCATAGAGAAAGGCGACGCAGAGCCGTTTGTCTTCCTTGGCGACGGCTTTCAGCACTTCGAGCTGCATGTCGAAGACCCGGCCGAGCGGCGCCGTCTCGGCCTTGGCCGCGCCGACGCCGCGCTTCTGGCGTAGATTGCGCACCGCCTCGGACAAATAGAAATCTACGTTCTCGAGCTTGCCGGCGGCGCCGAAACGGGCGGCGAAGCCGTCCATCGTCGCCTCGTAGTCTGACGGAAAGGCATCCCGCAGCCGCGAGAAAAAGCGCGCATATTCCGGCGCCGCGGCGAGCGCCGCCTCGATCTTCTTGCGGGCCTCCGAGGCCTCGGCGGCGGCGGGGGCCGGCGCCTCTGTTGCTGCGGCGGGCGGCGGCGCTTCGGCCGGCGGCGGCGTTTGCGGCTCCTGCGCCTGCGGCTCTTGCGGCGCCTCGCTCGGCTGCGTCTGCGCGGTTTCCGGCGCATCCTTGTTCGCGCCGCCCGGCGCGAGGAGCAAAAGCGCGACGCCGAGGCAGATCGACACGAAGGCGGCCGTAACCAATGCCAGAAGCCGTTCCAACGACATGGGACTTTCCTGAAGAATGCGCCAGGGCGACGCCCGCGCGAATGTAATGCAAAGCCGGCCGAAGGAAAACGCCGTTCAATCGGGCGCGCCGCGCCGCAGCCGCTCGAGCCGCGCCTTTTCCGCCCGAAACGCCACCACGAGGCTGATATGGCGGTTGAGATCATACGTCCAATGCCCGGCCCGGCCGCGCTCCCGGCGCAGCGCGCGTTCGATCTCGCCCAGCACTCTTTGCGCCGCCTCCGGCGTTTCGGCGCGGATCGTCTCTTCCGACAGACGGTGGAACCGGCGCAGCGCCGTCCCGCGGTCGTAAGCCGCGGCGCATCCTTCGAGCGCGGCGCCCAAAGCCTCCCGCGCCTTTGCCCTGAGCCGCGCCGCACAGTCGGGCTCGCCTCTTCTGTCGATATGCGCTTTCGCCATGCGATCGCCTCCTTTGATGGTGGCGAGCATGGCGGCGCTTTTTCCACTGGGGATAAGTAGATTGTCTCTTGTTTAGGAAAATATTCCGTCTTAGCCTTGACCGCATGACGACCCTTCGCCCGATTTTTCAACAGGCTGCGATGGCCAGCGTTTGCCGCGCCGCGGCGGCGGCCGTCGCCGGCGCGCCCTTCGCGGCGCTCGCCGCCCCGCAGCGCGGCAAGGCCGATATCGCGCGGGCGCGGCAGCTCGCGGTCTATCTGCAGCATGTCGCGCTCGGCGCGACCATCACCGCCTGCGCCGGGCTGTTCGGCCGCGATCGCGCGACGATCCGCCACGCCTGCGCCCGGATCGAGGACGCCCGCGACGACGCCGGTTTCGACGCCGCGGTGAGCCGGTTGGAGGCCGCGGCGAAAGCCCAGAGCGCCCTCGTCTCGCAGCTCATCGACGCTTTCCACCAAGGAGCAGATTCTCCATGAAAAAGCAGGAAGGAAATCCTACCCATCGCGCAATGGCGCGCCTTCTCGCCGAGCTGAGCGCGGCCGACGCCTGGGCGGCGCAAGGCGACATCGATCCCGGCCGGATCGTCGTCTATGGAAAAACCAAAGGCGTGACCGCGGTGCGGGCGAGCCTGCCCGGCGCCGTCGCGGCGGCCGCCATCGCCGAGGGGCTGGCGCAATGGGAGGCGGCCGGCGCGCGCAAGACCCTGCGCCTCACCGACCTCGGCCAGGCGCGCGCCAAGCGCGCCGCGGCCCCGCAGGGCGAGGATTTTCGCGCGCAGCACGGCGTGGTGACGACGCAGCCCGCCGCGGCCGGCGGCGCCGCTGCGCTGTATAACGAACAGGAGAGCCCGCTCGCCTGGTTAGCGCGCCGCAAGGACCGCGACGGCAATCGCTTCCTGACCGCGGCCGAATTCGAGGCCGGGGAGAGATTTCGGCTGGACGCGACGCGGGCGCAGCTTCTGCAGCGCGTCACCGCCGATTGGGGCGAGCCGATCCGCCGCGCCGCCGGCCAGCGCGACTCGGGCGGCCTCGTCGGCGAAGTGGCGCTCGACGCGCGCCGTCGGCTCGATCGCGCCTGCGCCGCGGTGGGCGCGGATTTCGCCGGCCTTCTGATCGACGTCTGCGCCTATCTGAAAGGGCTGGAGGCGGTCGAGACCGAACGCGGCTGGCCGCCGCGGTCGGGCAAGGTGGTGCTCAAAATCGCGCTGGCGCGCCTCGCGGCGCATTACGGACTCGGCGATATGGCGCAGGGTCCGGCGCGCGGCCGCGCCCGGCATTGGGGCGCGCCCGGCTATCGCCCGCGCGCCTGACGCGGTCACAGCGCCGCGCGCGCCTCGTTCTTGATGCGATCGACCATGGCGCGCAGCCCATTGGCGCGCTGTGGGGTCAAATGCTGGGCGAGGCCAAGCTCCGAAAAAAGCGGAATCGCGTCGGTCTCGATGATTTCCTGCGCCGGGCGCCCGGAATAGAGCGCGAGCGCCAGCGCCACCAGACCGCGGACGATATGGGCGTCGCTGTCGCCGCGGAAAGTGAGGATCGTCCGCCCGCTCGCGTCCTGCGCGCGGGTTGTTTCGAGCCAGACCTGGCTCGCGCAGCCGCGCACCTTATTGGCGTCGGTATAGGCGTCCTTCGGCAGCGGCTCCAGCGTCCGACCCAGCTCGATCAAATAGCGATAGCGGTCCTCCCATTCGTCGAGAAGCTCGAAATTTCCGATGATCTCGTCGATCGCCATGCGCCTGTCCCGCTGATGTCCCAAGACCCGTCATATAATTGGAGAGGCTCACTTTTGCAGCAACCGTTGCAGATAATCCAGCTCTTCCGCCGGGCGTTCCGGCTGGCCGAGGCGCCGGCGCAATTCTTCCTGCACGCGATGGGCCCGCATCGCCGGCGGCAGGCCGAGCGGATCATAGCGCGATTTATTGTCATAGCCGCGGCCGCGGCCGGCCGTGCGGCCGAGCGGGTCGCGGCCGTTGCGGCTGGCGCGCGCCCCGCGCCCGCCCTGGCCCTCGCCGCCCTGGCCCTGGCCCTCGGAACCCTCCTCGCCCTCGCCCCGCATTTGCGCGGCGAGCTGATCCGCGCCGCGCCGCAGCGCCTGCAAGGCCCGGCCCTGCGCGTCGACGGCGCCGCGACGCCCGCCGGGCTGGCCCAGCGCCTGCTCCGCCTCTTTCATCGCCTTGTCGGCGTCGTCGAGTTCGCCTGGGGACTCGGCGCCGCCCTTGCGCAGCGCGTCGCGCTGGCGCTCCAGCCGCTCGCGCAGCCCCTGCTGCTTTTGGCGTTCGCCCTGATCCTTGGCGCCGGCGCGGCCCTGCGGACGACCGCCGCGGCCTTGCGGCTGCTCCTCGCCGGGCGCCGCGCGCAAGGCCTCTTCCGACTCCATGCCGCGGAAGGTCTCGTCCCGCAATTGCTGCTGTTCGCGGGTCAGGCGATCCAGCTCGGAGAGCGCCCGCTGCATCTCCCGCCGCTCCGCGCTTGCCGCGGCGCCGGGCGACGCCTGGAGATTCTCCAGCATGTCCTGCAGATCGTCGAGCAGCTTTTGCGCCTGCGCCATGTCGCCCGACTGGCCGGCCTGCGCCATTTCGTCGAGCATGGATTTGAGATCCTGCTCGCTGACGTCGCGGCCGTCGCCCGAGGGCTCGCGCGCCCCTTTCTCATAGTTCTCGCGGTTGGCCTGTTCCGCGAGGCCCTGAAGGAATTTGTCCATTGCCTGCCGCAGCTCTTGCGTCAGACGCGCAATCTCCTCCGGGCTCGCGCCCTTGGCCAGCGCCTCGCGCAAGTCGCGCTCCGCCGCGCGCAGATCGCGCTCCGCCTGCGACAAATCGCCGTTCTCGAGCGACAGAGCCATCGCCCACAGGAGATCGGCGACGCCGCGCAAATCATCGTCGCTGCGCCGCCCCTCCAGTCCGCGCCGCGCCTCGCGCAGGCCGAGGTAGATTCCCGAGGGCGTGTCGTAAACCTCGGGCGCCAGCGACAGCGCCTCCAGCGCCGCCAGCACCTTGAAACGCTGATCGGGGTCGAGCGCCAGATTGCGCCGCTGCTCGACCAGCGCGCGGGCGAGCGGCTTGGTGAAACGGCGTTGCGGCAGCACGATCTCGACCGGCTGGGAAAACCCCTCATTGCCCGCCTCGTCGCGGGCGAGCAGCGTCAGTATCGCCCGCGCCCCGGCCCAGGGACTGTCGCCGAAATCGACGGTGGAGCGCGCCTCGCCGAGGCCGGCGCGGCCCGAAGGCAGGCTGAGCGGCGCCCTCGGCGGCGGGTAGAGAGTCCGCGAGCCATTCGGCCGGGAGACGACCGCCTCCGCGCCGACGACGCCGTAATCATCCTCGAGCCGGTAGGAGAGCGTCATCGAGCCGCGGGAATTATTCTGCGGCGCCTCGGTCAGCGTCGCCTTTGGCGGCTGATCGGGCAGCGCGGCGAAATCGAAGACGCGGCCGTCCGGCAATATGAGCCGCGCGGGGCCGGTGAGCCTGAACTGCTGCTCATGCTCCGTGCGCGGCTTTTCCGCAGGGGCCGGCAGCGGCGTCAGCGCGCCGCTCGTCTCGACGCTGGCCGAGCCGGAAAGCCGCACATGCAGCACGGAATTGACGGGCGCCTCGAGGGTCTGGCCGACGTCCTTTGCGTCCAGCACCAGCGGCTGCCGGCCGGTGTAGGGCGGCGGATCGAGCCAGGCGTCGAGCCGCAGCGGCGCGCCGGAAAAGCCGACGCCGCGCCAGTCGAAGGCGGCGCCGAGCCGCGCCCCACGCTCGTCGCCCGCGACGAAAGCGGCGGCGAAGGCGGCGACCAGCGCAAAGGCGCGCAGCGCGAAGGGGTCGCGCTCGGCGAGGCGCGGGCGCGGCGGCGCGATGCGGATGCGGCCGAGCGCCTGCTCCAGCCGGCGGCGATGGACGTCCCACAGCGTCGCGGTTACGGGATCGTCGGCGCCGCTGGCCAGATGGTCTTCGAGCGAAGTCGCCGGCAGCAGGCCGCCGGCTTCGGCGTCGAGACGCTTCAACGCGGCCTCGCGGCTGGGCATCCCCCGCAACAGCTCCCGCGCCACGACATAGAGCGCCGCCTGAGCGAAGAGCGCCACGGCGATCAGCCGGGCGGCGGGGCCGACGTGGCTCCAAAGGCCGAGCCAGGATAGGGTGAGGAAGACAAGCGCCAGAGTCGCGAGCGCCGCCCCGGCGCGCAGGCCCCGCTCGGCGAGGATGGCGGCGGCGGAGAGGCGCGTCAGCCGCGCGAGCCGCGACGGCGGCGGCGTGTCGGTGTTTTTGCGCGCAGGCTCGCTCAATGCGCTCTCCGGCTTTGGTTTCATGCGGTATAAGTGGCGGCTCGGCCGACTTTAGACCAGCGCCGCCGCTCTTACCATCGTAACGAGGGCAATGTGACCCAAAATGGGAAAGCCGAGAAAATCTCGCCGCCTTCGAGCGATCTGACGGCCCTGCCCGCGCCGGTTCTCGCCATGCGCGACAAAATCCTCGCCGCCTGCGACAAGGGCGAGCTGGAGGCGTTGCGCATCCCGATCGATTGGAACGAGCTGCGCCCGCTCTTCGCCAAGCCCGGCGCTCATCCCGCCGGGACCGATCCCATCGAGATATTGCGCGGGCTCTCTTTCGACAGTCGCGGCTTTGAGATCCTGAACGTCGCCCGCGCGGTTCTGGCGCAGCCCTATGTGAAGATCGTCCGCGGCCCGGTGACGCTCTACGCGTGGCCGGCCTTCGCCCATGCGCCGACGCCGCCCGCCGACCCGGCCGCCGAGCAACGGCTCTGGGCCTGCGTGCGCTTTGCGGATTTCGCCCGCTCACAGGCCGAGGGCCGCCCGCGCGTCATGCGCCTGGGCGTCGGCGCCGACGGCGTGTGGCATTATTTCTGGAGCGAGGGATAGCCCACCACGGACCGCGCGGCTTCAGCCGCGCACAGCGGCGCCCCCCAACCACATGACCGGCAGCGCTACTGCCGCGACGCCATGCAAACCGCCCGCTCCAGCCGGTCCTTCTCCAGCGCCTCGGCCCGCGCCTGCCATTGCATATTGGCCGGCGCGTCGGCGCCGCCGGCGCAGAGCGGCTCCTTGTGATCGATGACATAGCCTTCGCAGGGCCCGCTCGTCGCGCCCGTGGCGGGACAGGGATTCACCCGCCGGAAGGCCGACCGCGCCCAACCGCTGCGCGCCTCCGCGACGCCGGCGGCAAGACAAGAAAGAATGAAAAAGCACAAGAGGCGACGCAACAAACGCATGACGCATACCCACCCGACTTGAACTTAAGTCGGGCAGCGTAAAAGTCTTGCGCGAAGGTTTCCCGGACCTATGGGGTTTCCCGCCGAAACGGGAGCCGGTTCCGCGATGAGAAGACACTCAAAAGAAAGGCTTAGAGCCCGGTCCGACATAGCGGACCGGTAAAGGCTCTAAAGCGCGCTCCAGAATCGCACGGGCCCGCCCGTCGCGGGCGTGACCCATTCCCCCTCCCACATCACCCTTGCGCCGCGCACAAAGGTTCCGACGGGCCAGCCGACGACCTCCTTGCCGTCATAGGGCGTCCAGCCACAGCGCGAGGCGATCCAGGCGTTGCGGATCGTCTCGCGGCGCTTGAGATCGACGACCGTGAGATCGGCGTCATAGCCGACAGCCACCCGCCCCTTGCCGGCGATGCCGAAAATACGGGCCGGGCCGGCGCTGGTGAGATCGACGAAGCGTTGCAGCGTCAGCCGGCCGGCGTTCACATGGTCGAGCATCGTCGGGACGAGCGTCTGCACCCCGGTCATGCCGGAGGGGCTTTCGGGATAGGGCTTCGCCTTTTCTTCCAGCGTATGCGGCGCATGATCGGAGCCGAGCACGTCCACGACGCCCTGATCCAGCCCGCGCCACAGCCCGTCGCGGTGCCTTGCGTCGCGGACCGGCGGATTCATCTGCGCCAGCGTGCCGATGCGGCGATAGTCCTGCGACGTCATGGTGAGATGGTGGGGCGTCACCTCCACTGTCGCGAGATCCTTATGTTGCGCGAGCAGCGCGATCTCCTCTGCGGTCGAGACGTGCAGCACATGGATGAGCGCCCGCTTCTCGCGCGCGATGCGCAGCAGCCGCTCGGTCGAGCGCAGCGCGGTCAGCTCGTCGCGCCAGACCGGATGCGACGTCGGATCGCCGGGAACCCGTAGGGGCTTGCGCTCTTCGAGCCGGTCCTCGTCCTCGCTGTGGAAGGCGGCGCGGCGGCGGCTGTGCGACAAAATCTCGGCGACGCCGGCGTCGTCGGCGACGAGCAGCGAGCCGGTCGACGAACCCATGAAGACTTTCACGCCGGCGACGCCCGGCAGCCGCTCCAGCTCGCCGATGTGCCTGGCGTTCTCATGCGTGCCGCCGAGCCAGAAGGCGAAATCGCAATGCATGCGCCCGCGCCCGCGGGCGACCTTGTCCTCGATCTCCGCCGCCCCGATCGTCAGCGGATTTGTGTTCGGCATTTCGAAGACAGCCGTCACCCCGCCGAGCACGGCGGCGCGCGAGCCCGATTCGAGGTCTTCCTTATGCGTCGGCCCCGGCTCGCGGAAATGCACCTGCGTGTCGATCACGCCCGGCAGAATATAGAGGCCCGCGCAGTCGATGCGCTCCCCGGTCGAGGCGGCGCTCAAATCGCCGATCTCGGCGATCTTGCCGCCGCGAAGGCCGATGTCGCGCCGTCCCTCGCCGTCGTGATTGACGAGCACGCCGCCCGAAAGGATCGTGTCGAAGGTTTGGGACATCTCGCCTCGCAAGGATTCTCGCGCATCACGCGCGAGACGAGAAATAGCGACGATTTTGCTTTATGCAAACAGGCCCCTGCATCGCCTTGACCGATGGAGCAGAAAAAATGCCGTTAGAAATCAGCCTCGCAGACCGGGGGGTCGTCGGGATCGCCGGCGCCGACGCCGCGCCTTTCCTGCACAATCTCGTCACCAATGACATTCTCTCCCTCGCGCCGGGAGAGGCGCGCTTCGCCGCGTTGCTGACTCCGCAGGGCAAGCTGTTGTTCGATTTCCTCGTTTTCGCGCAGGACGCGCCCGAAGGCCGGCGTCTTCTCATCGACGCGCCCCGCGCCCTCGCGCCCGACCTCATCCGCAGGCTCGGCATGTATAAATTGCGCGCGCAGGTGACGATCGCCGACCGCAGCGCCGAACTCGCCTGTTTCGCGGTTCTCGATTCGGACAGCCGTCCGAACATCCCGGCGCTGGCGCTTGCGCGCGACCCGCGCTCCGAAGCGCTCGGCTGGCGCGGGGTGACGGACGGGCCCGCGGCTTTTCCCGGCGACCGGGCCGCCTATGATCGGCGGCGGATCGCCGCCGGCGCGCCGGAAGGCGGCGTCGATTTTCCCTATGGCGACGCCTATCCGCACGACGCCGACATGGATCTTTTGAACGGCGTCGACTTCAGCAAGGGCTGCTACATTGGCCAGGAGGTGGTTTCGCGGATGAAGCACCGCGGCGCGGTGCGCAAGCGGGTGATCCGCTATGTGGCGAAAGGCGGCCCCGCGCCGGCGCCGGGCACGCCGATCCGCGCCGGAGAAACGGAGATCGGCGTCGCCGGCTCTCGCGCCGGGGCCGAGGGCCTGGCTCTGGTCAGGCTCGACCGGCTGGCGAGCGCGTTAGCCGCCGGTCAACCGGTTTCGGCGGGCGAAGTTTCGCTGGATTTCCCAAAGAGCGACGGCCCTTAGAGCCTTTTCCGGGCCGATCCGCCGCTTCACCGATGATTCACCCTGGCGCAATTCCCACAGGTAAACGCCGGATTCATCCTGTTGTTTAAACTCGTCTTCAATCGGGGAAGCTATCGTCAGCCTATCGCGGGGGACAGACGAGCCCGCCCACTACAAATAAATGGGGAGACGACATGAAGACCAACACCGCCGCTCAAGAGCAGACGTCCCCCGGCGCCCGTGACATTCGCCCCGCTTATCTCGAAGCGCTTGCGCTCGTTGAGCGCGTGCATCACGGTTTGCTCGAAGTCGTGAAAGACGAGTTCGACCGCAGAAATCTGACGGAACTGAACGCGACTCAAGCGCTTCTTCTGTTCAACATTGGAGATAAGGAGCTTACCTCGAGCGAACTGCGCACACGCGGATATTATCTGGGCTCCAACGTCTCGTATAATGTCAAAAAGCTCGTGGAGCTGGGCTATTTGCGTAACAGTCCCTCGCGGATTGATCGGCGCGCGGCGCTGCTCACCCTCACGCCCAAGGGCAAGGAGATCTGCGACATTGTGGCGCGGCTCTATGACAAGCATGCCGGGATGGTCGAACAAATCGGCGGCGTTTCGGCAGATGATTTTGCTGTGCTCAACAAGTCTCTGAGCAGGCTGGAAAGGTTCTGGTCCGACCAGATCCGCTACCGCATGTAGTTTCTGACGGGCGGACAATTCACGCGGCTACGGCGTATTGCGTTCGCCTCGTCAGTAAGCGCCAGCAAGTACAGAGCCGACAGAGAAGGGGCGCCACCTCGTTAGCCAAGAGGAAAATCGCGCGCGGATTCCAAGAATCGACGCAAATCGCTCTTTTTTAGGCAGTCTTGGCCCGGGGCTTCGGATCCTCGATCTCCGGTCCCTTTGTTTGAGCTCGCAAAGTAACGAAGCCGCGCACACGGCGCGGACGTCCCAGACACCCTTCTTCGTCTGCAGAATGCCGTCGAGAAGCTTCACTCTCCTCCGATGGACGCGCAAGCAAGTGTCTCCCGGCGGCTGGGTTGAGCTCATCAATGTTTGCCGTGCGCTCCATCGAACATTCGCTGCAAGATGGACGTGTTCGAGACAGCTTGAAGCCAGCTTGGGAGTCGAGTCGGGCGAAGGCTTATGCGTTCGACGCGCGTGGGCGAGAAACAACAGAGAAAACAGAAAGAAAAAAAGACGCTGAGCCTTCCAATGACTGCTGATCGCAACTCAACGGACTTTGCAGCATTCTGGCAGGCTTTCTCCAAGCGGAACGGCGAGACCAACGAAAACGCCGCGCGGGACGCGACGCGACTCCCGAGGCCATCCCCTTGCGGGCGCTCGCGACTATGCCGCGACCGTCGCCCAGATCGAGCCCCGCTAGATCTGCGGCGCCCCCCCGCTGGCTTTTCGAGCAAGATGAAAAACGCCCGCGAACCGGATTGGTTTGCGGGCGTGGGATTGGTTGCGGGGACCAGATTTGAACTGATGACCTTCAGGTTATGAGCCTGACGAGCTACCGGGCTGCTCCACCCCGCGTCGAAGGCGTGGACTGTGAAGAGGATATTTGCGCTTTGCAGGCCTGGCG
>JAWOLK010000126.1:0-37563 GCA_033853615.1 Beijerinckiaceae bacterium | reverse complement strand
TAGCCAGAACGCCGCATCGCGGCGCGCCGCGGCCCCGCTCAATCGCGGGGACGCCTTGGGCGCGCGCCCCTATCCGCGCAGGCCCAGCGCGTTGCGCACCCGCGCCGAATAGCCATAGAGATCGCCGCGCAATTGCAGCCGGCCCGCCTCGTCCACATAGGCGGTGAAATATTCGATGTGGATCGGCAAGGGCTTCGCGAGATTGATGTAGCGCTCGGAGCCGCCGATCAGCCGGCGCACCCGCTCCTGCGACCAGCCGGGGCCGAGCACCGCCTCCGCCAACGCGAAGGGCTGATCGACGCGCATGCAGCCATGGCTGAAGGCGCGATGCGATTCGGAGAAGAGATTGCGCGTCGGCGTGTCGTGCAGATAGACCGCGAAATCATTGGGGAACATGAATTTGATGCGCCCCAGCGCGTTCTTCTCGCCGGGCGGCTGGCGCACCAGCAATTTCCCGTGGCTGTAGCCGACCTTGAACCCCTTCTGCTCCAGCGCCGAAAGATCGCCGCCGGCCTTCGGCAGCATCTCCTTGTTCAGGATCGACTGCGGCACGTTCCAATAGGGATTGACGATGATGAACTGCAGCGCGTTGGAAAAGATCGGCGTCGGCGTCTTCTCCTTGCCGACGATGACGCGGGTGTGATGCGTCACCTCGCCATTGCGGATCACGGCCAGCTCGAATTCGGGGATGTTCACCTCGACGCGGTCCGCCCCCATGTCGCGCGGCAGCCAGCGCCAGCGCTCCATATTCGCGATGATCTCGGCCTCGGTGCGGTTCGTGGCGGCGGCGCTGGCCTTGGGGCGGCGGCGGCCGGCCGGCGGCGCGTCATTGTGCAGGACGCCCTCCGCCGCCTCGGCGACGCGGGCGTGCGGCTCCTGCTCCTCGCGGGCGCGCTGCGAGCGCAGCTCGGCGAGTTTGTCGCGCAAGGCCTGGTAGCCATAATGCGGCGGGTTGAAGTCGCGCAGCGCGTCTCCGGCGGCGTCGCCAGCGGCGGCGATGCGCGTCAGCGCCTTGTCCGTCTCCGGCAGAACCGGCCGCGCGCCGATGAGCCGCGAAATGCGCTGCGGGTCGACCCGGCTGCCCGACGCTTGCGCGGCATAGGCGGCGACCGCCTCGGAGAGCGCAAGCTCCGCCTCGGCCGAGGGCGTCGCGCCCAAAGCGGGAATGGCGTAGGCGGTCAGGTCGAGCCCGTCCTCATGCGCCTCGCGCAGGCGTCGCTCGGACGAGAGCGCGGCCGGCGTCCAGGCGCCGCTCTCGCTCCACAGCGGCGCATAGCCCCGCGCGGCGTAGACGCCGGCGATGGCGAGGCGCTGGCGGCGCGCGTCCGCGCCCCGCGCGGCTTTGATCCAGCCGTCGAGCGCCAGCGCCAGCGCCCGGCGGTCCTCGCCGAGCGCCTCCCAGGCGATGTCGAAGGCGCGCGGCTCCGCCACGGGGGCGAGGCGCGGCGCCGAGAGGATCTGAACCACGGGCGGCGCGTCGAGCGGAAAAAGCCCGTCCGCCGCAGCTTCGCCGCGCTGCGCCGGCGCATCGATGAGCGCGACGAGCGCGGGCGCAGGCGGCAGCGGACGCAGCGCCCGACTCTCGGCCGCGGCCTCACCCGCGCCGATCGCCAATAACGCCCCGGCGGCGAGCGAAAGACGCGCCGAACGCGACAAGCCCTTGCAAAACGTCATGGCTATTCCCCGCAGAAAACGTCTCTGGCGAGCGGAGTCCGTAAGCCTGAGGCTGCATATAGATGCGCCGCCGAAGGTTAAAAGAACCTAGATCGGCGCTCTCATTTTTGAAATCTCTCGGATATGCTCCGGTTGGGCTGCGTCGCAAAAAACTCGCAACTGTGGCGGGAAGGCCACAAGTTTTCCACAAGGTTAACGGTGCAACGCCGCCGCGAGCCGTTCGAGGTCGTCTGGCAGCGGGCTTTCGAACATCAGCTCCTCGCCGGTCACCGGATGTTCGAAGCCGAGCGTCGCCGCATGCAGCGCCTGGCGGCCGAGCGATTCGACGGCGGCCTTGGCTTCCTCGCCGAGCAGCGCCGTCTTGGTCTTGAAGCCCGCGCCATAGACCGAATCGCCGATCAGCGGATGGCCGAGATGCGCCATATGCACGCGGATCTGATGCGTGCGGCCCGTCTCCAGCCGGCAGGCGAGGCGGGCGGCGACGCCGTAATCCTCGACCAGCTCCCAATGGGTGATCGCCTCGCGGCCGCGGGCCGGCGAGACCACCGCCATGCGCTCGCGGTGGATGGCGTGGCGCCCGATCGGCGCCTCGACGACGCCATGGACGCGGTCCGGCGCGCCCCAGACGAAGGCCTCATATTCGCGCACCAGCGGCAGGGTCCGGCCGTGATCGGCGAAGAGGCGCGAGAGACCCATATGCGCCGCGTCGGTCTTTGCGACGACGAGCAGGCCGGTCGTATCCTTGTCGATGCGATGGACGATGCCGGGCTTCTTTACGCCGCCGATGCCGGAGAGGCTTTCGCCGCAATGGGCGATCAGCGCATTGACGAGCGTGCCGGTCTCATGCCCGCTCGCCGGATGGACGACGAGCCCCGCCGGCTTGTCGAGCACGAGGAGATGCTGGTCTTCGTAGAGAATGTTCAGCGCGATCTTCTCGCCCTTCGGCTCGGCGGGCTCGGGCGGCGGAACGATCAGGCCGACCCGCTCATTGGGCGCGAGGCGCCGGCTGGCGTCGGTCGCGGGGCGGTCGTTGACGCTGGCGCGCCCCTCCTCGATCAGCGCCTTCACCCGCGTGCGCGACAGCGCCGCGGCGGCGATCTCCTCGCGCTCGGCGAGAAAACGGTCGAGCCGCGTTCCGGCCTCTTCCGGCGCAACGGTGAAGTCGAAACGCGTGTCTTCTTCGCTCATCTCTGGTCTTTCGCTTCACGCGCGTGCTAAGCCGCAGCGCCCTTTGTCTTTGAGGAGTCCCGCAAAATTCCCGCTCCCTTTTGCGCCATCGTCGGCGCCGGCCCCGCCGGCCTCGCCGCCGCCGAGGTCCTGGCCCGCGCCGGCGCGCGGGTGACGGTCTTTGAGCACAAGCCGAGCCCCGCGCGCAAATTGCTGATGGCCGGGCGCGGCGGCCTAAATATCACGCACAGCGAGTCGCGCGAGCTTTTCCTCTCCCGCTACGGCGCGGCGGCGGCCCGTCTCGCCCCGCTTATCGCAGCCTTTTCGCCGCAAAAGTTGCGGGATTTTTGCGCGACGCTCGGCGAGGAGACATTTGTCGGCTCGAGCGGCCGGGTGTTTCCGAAAAGTTTCAAAGCCTCGCCGCTGCTGCGCGCCTGGCTCGCCCGGCTTGCGGCCCTGGGCGTCGAGATCAAGACGGGCCATCGTTTCGAGGGTTTCGCCGGCGAGCGGCGGTTGCTGATCCGGGGGCCGGATGGCGAGGTGGCGCAAATCGCGGCCGAGGCCGTGATCCTCGCGCTCGGCGGCGCCTCCTGGCCGCGGCTCGGCTCCGATGGGGCCTGGGTCGAAACGCTTGCATCGAAAGGCGTCGCCGTCGCGCCGCTCGTCGCGGCGAATTGCGGCGCGCTCGTCGCCTGGAGCGCGCCTTTTCTCGCGGCGCACGAGGGCGCGCCGATCAAGACCGTGCGCTTGAGCTTCGGCGCGGCGCAGGCGCGCGGCGATGTGGTCGTCACGCGGCGCGGACTCGAGGGCGGGCCGGTCTATGCGCTCTCCTCGGCGCTGCGCCGCGCGGTCGAGACGCAGGGCGCCGCGACGCTCTCTTTCGATCTGCGCCCGGACATGGAGGAAGCGGCGCTGGCGGCGAAACTCGCCCGCCCGGCCGGCAAACAGTCCTTTTCGACCTATTTGCGCAAGGCGCTCAAACTCTCGAAGCCAGAGATCGCGCTGCTGCGCGAAACCGGCCCTGTGCCGAAAGACGCCGCGGCGCTCGCGGCGCTGGTGAAGGCGGTTCCGCTGAAGATCGCAGGCGTCGCCGGGCTGGAGCGGGCGATTTCGACCGCCGGCGGCGTGCGTTTCGACGAAGTGGACGAGCGCCTGATGCTGGCAAAACTGCCGGGCGTCTTCGTCGCCGGCGAAATGCTCGATTTCGACGCGCCGACGGGCGGCTATCTGCTGCAGGCGGCCTTTGCGACCGGCGTCGCGGCGGGAGAGGGCGCGGCCCGCTTTCTCGGGCTCACATAGGCCCGCCCCGCGGCCTCACCCTTCGATCTCCTCCTTGCGGATCTCCAGCTCCAGCCACTCTTCCTCGGCCCGGTCAAGCTCGGCCTGCGCCTGCGCCAAAAGCTCGCTCGCCCTGGCGAATTTCGCCGGATCGCGGGCGTAGAGATCGGGATCGTCCAGCAGCGTCTGGAGCTTGGCGCGTTTTGCGCGCAGCTCCTCCATCTTGGCCGGAAGCGTCGCGAGAAGATGCTGCTCCTTGAAGGAGAGTTTCTGCTTTCCCGCCGGTCTTGCGCGCGGCGCGGCTTTCTCCCTCAGTTCGCGACTGGGCGCGACGGCGCCGCCGCGCGGCTCGACCCCGGCGCCGCGTTGGGCGACCATGTCGGAATAGCCGCCCGCATATTCGACCCACTTGCCGCAGCCCTCGCTCATCAGCACCGAACTCGCGACGCGGTCGAGAAAATCGCGGTCGTGGCTGACGACGATCAGCGTGCCGGGATAATCGGCCAGCATTTCTTCGAGCAGATCGAGCGTCTCGAGGTCGAGGTCGTTGGTCGGCTCGTCCAGCACCAGCAGATTCGAGGGCTGCGCCAGCGCCCGCGCCAGCATCAGCCGGCCGCGCTCGCCGCCGGAAAGCTTGCCGATGGGCGTGCGCGCCTGTTCCGGCTTGAACAGAAAATCCTTCATATAGCCGACGACATGGCGCCGCTCGCCATTGATCTCGACGTAGTCCGAACCGCCGCCGGTCAACGCCTCCTGCAAGGTGGCTTCGGGCTTGAGGCTGGAGCGGGTCTGCTCCAGCGTCGCCATGGCGAGATTGGCGCCGTGCCGCACCTTGCCGCTGTCGGGCGCGAGCGCGCCGGTCAGGAGACTGACGAGCGTCGTCTTGCCCGCGCCATTGGCGCCGACGACGCCGAGCCGGTCGCCGCGCAGCACGCGGGTGGTGAAATTATCGACGATGACGCGGTCGCCGTAGCTCTTGCCGATCTTGATCGCCTCGACGACGAGCTTGCCGGAAAGCTGCGCCTCGGCGGCCTCCAGTTTCACGTCGCCGGTCGGCATGACGCGGCGGCGGCGTTGCTCGCGCAGCTCGCTCAAGCCGGCGAGCCGCTTGACGTTGCGCTTGCGCCGCCCGGAGACGCCGTGGCGCAGCCAGTGCTCTTCAGCGACGATCTTGCGGTCCATCTTGTGCTGCTGGCGTTCTTCCTCCTCCAGCTCGCGGTCGCGCCAGGCCTCGAACTCGCCGAAACCGCGGGCGAGATGGCGGGTGCGGCCGCGGTCGATCCAGACCGTCTCGTTGGTGAGATCCTGCAGGAAGCGCCGGTCGTGGCTGATGATGACCAGCGCCGAGCGTAAAGACGCGAGCCTCTGCTCCAGCCAGAGAATCGTCGGCAGGTCGAGATGGTTGGTCGGCTCGTCGAGCAGCAGAATATCCGGCTCGGGGGCCAGCACGCGGGCGATCGCGGCGCGGCGGGCCTCGCCGCCGGATAGTTGCGCGGGATCTTCCTCGCCGGTGAGGCCAAGCTCCAGCAGAAGCGTCTTGGCCACATGCGGATCATCGAGCGGGCCGAGCCCGGCCTCGGCATAGGCGAGCGTCGTGGCGAAGCCGGAGAAATCCGGCTCCTGCGGCAGATAGCGCAGGCTCGCGCCGGGCTGGAGGAAGCGCGTTCCGCCGTCCGCCTCCAGCTCGCCGGCGGCGATCCTCAACAGCGTCGATTTGCCGCTGCCGTTGCGGCCGACGAGACAGAGCCGCGCGCCGGGGGCGACGGAGAGATCGGCGCCGTCGAGCAGCGGCTTGCCGCCGAGCGTGAGCGTGACGCCTTGCAGCGCGAGCAGCGGGGGAGGGGCCATGTGCTTTACCGCCTTGGTTTTTGTTCCTGCGCTTTTTGGAGCCTCGGCGGCGATTTGTCACCCGTTTCAAAGCGCAGTCTCGCCATGGCGTAGCGTTCGGAATATTGCTAGGTTGCGGTCGATCGAATGCTCAGCGGAGAAGTGGTCTTGAAAAAGCGTCCCTCGATGATTGCGGCGTTGCTCGCGCTGCTTGCGGGCCCGGCTCTCGCCGATTCCCTGCGGGACCAGGCGAAGGGGCTATTCCAGCCCATTCCGGAGTCGGCGTCTCTGCCGGGCGAGACCCTGACGCCGGAGAAGATCGCGCTCGGCAAGGCGCTGTTCTTCGATCCGCGCATATCCGACCATCACGACATGAGCTGCGCCACCTGCCACAATCTCAGCATGGCGGGGGTCGACGCGCGCTCTTCCGCCCCCACGGGCCACGGCGGCCAGCTCGGCGGGCGCAAGACGCTCAGCGTGATGAACGCGGTGTTCAACGTGTCGCAATATTGGGACGGCCGCGTCGCCGGGCTCAAGGAGCAGGTCGTCAATTCGGTGATGGCCAATCCGGCCGCCATGTTCAAGACGCGCGGCGGGCCGATCATGTTCAACCCGGCCGATCTCAACGCCACGCGCCAGCGCGCCGTCGAGCAATTGAAGAGCATTCCGGGCTATGCGGCCGCTTTCAAGCAGGCCTTTCCGGGCGAGGCCGACCCGATCGCCTATGACAATGTCGGCCGGGCCATCGCCGCTTTCGAGGCGACCTTGCTCACGCCGGACGCTCCCTTCGACCGCTGGTTGAAGGGCGACGACGCGGCGCTCTCCGATGCGCAGAAGGAAGGGCTCGCGCTCTTCGTCAACAAGGGCTGCGCCGGCTGCCACAATGGCGTCAACATCGGCGGCGGCTCCTATGCGCGCTTCGGCGTCGTGCAGTCGCCGGGCGAGCAGCATCTGCCGCCGGACGACCTCGGCCGTTTCGCGGTGACGAAGAACATCGCCGACAAATATGTCTTCAAGGTTCCGTCGCTGCGCAACATCGAGCTGGTCGCGCCCTATTTCCACAGCGGCTCGACCTGGGATCTGAAGAAGGCGATCGCGGTGATGGGCGAGGCGCAGCTCGGCCAGAAGCTGACCGAGACGGAAGTGGACCAAATCGACGGTTTCTTGAAATCGCTCACCGGCAAACAGCCGGAGGTGACGCTGCCGATCCTGCCGCCGTCGGTTTATATCGCGCGGCCGTAAGGGGAAGCACGACGCCGACCCTCCCCAAGAGGGAGGGTCGCGGCGAAGGCGCAGGGTGTGGTGAGATCTGGCTGCGCTAAATCGCCTTGTCGCCCTCGAATTTGCCGTAGACGCTCTGGCCCGAGGGGCCGAACAGCACCACCTCATAGACGTCTTTTTGTTCGCCCATCTCCATGCCGGGCGAACCCATCGGCATGCCGGGAACGGCGAGGCCGGTCGCCTTCGGTTTTTCGGCGAGCAATTTCTGGATCGACGTCACCGGCGTATGGCCTTCGATCACATAGCCGGCGACCTCGGCGGTGTGGCAGGAGGCGAGCGCCGGCGGCACGCCGAGGCGCGCTTTCACCGCCTTCATGTCCGGCTCGTCGATTACCTCGACGGCGAAGCCCGCCGTCCGCAGCTTGGCGGCCCAGGCCTTGCAGCAGCCGCAGGTCGCCGAGCGGTGCACGACCACCCTGGTCGCCTCCTCGGCCAGCGCGGCCGTTGCGCCGGCGCCGAGAGCGATGGCGCTGGCGGAAAGAAAATCGCGTCGGGTGAGGGCGCGCATGTGTTCGGGTCTCCTGCGTTCAAGTTTGACCGCACTATGGGCCCCTGCCGGCGCCTCCGCAACAAGCGTATTCCAACCGGTTCGGCGACAAGAATACGCTCGAAACCCTCAGAACGGCACGCCGTCCAGGCTTCCCATGCGGCCCGAGGCGAAATCCGCATAGGCGCGGTCGGCCGATTCGCGCGCGTTGAACACGAAGGGGCCGCGAAAGAACAGCGGGCGCTCCGCCGGCTTGCCGCCGAGCGCCAGCAGCTCCAGCGTCCCCGGGCCCTTGTTGACGATGGTCACGGCGGAGGAGGGCGCCAAAACCGCAAATTCGCCCCGGGCCGCCGAAACGCCGTCCACCTCGGCGACGCCGGAAAGCGTATAGAGCGCTGTCTCGTGCGATTTCTTCAACGGCAGCGTCGCCGAACCGCCGGCGTCGAGGGTCAGATGCAGCAGCGTCGCCTCGCTGGCGAGACGGATCGGGCCGGGGCCGGAAAACAGCTCCGCGACGTCGCCGCACAGCAGCCGCAGCACGCCGCGCTCGACGCCGGCGCGCGGGAAGGCGCTGGCCGCCGCCGAGGCGTAGCGGGGCTCGGCGCTGTCCTGCGCCGCCGGCTGACGGGTCCAAAGCTGCACGCCGTGTATGACGCCGCTGTCGTCGCCGCGCGGATATTCGGCATGGATCAGGCCGCGTCCGCTGCAGATCCATTGCGCGCCGCCGCTCTCGATGCGGCTGTGGTTGCCGAGCGAGTCGCGGTGGTCGTTCGACCCCTGCAGCAGATAGGTGATGATCTCGATGCCCGCATGGGGGTGCGGCGGCACGCCGCCCGCGGGCGGGCGCTCCGGGCCGATATGGTCGAGAAAGACGAAAGGACCCACCGCCTCGCATTGCGGCGTCGGCAGCGCGCGCAGCACGGCGAGGCCGGTTCCCACCGTTTCGGCCGAAGCCGGGATCTTGAGCGCAATCGCGCCTTCGGTAGTCTGTAGGGTCATCGCTGTGCTCCGTCTGTAACTTCTACATGAGAATGCAGGGGGAAGCAGGCAAGCCGCAGGAAAGGATCAGATCAATGCGGGGCGCCGTTAAATCTCACTCTAATATAACCCGGCGCGGCTTTTTTTCCGGGTCGGCCGCTGCGCTCGCGGCTTTTTGCGCGCCGGCCTCGGCGGCGGAAGTGGAGATCGAGGCCTTCGACGCCGCAGGCCGGAGTCTCGGCGTCAAGCCGGTCGAGAAAATGCAAAAAAGCGCCGCGGAATGGCGCGCGGCGCTGTCGCCGATGAGCTTTCACGTCCTGCGCGAGGAAGGCACCGAGCGCGCCTTCACCGGCGCGCTTTGGAACACTCACGCCGACGGGATCTATCGCTGCGCCGGCTGCGACACGGCCCTCTTCGACTCCCGGACGAAATACGACTCCGGCACCGGCTGGCCGAGTTTCTATGCGCCGATCTCGCCGCGCAATCTGCGGGAAAGCGCCGACGCCTCCTTCGGCATGCGGCGCACGGCCGTGTCCTGCGCGCGATGCGACGGCCATCTCGGCCATGTCTTCAACGACGGGCCGAAACCGACGGGGCTGCGCTATTGCATGAATTCCGCCGCGCTGAAATTTGCGCCGCGGGCCGGCTGATCACTGGCTGGCCCAGAGAATGCGGGCCATCCAGCTCACCTCGTCGCGGTTCAGCACGCGGTCGGGATAGGCCGGGTTGAAGGAGCGCAGCTCGATCGTGCGCGCCGTCTGGCGCTTCAGCTCCTTGGCCATGATCTCGCCGCGCGTCGTGCGCACGACGACGCGATCGCCGCGCCGCACCGCCGCCGAGGGCGAGACGATGACGATGTCGCCGTCGCGATAGACCGGGGCCATGGAGTCGCCGGCGATTTCCAGCGCATAGGAATTTTCGTCGGCGTCGGCGAGCAGGTCGATCTCGTCCCAGCCGGTGCGCAGCGCAAACCCGGCCGGATCGAAATATTCTCCGGAGCCCGCCTGGGCGATGCTGATCAGCGGCCGGGAGTGGCGGGCGCCCCGCCCGCTGTTGGCCGCCACCAGAGCCATGAAGTCGTCGAGCGTCGCGCCGGTCGCCTGCAAAACTTTGGCGATGGATTCGGTCGAGGGCCAGCGCTGGTGGCCGCCCGGCGTCACACGCTTGGAGCGGTTGAAGGTGGTGGGGTCGAGCCCGGCTTTGCGGGCGAGCGCCGAGGGCGTGAGTCCATAGCGCCGGCCAAGCGCGTCCAGCGCGCCCCAAATCTGGCCATGGGTGAGCGTGTCGTTCATATGCGGACGATGTTCCTATCTATAGGAATATATAGCTGTGAATCCCCTGCGTCGCAACGCGCCCCGGAAGGCCTCGGCGAATCTGGGACTTGCGGCCAAGTCCGCGGATATTTAAACGTCTTTCGGATTTCGTCATCGACGCAAGGCCGTCGACTCGATCGGACATGGCCCGTTTGTCGCACACCCGCACGAAAAAACGGTTTCTCGGCCAAGTCCTTGGCGCAGGCTACCCGCCCTATCTGCCGCCCTGGCGGGTCGAGGAGCGGGTCTTGCCGCGGCGACAGGCGCAAGAGAACTTCCAGTATTTTATGTGCGTCTGGCGCAACCGAGCCGAGTATTTCCGCCTCTGGCTCGACAGTTTTTTTGGTCTTCGCCTCGAACCCGGCGCGGCAAGCCTTGCGGCGCTCGATCGCTGGGCAAGGGACTACGCCGGCCTTCTGCTGGCGAACGAGAGCGTCGCGCGCAGTTATTTTTCCTATGAGCGCCCCTGGTTCGGCCGCGGCGCGGGATGCAGCGTCCTTTTCGATCTGGGCGTCACATTCGGCGCGGCGATGATCGCCGAGCATCCGGCGCTGCTGTGGGACATGGACCCGATCACCGCGCTTTGGCCGCAGGATGCGGTCCGTCTCAAGGGCCGCTTCGGCTCGGGTTTCCAGCGGCCGAAGCTGGCGCGCTTCGATCTGCCGAACTTCGGCCGCGACCCGCTGGGCGAGGTCTTCGCCTTTGCGATGCAGGGGGGCCTCGGCGCGGGGCTCGCGCAGAGCCGCGGGCTGATCGATCTGCGCGACCCGCCGCCGGTCGCTATCGCGCCCAGGCCGGCATTGCCGCACAGTCTGGCCCGGGCCTTTACGGCGCTCGGGCGCTGAGGCCGCCCTGGCCAGGCGTTACACCTCGGGCCGCTCGCCTTCGGCCGCGGCTCCGCGCATGCGGCGGCGGGCGAGTTCGCGCTTCTTGTCGGCGGCGCGGCGCTCTTGCTTGCGGCGGGCGGCCTCGACCCGCGGTCTCAGCAGCTTCCTGTATTCGTCGCGCTTTTCGTGGATCGAGGCGATGACATAGCCCATCGGCACGCCGATATCGACCAGCACCGTCTCGGCGAGCTGCATGCTGGCCTCGATGGTTTCCGGGATCGCGTCGCTGGCGCCGAGCTCATAGAGCCGTGTCGCATGGCGGGCGTCGCGGGCCCGGGCGACGATGGTCACGTCGCTGCGCTCCTCATGCGCGACGCGCACGATTTCCTCGGCGGCCGGCGGATTTTCCACGGTGACGACCAGCGCCCGCGCCTGGGCGAGGCCGCAGCGGCGCAGAAACTCCCGCCGCGTGGCGTTGCCGTAATAGATCTCGACGCCGCCCTTGTCGCGCTCGGCGGCGACGATCTGAACCGAATTTTCTATCGCGACGAAGGGGATGTCGTGGCGCGACAGCATGTCCGCGACCAGCGCGCCGACGCGGCCGAAGCCGACGATCAGCACGCGTCCTGCGGCGATCTCCGCGCCCGGCGTGAGATGGGCGTGCTCCTCCTCTTTCGCCGGGGCCTTTTTGGCGGCGAAGCGGGCGCCGATGCGCCCGAGCCAGGGAATGACGAACATGGTCAGCGTCACGACGACCATGGCGTCGGCGCCCCGCCCCGGCAGCACGCCGGCGGCGATCGCCGAGGTCACGAGCACGAAGGCGAATTCGCCGCCCGGCGCGAGCAGCAGCGCGGCTTCCAGCGCCGCCGGCGCCTCCAGCTTGAACAGCAGCGCCAGCGCGAAAGTCGAAACCGCCTTGACCGCGACGAGGCCGACGGCGTGCAGCAGAACCGGGCCGGGCGCGCTCATGATCAGGCTGAGGTCGAGACTGGCCCCGATCGAGACGAAGAACAGGCCGAGCAGCAGGCCCTTGAATGGCTCGATCGTGACTTCGATCTCGCGGCGGAACTCGGTTTCGGCGAGCAGCAGGCCGGCGATGAAGGCGCCGAGGCCCATCGAAAAGCCGGCCATGGCGCTGGCGACGGCGGAGCCGACGATCACCAGCAGGCAAGCGGCCATGAACAGTTCGGTCGATTGCGCCGCCGCGACGAAGCGGAACAGCGGCCGCAGCAGCAGACGGCCGACCACGATCAACAGGCCGAGCGCCAGGATCGCCGGCAGAAAGGCGAGAACCACCGAAAGACCAGCGGCGCCCGCCTGCGGATAGGCGAGCACCGAGACGAAGAGCAGCAGCGGCGCGACCAGCAGGTCCTGCATCAACAGCACCGAAAAGGCGGCGCGGCCGGCGGTCTTGTTGAGCCGGCGCGTCTCCAGCAGCACCGGGATGACGATCGCGGTCGAGGACATGGCGAGCGCCGCGCCCATCAGGACCGACGGCGCGGTTTCGAGCCCGAACCAGAAGCGCCCGACGGCGGCGAGCAGCGCGCCGCAGACCACCATTTGCGACAGGCCGAGGCCGAAGACCATCTTGCGCATGCGCGCGAGACGCTCCCAGGAGAGTTCGAGCCCGATCATGAAGAGAAGAAAGACGAGCCCGAATTCGGCGAGCGAGGCGACGCGCTCCACATCGGAAATCGTCACATATGAGAGAAATTTGTGCTCGCCCGCGAGCCGGCCGAGGCCGAAGGGGCCGAGCGCGACGCCGGCGAGCAGAAAGCCGAGCACCGGGCTGATATGCAGGCGATGAAACAGCGGCACGACGAGCCCGGCCGTCGCCAGAAACAGCAGCGCTTCGCGGTAATTTGCAAACTCGAAGCCGCCGGCCATGTCCTCTCCCCAAGGGAATCGTCCCCAAGTGATTCGCTTACCCGAAACTAGTGCCTTTTTGCGCCGGCTTGCATGACGGGAAGATGGCCGTGCAAGTTTCGTGCGCGCGACGGGGGAAGCTTAAAAAAAGCGCCGCCCGCGAGGGGCGACGCGCAGCGCTGGCGGTGGAGGGCCGCCTCAGCGCGCCTCTTCGGCCATGGCGTGGGTTTGCGGCTTCGCCGCCGCCGCCGGCGCCGGGGTCGGCACGCGTTTCCAGGTTTCGCCGCCGCACAAAACGCCCATGATGCAGCCCTTGAGCTGCAATTCGTCGGCCGAGGTCACGGTGATGTAGCCGTCGTAGATCTTGCCGTCCTCGGCATTGTAGAGCTTGCCCTTCCATTCGTGCGGGCCGGTCTGGGCCGCGCCGCGCAAAATCACCGTGCCGATCGAGGATTTGTCCTCCTGGTTCTTGGCCCCGACGACCTTGGCGCAGAGCAGCTTGCCGCAGTCGTAGAAGCTGAATTGCACGCCGCCTTCCGGCCGCAGCCACAGGCCGTGCGGATCGAGAGACCCGGCGGCGCCGGCGGGCGCGCCGCCGAACAGCAGTGCCGCGAGCGCAGCCGCGCCACAGGAAACTCCACGGGAAGGATTGCGCGTCATGGGGATCGCTCCTCTTACTCGCTACTGGAAAGCCAACGCTCGCGCGTGATCTTGGCGAATATTCGGCGACCACCCCTTAAGGAATCGAGAACCACGTTTTTGTTTTAGAAAATTTTGTTCTTGAAAGCTCCGCCGCGCGTCACGCCTCGAGCAATCTCTCGTAGACGTCGAGCGTCGCCCGGCACATTTCCTCAACGGAAAAATGGCGGGCGATGTGTTCGCGCGCGCGTCTCGAAAGATCGTCGCGGGCCGAGGCGGTGAGCTCCAGCGCCTCGCGCAGCGCGAGCGCGACCGCGCGGGGATTGGCGGGGGCGACGCGCCAGCCGGTCGCCTCGCGCGGCGAAACCTGCGGCGGACCAAGCACCACTTCCGGCGCCGCGCCGATGTCGGAAATGACGACCGGCGCCCCCATCGCCTGCGCCTCGGCGGCGATGCGGCCGAAGGCTTCCGGCTCGACGGCCGGCGCGACCGTCACCGCCGCCGCGAGATAGGCGGCCGGCATATCGGCGCAATAGCCGGTCATGCGCAGCCGCGCGCCGATCCCGGCCCGCGCGACGAGCGCTTCGAGATGCTGGCGGAAGGCCTCGCTATGGGCGTCGCCGGCGAAAATGAAGCGCAGATCGTCATAGCCTTGCGAAACGAGATGTTTCGCCGCCTCGATCAGCACGGCATGGCCCTTGCGGGCCGAGAGCCGCGCCGGCAGCAAGACGATGCGGTGGTGCGGCTCGACGCCCCATTCGGCGCGCAGCTTCTCGACCCGGCGCGGATCGACCGCCGCCGGAGAAAAGACCCGCAGATCGACGCCGCGCGGAATGACGGCGATGCGGCCGCGCGCCTCGGGATGCAGCTCGGCGATGCGCGCTGCGGCGTATTGCGAATTGGCGATGACGACGTCGCCCGCCGCCATGATCGCATTATAGCGCAGCTTTGCCGCCGAGACGCCGGAATAGGCGCTGTGATAGGTGGTTACGAACCGCGCCCCGGCCTGGCGGGCCGCGTAATAGGCGACCCAGGCGGGGGCCCGCGAGCGGGCGTGGACGATATCGACCGCCTCGTCGCGCAGGATGCGGGCGAGGCTGACCGAATTGAAGGCCATGGCGAAAGGGTTTTTCGTCGCGGCGGGAAACGGCAGCCAGACGCCGCCCTTCGATTGCAGCTCGCTGACCATGCGGCCGCCGCGCGAGGCGACCAGCGCCCGGCCGCCCGCCTCGGTGAGCGCCTCGGCGATTTCTATGGTCGTGCGTTCCGCGCCGCCCGATTGCAAATCCGGGACGATCTGTAAAACCGTGCGGCCGGCGATGGCCCGTTGCAGCGGCGCCAGCGCCAAGAGGTCCTGTTCCATGCCCGCGCTCCGCGGCGAAGACTAATCCCTTGCTGCCACGGCGCAATCCCTTTGCGAACGCCCCGTTGGTGAATACAGTGTTTAAGAATTTTCTTTACCAACTATGAGCGGAACTGTCTCAATCAAGGACGGCGCGCCGCGCCGGGAGGGGGCGCTTTGTCGAAGAACGGTCTGGATTTTGTCGAGGTCGCCCGTCCCGGAGGCGGGCCGCCCTGGCGTATCGCCCGGCGGCTGCGCAAAGCGCGCGGCGCCGGCCTCGGCAAGCCGGGTCTCGTCTGGCTCACGGGTTTCGGCTCCGACATGCAGGGGACGAAGGCGAGCCGGGTCGACGATTGGGCGGCCGAGCGCGGCCGCGCCTTCCTGCGCTTCGACTATTCCGGCCATGGCGAATCGGAGGGGCGTTTCGAGGACGGCTGCATCGGCGACTGGCTGACCCAGAGCCTCGCGCTGATCGAAAGCTCGACAGAGGGGCCGCAAATCCTCATCGGCACGTCGATGGGCGCCTGGATCGCGCTTCTGGTCGCCCGCGAGCTTGCCGCGCGGGGCGAGACGGCGCGCCTGCACGGGCTGGTTCTGCTGGCCCCGGCCGTCGACTTCACCGAAGAGCTGATGTGGAAGGAGATGTCCGAAGAGGCCCGGCGCGACATCGAGACCAAGGGCGTCTGGCTGCGGCCCTCCGACTATTCCCCCGAGCCCATGCCGATCACCCGCCGGCTGATCGAGGAGGCGCGCGCCAACCACCTGCTTATGGGCGGCGTCATCCGCACGCATGCGCCGACGCATATTCTTCAGGGGCTGGAGGACGCCGACGTGCCCTGGAGCCATGCGGTCGCCACGGTCGAACACATGGCCGGCGACCCGGTGGCGCTGTCCTTCATCGCCGGCGGCGACCACCGCCTGTCCCGCGAGGAGGATATTGCGCGGCTGATCGCGACGGTCGAGGGGATTTAGGAACCCCGTTACTTGGCGACGTATTGATAAACCGCCGTCGCACTCCCGGCGCGCGGGAACACGTAGAATAGGGTGTCAACCGCGTTCCCCGCGCAAGCGGCATAGTAGCAACTGCCGTCCGGCAGCAAAGTCCACCTGTCCGCAGAGCCCATGGGAGCCGCGGGATCGAAGATATAGGTCCAGCTGGAGCGCTGGAAGTATCCGCCCGAATACAGATCCTTGCTGGCGTATACCACAAGCTTTCCCGGCAGCGATTTGACTGTCGTTGCCGTTGCGAAAACGTCGGGGCAAATGTTCCCGCCCGGCGGAAGCGTGCATTCGCTCTGCACAACCTGAATCGCGGCAGGCAACAACTCTTTCGAAAGGATCCCTCCCTTTGGCCCGATGCGTGTCAGGGCGGCGGGCGCAGGCGGCGTCACCCGAGGAGACGAAGACCAGGGATTCGATGGTTGCCGGAAGATGGCATAAAATTCTTGGCGCGCCGCCGATGCGGGGGAGGCGGCCCCAACGTCGACCCAGTTGCTCCATCCAGGCCCCGGGGTCGCGACATAGCCGGCGACCTGATCATCGTTGAGGGTAAATAGGAGCACCTTGTTCACGCCCGCCGCCTGAGCGCCGGCGAGAGGCGGCAGCAGGCAAAGAAAAGGGAAAAGAATGAATGTCGCGCTCTTTTTCACTTCACCCCTCGTCGAGTCGGGAACCCGTCCGGCCACGGCGCACATGGGCGCAGCGACCAATCTCAATGTAAACAGTTACTTGCATGGATGTGAGGAGAAGTAAAGCGAGCTTCCGGCGCCCGTCTCGCGAGCCGTCGCCGCCACGGGGCGCGGCGGTCGATGCGGGCGGAGGCCGGCGCCTGTCAGGGCAAGGGTTCGACGAAGTCCCGCCGGCTCACTCGACATAATCGCCGAACAGAAACTCCAGCGCCCGGTCGAGCCTGATATGCGGCAGCGGCAGCGCCTTGCGGTCCTTGCCGAGCTGCGCCTTCGGCGGCCGGAATTTTAAGAAGCGGAACTCCGCCTCCTCGTCGTCGAGCGCCAGCGCCTCGCCGCGGAACACGTCGCGCGGGTCTTCCGGCAGCTCGCCCGGGAAGATCGCCCCCTCGCAAACGCCGTCGAACACTTCCTCGCCGATCCGCTCGCCGGCGAGCGGCGTGCCGACGATGGCCGACAGCGCATGGCCCTCGTGTTTCACCGTCGCTTCGCGCGTCGCCCGCACCGCGGCCATGGCGATGACGTCGATTCGCGCCCCGACGCCCTCGGCGCGCTCGATCGCCCGCGAGGTGAGATGGCGCAGCACGCCCTCCAGCCGGTCGTGGCTCGTGTGGTGCAAATGATCCGCCTTGGTGGCGGCGAAGAGAATCTTGTCGATCTTCGGCCGGAAGATCGTCTCCAGCAGGCTGGAGCGTCCCGCGCGAAACGCCATCAGCACTTCCGTCAGCGCGTTTTCGAGGTCGCGCACGGCGGCCGGGCCGGAGTTCAGCGCGGCGAGCGCGTCGACGAGCACGATCTGCCGGTCGAGCCGCGCGAAATGATCGCGAAAGAAGGGCCGCACCACATGGGTCTTATAGGCCTCGTAGCGGCGCTCCATCTCGGCGGCGAGGCTTTTGCCGGGAAATTCGGTTCCCTCCTCGACCGGCAGCGGCGCGAAAGTGAGCGCCGGCGAGCCTTCGAGATCGCCGGGCATCAGAAAGCGCCCCGGCGGCAGCGTGGAAAGCGCATAGCGCTCGGTCTTGGCCTGGCGCAGATATTCGGTGAAGAGGCGCGCGAGCTGCTGCGCGGTTTCTTCCCTGAACTTCTTCTGCGGATCGATTTGCGCCGTCGCGCCGCGCCATTCGGCGGCGATCGTCGCGCGCGCCGCTGCGCTCGAAACTTCCATCGTCTCGCGCGACCATTGCGCGTAAGTCTTGCCGAGCAGCGGCAGATCGAGCAGCCATTCGCCGGGATAGTCGACGATGTCGATGTCGAGCCGCGGCGGCCCCTGGCGGAAGCCCGCAAGCAGCGACTTCGACTTGCTCTTGTATTGCAGCGAAATGCGCAACTCAGAGATGCGCCGCGTCGATTGCGGCCAATAGCGGTCGGTCCCGGTCAGCGCCGCAAGATGCTCCTCATAGGCGAAGCGCGGCACGCCGTAATCGGGCTGCGGATCCAGGTGGGCGGCCTCGAGCCGGCCTTCCGAGAGCAGGCGAAACACCGGCAGCGGCGTCTTGCGGCCTGTGCCCACGGCAAGCGCGCGGGTGAGCTGATGCGCGAGCGTCGTGATGAAAACAGTCTTTCCGGCGCGCGAGAGGCCGGTGACGCCGAGCCGCAACTTGCCGCCGGCGATGAAATCCTTGAGACTTTCGGCGGCGATGCGGGTTTCGAACAGGAAATCGGAAATGGGCGGCACTTGCGTCTCGGGGTAGGAGTCTTTCTCGCCGAAGCCCGGGCCGCTTCGCCGAGGAAATAGCCGGATCTTGCGTCGCTCCATCTACTCCGGGCCGGCGTTTTTGGATAGGGCGGAGACGGCAGAGCGGAGTTCGATCATGGCTGAGCATTGGGTGGTCACCGGCGCCAATCGCGGCATTGGCTTCGAACTGGTTCGGCAATTGGCGGCGCGCGGCGATTGCGTCACCGCCAGCGTGCGCGACGCCGCAAAGCGCGCGCCGCCCGACGCGCTGGGCGCCGCGACGCTCGTTTTCGACACGCGCGACGAAGCGGCGATTCGCGCGGCGGCGGCAGGGGTCGCGGCCCCGGTCGACGTGCTGGTCGCCAACGCCGGCGCCTTTGGGCCGTCGCGGCAGGAGCCGCGGGATTTCGATTTCGACGGGGCGCTCGATCTCTTTTCGGTGAATGCGCTCGGGCCGCTGCGCACCGCCCAGGCCTTCCTGCCGCAGCTCAAAAAGGCGGCGCGGCCGCGAATCGTCTTCATCTCAAGCGTCATGGGCGCGATGGCCTATGAGGGCGCAAAGGCGCTCGCCTATCGCGCTTCCAAGGCGGCGCTGAACAAGCTGATGCAGGGTCTCGCCTATGATTTGAAGCCGGAGAGCGTGATCGTCGTCGCGCTGCATCCCGGCTGGGTGCGCACCGACATGGGCGGCCAGGAGGCGCCGCTCGCGCCGGCCGAGAGCGCCGCCGGGCTGTTGCAGGTGATCGACGGGCTGACGATGGCGCAGACCGGCGGCTTCTTCGACTATCAAAACAGCCGGATGGCCTGGTGACGGCGGGGCGGGCGGTTTCGACATCCCGCGCGGCCTTGTGCTAGACAGCCGGCATGTCTCTGCCGCCCTCCGCCCGCGCATTGCTCAAATCCGTCTTCGGCTACGAGGAGTTCCGCCCCGGCCAGGCCGAGATCATCGCCGCGGTGCTGGCCGGCGCGCCGGTGCTCGCCATCATGCCGACCGGCAGCGGCAAATCGATCTGCTACCAGCTCCCGGCGCTTGTCGACGGCGGCCTGACGGTCGTCGTCTCGCCGCTCATCGCCCTGATGCGCGACCAGTTGCGGCAGATGCGGGCGCTCGGCGTGCGCGCCGCGACGCTCAATTCGCAAAACAGCGGCGCGGAAAACGCCGAGACGCTGCGCGCCCTGCGCAGCCGCGATTTGCGGCTGTTGTTCGTCTCGCCTGAACGTCTCGCGCTCGATGGGCTGATCGAGGATTTGCGCCGCGCCGGCGTCACACGTCTCGCCATTGACGAAGCGCATTGCGTCTCGCAATGGGGCCATGATTTCCGCCCCGAATATCGCGACATCGGGCGCGTCGCCGCGGCGCTCGGCGGCGTGCAGGTGATCGCCTTCACCGCAACGGCGGACAGGGAGACCCGCGCCGATATTGCGCAACGCCTGTTTACATCCGAGCCGAAACTTTTTTTGCATAGTTTCGACCGGCCCAATCTCGAATTGAACTTCGCCGCGAAAAACAATCCGCGCCAGCAATTGCTGCGCTTTCTCGCGCGCCACAAAGGCGAGAGCGGCATTGTCTATTGCTCTTCCCGCAAGAGCACGGAGCAATTTGCGGAGTTTTTCTCTACGCAGGGTTTCGACGCGCTGCCCTATCACGCGCTGCTCGATTCTGAGACGCGCAGCCGCAATCAGGATCGCTTTCTGCAAGAGGACGGCGTCATCGTCGTCGCGACGATCGCCTTCGGCATGGGCGTCAACAAGCCCGATGTGCGTTTCGTCGCCCATGCCGACATGCCGTCTTCGGTCGAGGCCTATTATCAGGAGATCGGCCGCGCCGGGCGCGACGGACTGCCGGCCGAGACGCTGACGCTCTACGGCCTCGACGACATGGCCTTTCGCCGCCGCCAGATCGACGAGAAGGACATAGACGAAGAACGCCGCGCCATAGAGCACGCGCGCTTTTCGGCGCTCGCCATGCTCTGCGAGGCGCCGGGCTGCCGGCGCCAACGCCTGCTCGCCTATTTCGAGGAAGAGAGCGCCCCCTGCGGCCGCTGCGACGTGTGTCTCGGCAAGGTCTTGGTGCGCGACGGCGCAACCGACGCGCAAAAGGCGCTCTCGGCCGCCTGGCGCACGGGCCAGCGCTTCGGCGCCAATTATCTCGCCGATGTGCTCAGCGGACAGGCGACCGAGGCTATTCGCAAAAACGGCCATGACGGGCTGAAGACCTTCGGCGTCGGCAAGGACCGGCCTCGCGTGGAGTGGCTGTCGATCATCCGCCAGCTCTTCGCGGCGAACGCCTTTCGCACGGCGGACCCGCAGCATGGCGGCCTCGCGATTACGGCGAAAGGCGAGGACATTTTGTTCGGCCGCGAGAAGATCCTGCTGCGCGGCGAGCCGCTGGTTCCGCGCGAGCGCGGCGCGCGGCCCATGAGCGAGGCGCCGGACGATCCGCTGCTCGCGGCGCTCAAGCGCAAGCGGCTCGATCTCGCGCGCGAGAAGGGCGTCCCGGCCTTCATGATCTTTCCCGACCGCACGCTGATCGAGATCGCCGAGCGCCGGCCCGAGACGCTCGACGCGCTGCGCAAGATCAACGGCGTCGGCGAGCGCAAGCTTGCGGATTTCGGCGACGCTTTTCTGGAGGTTCTCGCCGGGGCGCCGGAGTCCGCGCTTCCCGCCGGGGCGCGCGTCGCGCATGCGCGATTCGGCCTCGGCACGGTGGCCAAGGCCGAAGGTCAGACGATCACTGTCGATTTCGACGGCGCCGGCCGCAAAATGGTGCGGGGCGGTTTTCTCACCCCCGCCTGATGGCGAAACGCCTTCTGTACGTGCATTTTGTCCCCCTTCTGGGGTAAACTGCGTCCTGACGAATCGCGGCTCGGCGTAACCGCTCATTGCGCGCCGACGGCCTCCCCCCACAATGGATGCAAATGACGGAAAACACTGAGGATCAAGTCGCCCCTGTCGCCGCCGAATATGGCGCGGAATCGATCAAGGTGCTGCGCGGGCTTGACGCCGTGCGCAAACGGCCGGGCATGTATATCGGCGACACCGACGACGGCACCGGCCTCCATCACATGGTCTATGAGGTCGTCGACAACGCCATCGACGAGGCGCTGGCCGGCCATGCGACCGCGGTCACGGTCACGCTGAACGCCGATGGGTCCTGCACCGTCACCGACAACGGCCGCGGCATTCCGACCGACATTCACCCGGAGGAGGGCGTCTCGGCGGCCGAGGTCATCATGACCCAGCTGCACGCCGGCGGCAAATTCGACCAGAACAGCTACAAGGTCTCCGGCGGTCTGCATGGCGTCGGCGTCTCCGTCGTCAATGCGCTCTCCACCTGGCTGAAGCTGCGCATCTGGCGCGCCGGCAAAGAACACGCGATGGAATTCGCCAATGGCGACGCGGTGGCGCCGTTGCAGGTCGTCGGCGATGCGCCGGTTGAAAATGGCGCGCCAAAGCGCGGCACGGAAGTCACCTTCCTGCCCTCGCCCCAGACTTTCACCATGGTGGAGTTCGATTACGCGACGATCGAACATCGCCTGCGCGAGCTGGCCTTTCTCAATTCCGGCGTGCGCATTATTCTGACCGACGCGCGCCATGCGGAAATCAAGCGCGAGGAGCTTTTCTACGAAGGCGGGCTGGAGGCTTTCGTGCGCTGGCTCGACCGCGCGAAGACGCCGCTCGTCTCGCAGCCTGTGATCATCCACGGCAAGCGCGATCACATCACCGTCGATGTCGCGCTGTGGTGGAACGACAGCTATCACGAGAATGTTCTCGTCTTCACCAACAACATTCCGCAACGCGACGGCGGCACGCATCTTGCCGGTTTCCGCGCCGCGCTGACGCGCCAGATCACCGGCTACGCCGAAAGCTCGGGGCTGACGAAGCGCGAGAAATTCGACTTAACCGGCGACGATTGCCGCGAGGGTCTCACTTGCGTGCTGTCCGTAAAAGTGCCGGACCCGAAATTTTCCTCGCAGACCAAGGACAAGCTGGTTTCCTCGGAAGTGCGTCCGGCGGTCGAGAATGTCGTGAATGAACTTCTCGGCCAATGGCTCGAAGAACATCCGGCGGAAGCCAAAAACATTGTCTCGAAAGTGGTCGAGGCGGCCGCGGCGCGCGAGGCGGCGCGCAAGGCGCGCGAGCTGACGCGGCGCAAGGGCGCGCTCGATGTCGCGAATTTGCCGGGAAAACTCGCCGATTGCCAGGAGCGCGATCCGGCCAAGGCGGAACTCTTCATCGTCGAGGGCGACTCCGCCGGCGGCACGGCCAAACAGGGCCGCAATCGTGAGTTTCAGGCGGTGCTGCCGTTGCGCGGCAAGATTTTGAACGTCGAGCGCGCGCGTTTCGACAAGATGCTGTCGTCCGAGCAGATCGGCACGCTGATCACCGCGCTCGGCACCGGCATCGGGCGCGACGAGTTCAACATAGAGAAGCTGCGCTATCATAAAATCATCATCATGACCGACGCCGACGTCGACGGCGCGCATATTCGCACGTTGATCCTGACCTTCTTCTATCGGCAGATGCCGGAGCTGCTGGAGCGCGGCCATGTCTTCATCGCGCAGGCGCCGCTCTATAAAGTGACGAAGGGCAAATCGACCCAATATTTGAAGGACGAGCGCGCGCTCGAAGATTATCTGATGGATGCGCTGCTCGACGGCGCCGTGCTGCGCAGCGCCAATGGCGAAGAGCGCGCGGGCCGCGATTTGCGCGCCGTGCTGGAAGAGGCGCGCAGCTTCCGCCAGATCGCGCTTGGGCTGCATTCGCGTTACGATCGCACCGTCGTCGAACAGGCGGCGATCGCCAATGCGCTGCGTCCGCCGCCGGCGGAAGAAGCGCAGGCGCTGGCCGACGAAGTGGCGCGCAGGCTCGACGCGATCGCAGAAGAGACCGAGCGCGGCTGGCGCGGCGAAATTCGCGACGGCGGCTATCTCTTCCGCCGCACGCTGCGCGGCGTCGAACAGATCGCCATGCTGGATGCGGCGCTGCTCGCTTCGAGCGAAGCGCGCAAGTTGAACGAGCGCGCCGAAGCCTTGCGCGAGATTTTCGCCGGGCAAGCGACGCTCGCGCGCCGCGGCGACGAGGCGGCGCTGTCGGGTCCGCTCGCGCTCTACGACGCGATGAACGCGCAAGGCCGCAAGGGCCTCACGATCCAGCGCTACAAAGGTCTCGGCGAGATGAACGCCGAACAGCTCTGGGAAACGACGCTCGACCGCAATGTGCGCTCCCTGTTGCAGGTGAAGGTGAAGGAGGCGGCCGAAGCCGACGATATTTTTGTGAAGCTGATGGGCGATGTGGTGGAACCGCGCCGCGAGTTCATTCAGGAGAACGCGCTGAGCGTGGCGAATCTGGATGTGTGATGGCGTAGAGCGCCTCCTCGTCTGCGTCGGGCCGCGCTGTGACGCGACGGGGCGGGGGCGCGCGCTTTACGATGCGGTGAAAAGCGCCATGGACGCAGCGCAGCTTCAGCGCGTATCTTTGCAAACGCGCGATTGCCTGCGGCTGTGTTGCGGCGTTCCGGTCGTGCGTATCGAGCCGTCCGGCGATGTCGTCGCCGACCCGAATGTCGATGATGTGTTGCGCCTCGCCGGCGCCCCGCCAGAACGAGGTTGCGCATGAACGATAAACCCACCCGCCGCCGGCTGTTCGCATTGCTCGGCGCGCTGCCGCTCGTGTCGCTGGAGGCGCGCGGCGAAGAGGGGCAGGAATATCCGCTAAAGAGCGACAGCGGCGAGCCTGTCGTGAACTTCCGTATTTCCGCAGAGCTCGATCCGGCCAATTTGCCCGGCATTGTCTGGAAGGGCCCGAAGTCCGCGGATGTGACGCTCTACGAATGGTTCGATTATAATTGCGGCTATTGTAAACAGGCGGCGCGCGAGTTGGACGACATTCTCGCGCAGGACAAGCGGCTGCGCCTCGGGCTCATCAACAACGCCATGCTGTCCATCGCCTCGGTGCAGGCGGCGAAAGTGCAACAGGGCCTGTTTCGTTTGCACGGCCCGGCGGCGGCCTATGATTTTCACATGCGCATGTTCGCCCGCCGTGGGCAGAACGACGGAACGGCGGCGCTCGACGTCGTGCGCGCGATGGGGCTCGACGTCGACAAGGTGACGGAATCGGCCAATAACCACAGCGTCTCGGAAGTGCTGACGCGCCAGGCGCGCCTTGCGCAAAGCCTCGGCATGTCGATGACGCCGACTTTCGCCGTCACCGGCGTCGGCCTGCTCGGCTGGCCCGGCGCGGGCGCGTTGAAAACCATCATCGCCAATGCGCGCAAATGCGATCACCCGGTTTGCGGGTGATTTTGTGATTAAGCGAGGGTCGCTCGCGCCAAGGCAATGCAGCGGGCGCCTGCGGCGCTGGATGGCTTCGCTGCGCGCGCGATGACGGCGGCTACATCCGCTCCGCCTTCCCCGGCGTCACCATAAAAATATCGGCGCGCTCTTTCAGCGTCGCGAAAATCGCCGGGTCCGCGCCGGTCATCCACACCTGTCCGCCGAGCTTTTCAACTTCGTCGAACAGCGCTTCGCGGCGACGGGCGTCGAAATGCGCGGCGATCTCGTCCATCAGCAGCGCCGGCGCCATGCCGGTCATCGCCGCAACGAGCCGCGCATGGGCGAGCACGAGGCCGGTCAGCAGCGCCTTTTGCTCGCCGGTGGAGCAGGCGCGCGCCGCTTCGCCCTTGGGGCCGTGCCGCACGATGAAATCGCTCGCCTGCGGGCCGGTCAGCGTGCGGCCGGCGGCGGCGTCGCGGCGACGCGCGGCGGCGAGCATCCCGCGGTATTTCTCTTCGACCGCGAGCGCCGGCGCCTCGGCGAGCATCTGTTCCAGCTCGCCCTCTATCGCGACCTCGGCCCAGGGAAAGGGCGAGGCGTCATCGCGCGAGGCCTCGATCAGCGCGGCAAGGCGCGAGACCGTCTCGACCCGCGCCGCCGCGACCGCAACGCCGAGCGCGGCGATCTCCTGTTCGGCGGCCTCCAACCAGCGCCGGTCGGAGACGCCTTCTTCGAGCAGGCGGTTGCGATTGCGCAGCGCCCGCTCCAGCCGGTTGGCGCGGGCGCCGTGCCCGGCGTCGACGCCAAGCGCGAGGCGGTCGAGAAAACGCCGCCGCTCGCCGGCCGGCCCGGCGAACAGCCCGTCCATGGCGGGCGTCAGCCACAGCAGGCGGATATGGTCGGCGAAGGCCGTCGCCGAGGCGACCGGCGCGCGGTCGATGCGAAAGCGCCGCGTCGCGTCGTCAGCATCGAGCCCATGTCCGAGCTGCGTCTCAAAGCCGTCGCTCTCGAGGTCGATCGAGACCGCGAAGCCGCCCGGGCCGTGGCGGCGCGCGCATTCGGCCAATTCGGCGCGACGCAGCCCGCGCCCCGGCGAAAACAAAGACAGCGCCTCGAGAATATTGGTTTTGCCCGCGCCATTTTCGCCGGCGAGCGCGACGAGGGCGCGGCGCGCGGTGAGATCGAGCGCCGGATAGGAGCGGAAGTCGCGCAGGCGCAAGCGTTTGATCAGGGGGCGGAGGATGTCGCGGGAGGTCATCGCGGACCGCTTTGCCACGCCGGCGCGGCAAGAGCCAGCCCGCTTTGGCGCGCGCTCCAAAGATGTATATTCTCGCCGCACGAAGAACAGGGGGAGGCGTCGCGGTGGGCCAAAGCCTCGCGGGAAAAAGCATATTGCTGATCGTCGGCGGCGGAATCGCGGCCTATAAGGCGCTCGATCTCACGCGGCGCCTGCGCGAGCGCGGCGCGCGTGTGCGCGTCGTGCTGACCGCGGCCGCCAAGGAATTCGTCACGCCCTTGTCCTTTACGAGTCTCTCCGGCGAGAAAGTCTACGACCATCTCTTTTCGCCGACCGACGAGCAGGAGATGGGCCATATTCAATTGTCGCGGGCGGCGGATCTCGTCGTCGTCGCGCCGGCGACCGCGCATCTTCTGGGGCGCGCGGCGCAGGGCCTCGCCGACGATCTGGCGAGCACGCTTCTTCTCGCCACCGACAAGCGCGTTCTCTATGCGCCGGCGATGAATCTGCGCATGTGGCTGCACCCGGCGACGCAGCGCAATGTCGCGACTCTGCGCAAAGACGGCGCCTTGTTCGTCGGGCCGGACGAGGGCGACATGGCCTGCGGCGAATTCGGGCCGGGCCGCTTGAGCGAGCCGCTCGCCATCGTCGCCGCGATCGAAGAGGCGTTGCGCGGCGAGACGCGCCTGCCTCTCCCCGGCGCCGCGGCGGGGCCGCTCGCCGGGCGGCATGTGCTTGTGACGTCGGGGCCGACGCATGAGCCGATCGACCCGGTGCGCTATATCGCCAACCGCTCTTCCGGCAAGCAGGGCCACGCCATCGCCGCGGCGGCGGCGCGCGCCGGGGCCCGGGTGACGCTGGTGACGGGGCCGGTGACGCTGCCCGATCCCGCCGGCGTGACGACCGTCCATGTCGAAAGCGCCCGCGACATGCTGGCCGCGGTCGAGGCGGCGCTGCCGGCCGATATTTTCATCGGGGCGGCGGCGGTCGCCGATTGGCGCGTCGAAGCGGCGCCGCAAAAGATAAAGAAAGGGCCAGGCGGGGCCCCCTCGCTCACCCTCGTCGAGAACCCAGATATTCTCGCGCGCGTCGCGCGGCATGAGTCGCTTCGCCCGCGCCTCGTCGTCGGCTTTGCGGCGGAGACCTGCGACGTCGTCGCCCATGCGCGGCAAAAGCTCGCGCGCAAGGGCTGCGACGTCATCGTCGCAAATGACGTCAGCCCCGCGTCCGGCGTCTTCGGCGGCGCGGAGAATGAAGCGCATTACATCAGCCGCGCCGGCGTCGAAAGCTGGCCGCGCATGAGCAAGGACAGCGTGGCCGAGCGCCTGATCGCCCGGCTCGCGCAGGAGAGCGAGGCGGCGTCATGAAGATCGAAATCACCCGTTTGCCGCATGGCCAGGGCTTGCCCGCGCCTTGCTATGCGAGCGCCGGCGCCGCTGGCCTCGACCTTTACGCGGCCTTGCCCGCCGGGCAGAAGCTGGTTCTTGAGCCCGGCGCGCGCGACCTCATTCCGACCGGCGTCGCCCTCGCACTGCCGGAAGGCTATGAGGCGCAGGTGCGTCCGCGCTCGGGCCTCGCGCTCGATCACGGCGTCACCGTGCTGAACGCGCCGGGCACGATCGACAGCGATTACCGCGGCGAGATCATGGCGCTGCTCGTCAATCTCGGCGCGCGCCCTTTCGAGATCACGCGCGGCATGCGCATCGCCCAGCTCGTCGTCGCGCCTTTCGTGCGCGTGTCGCTCGCCGAATCGGATGCGCTCCCGGAGACGGCGCGCGGGGAGAGCGGCTTCGGCTCGACGGGAGTCGCCGCGGCCCCGCAGGGAGACGCGCCGCCAGGAGACAGGCCGCAATGAGCCTGTTGCCGCCCGCCGCGCGACTCGCCGTGATGGCGACGCTCGACGTGGCGATTTATGCACGCGGGCGCCCGGTGTCCTCGCGGGCGCTGGCGGCGCGGCACGATCTGCCGCCGCGCCGCCTGGAAAGCCTGCTCCAGGCGCTGGTCCATGCGGGGATTCTCAAGAGCCTGCGCGGACCCTTCGGCGGCTATGAGCTGGCGCGCGAGCGCCGCCGCCTCAGCGTCGGCGAAATCATCCGCGTCGCGCTGCGGGCGGAGGAAGAGGAGCAGGCGCAGGGCCCGCTCGACGCCGTGCTCGCGCCGCTCATCGACGAGGCGGAAGGGCTCGCTCTGGCGCGGCTCGACGCCGTGACGCTCGACGATCTCTACACGCGCGCCATGACTTCCGGTTTGGGCGAGGCGCAAACGCCGAGCCATTTCGACATTTGACGCGCGGCGCATCGGCGGAATTTCACTTGCCGCGGCGGCGGAAGTCGTCTCAGAAGAGTCTCGGGGCCGCTGAGGGCGGCGCATGTCGGAGGGACGCGTGAGCTATAAGACGATCCAGACGGAAATTCACGGCCGCGTCGGCCTCGTGAAGCTGCATCGGCCCGAGGCTCTGAATGCGCTGAACGCGGAACTGATCATGGAGCTCGAGGCGGCGCTCAACGCCTTCGAGGCGGACGCCGACATTGGCTGCGTCGTGCTCACCGGCTCGCTGAAGGCCTTCGCCGCCGGCGCCGACATCAAGGAGATGCAGGACAAGAGCTTTACGGACGCGTTTTTGAGCGACTTCATCGGCCGCTGGGACAACGTGACGCGCATCCGCAAGCCGATCATCGCCGCGGTCAGCGGCTTCGCGCTCGGCGGCGGCTGCGAGCTGGCGATGATGTGCGACTTCATCCTCGCCGCCGACACCGCCATGTTCGGCCAGCCGGAAATCAAGCTCGGCGTCATCCCCGGCGCCGGCGGCACGCAGCGTCTTACGCGCGCGGTGGGTAAAGCCAAGGCGATGGAGATGATCCTCACCGGCCGCTCGATGGACGCCGAGGAGGCCGAGCGGGCCGGGCTCGTTTCGCGCATTGTGCCGGTCGACGATCTCGTCGCCGAGGCGGTCGCGACGGGGCAGAAAATCGCCGCCATGTCGCTGCCGGCGACGATCGCCGCGAAAGAAGCGGTGAACCGCGCCTATGAGACGACTCTGGCCGAGGGCGTGCGCCACGAGCGCCGCGTGTTCTATTCCTTGTTCGCCACGCAAGATCAGAAGGAAGGCATGAAAGCCTTTGTCGAAAAGCGTCGGCCGGAGTTCAAGAATCGATGAAGCCGGACCTCGGGCGCTTTTTAGACGTTGACGAGCGCGCCGCTGGAGACGTATAGAAGCGGTGTGATGGCCGCGTTTTCGCGGCCTCAATGATTTTGCGGGCGGCGTTTCGTCCCCGCCGTCGTCTCGAGGACATAGGGAAAAATGGCCAATACGAGCTCGGCCAAGAAGGCCGTTCGCAAGATCGCGCGCCGCACGGCGGTGAACCGCGCCCGTCGCAGCCGCATGCGCACCATTCTGCGCAAGGTGGAGGAGGCGATCTCCAGCGGGGACGCCAATGTCGCCGCCGAGGCTCTGCGCAATGCTGAGCCGGTCGTGATGCGCGCCGCGCAGCTCGGCGTCATTCACAAGAACACCGCCTCGCGCAAGGTCTCGCGCCTCACGGCGCGCGTGAAGGCGCTCGCGCCCAGCGCCTGATCCGAAACCCACGGATCTGACCAAGATCAAGCCCGGCTTCGCCGGGCTTTTTTCTTGCGTTTTCATCGGGATAGAGCGCGCGTTTCGATGGGTGACGCACGCTGGCCACAGTAGCGAAGAATCTTTCGCCCGCCGCACGCGCGCGCAGCTAAATCTTCGCAGATTCAGGCGCTTACGGGAAAGGCGGGAGGGGCTGAGGCGCCGCCGGCCACTTGACAGCGCCCCCCGATTTCCCGAACGCCGGCCGCGTGTAATTTCGCCCGTCTGCAACGCGCGAATTATTCGCTACGTGAATCATCGGTTTAGGGCGCCGGCCCGACGCCGGGCGCCGCGGGGCGACAGGCGCCGCCGTCTTTTCGCCGCAAGACTCGTTGCGTCACAGCTCAGCCGCGTGTAACTTCAATGGGTCGAATGGGTGAGGGGCCATGCCGAGAGTAAACGGTATGCACGGCGTATAGCCGATCGCGTAGAACGAGGGTCTCTTGTCGGCTGGATCAGCCCGTGAGTCCCACCCTCGTTATGATCGAAGAGACCATTCGACTTTGAATTAAACCGACAGGTCGCCTGGAGCGTCGGCTCCGCGTTGCGTCGCGAGTGTAATCTGCCCGGGACCGCGACGGTTCCCGGAAAAGGGGGTTGTGATGGCTCATAAGCGGCAAGCCGATAACATACGGATCTCCCGCGAGCGCTATCACGCGCACAGCGCGCTCAAGCCCGTCGCCCTGCTCCGGGCCGACGGAAAGGCCCGGGCGCTTTCAGCCGGCCGCGCAATCGGCCCACCGCTCGACGTTTCGCTTACCGCTTAAACATCCCCAGTAATCAGTTGCTGTTTGGAGGGCGGCGCTTTCTCGCCGCGCCTCGGGATATGCTCGTCTTCATCGCCAAGGCGCCTTCATGTCTGAAGTTCAAGACCATCCTGATAATATCTCCCAAGAAGACGCGCAGCGTTGGGAGCGCGTGCGACGCCGCCTGCGGGCCGAGCTTGGCGACGCCGTCTATAATTCGTGGTTTACGCGCCTCGAGCTCGAGTCCTTCGATGACGGCGTGCTGCGGCTGACGGTGCCGACGAAGTTTCTCAAGAGCTGGGTGCAGTCGCACTATCTCGATCGCATCCGGTCGCATGTCGGAGCCGAGTTCGAGAGCGCCGAGCGCGTGACGATCGACGTTCGCTCGCACTCCTCGCGCAAGCCGCGCGCGAAGGATGGCGAGACCGAGCGCGACGCCGGCGTCGCGGCTTCGGCGGAGAGCGCGCCCACGCCACTTCACGCGGCGGCCGAGGGTGTGCGCCGCGCCAGCGTCAAGACGGCGCCGCGCCCCGAATTCGATGTCTTCACCGGCTCGCCGCTCGATCGTCGCCTGACCTTCTCGACCTTCCTTGTCGGCCAGTCGAACCAGCTCGCCTATGCCGCGGCCTGTCGCGTCGCGGAAGCGCGCGGCGGCGACCTGCCGATGTTCAATCCGCTCTACGCCCATGCGGCGGTGGGCCTCGGCAAGACGCATTTGTTGCAGGCGCTCGCCCATGCCGCGAACGACAATCACCGCCGCGTGATCTATTTGACGGCGGAGCGTTTCATGCACGGCTTCGTCTCGTCGCTGACGGCGCAGACGTCGATCGCCTTCAAAGAGAAATTGCGCGCGATCGACATGCTGATCATCGACGACGTGCAGTTTCTGCAAGGCAAATCGATTCAGCAGGAATTCTGCCATACGCTGAACGCGCTGATCGATTCAGGGCGTCAGGTGGTGGTCGCGGCGGATCGTCCGCCCTCGGAACTCGAAACGCTCGACGAGCGTGTCTTGTCGCGCTTGAAAGGCGGGCTTTGCGTCGACATCGGCCCGCTCGACGAAGCTTTGCGCGTGAAGATTCTCGAAGCGCGCATTCTTGCCGCGCAAGAGGCGCAGCCGGGCTTTTTCGTGCCGCCCGAGGTCGTTTCTTATGTCGCAAGAACCATCGTCACCAATGGGCGCGATCTTGAAGGCGCGGTGAATCGTCTGCTCGCCCATGCGACGCTGAACGGCGCGCCGCTCTGCGTGGAAACGGCCGAGACCGCGATCCGCGATCTCGTGCGCACGCAGGAGCCGAAACGCGTCAAGATCGACGACATTCAAAAGCTCGTCGCGAGCCACTACAATATCTCGCGGGCCGATATTCTCTCGTCGCGACGTACGGCGAATGTCGTGCGGCCGCGTCAGATCGCCATGTATCTGTCGAAAGTGCTGACGCTGCGCTCTTTGCCGGAGATCGGCCGGCGCTTCGGCGGACGCGATCACACGACCGTGCTGCACGCCGTGCGCAAAATCGAGGATCTCGCCGCGAAGGACAAAAGCCTCGCCGAAGTCATCGAATTGCTGAAGCGCATTCTCAACGAGCAGTGAGGGAAAAAAGCGCGGCGCGCCTATCGTCTCGGTCGGCGTCGCCGCGCTTTCGGCGGCGTCGTTTTTCTCAGCGCCCCGTCTTCACGCGAATCCATTCGCGCGTGATCAGCTTTTGCGCGGCGAGATCGGGCGCCGTCACGACGAAGAGCCGCTTCATCGTCGCCTCGTCCGGGTAGATCGCCGGATTGGTCGCAACCATCTTGTCGAGCAAGGCGCGCGAGGCGAGAACGCCATTGGCGAAATTGGTCGCCATCGTGTTGCGGGCGGCGACCTCGGGCCGCAACAGATAATCGATGAAGAGATAGGCTTCCTCGGGATGCGGCGCGTCCTTTGGGATCGCAAGATTGTCGAGCGACATCAGCGTTCCTTCCTGCGGCACGACAAAGGCGATCTCGACGCCGGCGCCGGCTTCCCGCGCGCGGCTCATCGCCTGGAAACTGTCGCCGGCCCAGCCGATCGCAAGGCAGATATCGCCGTTGGCGAGCGCGTTGATATATTCCGAGGAGTGGAATTTCTTCACATAGCGGCGCAGAGCCGAAAGAAATTCGCCTGCGCGCCTTATGTCCTCCGGCTTCTTCGAATTGGGATCGATCTTCAGCAGATTGAGCGTGATCGAGAAAATATCCTCGGGACTGTCGAGGACATAAACGCCGCAATCGGCGAATTTCTTCATCATGTCGCCGCGCAGAAGCTGGCTCCAGCTCGCGAGCGGCTCATTGCCGAGGCGCTCCCTGATCTTTGCGACATTATAGGCGACGCCGGTCGTGTACCACATATAATTGACGGCGTAGCGATTGCCCGGATCGTAGCGCGAGAGCTTCGCCATGATCTCGGGCCATAGGTTTCGCGCATTGGGGAGCTTGTTATAATCGAGCGGCTGATAGACGCCGGCGCGAATCTGGCGCGCGAGAAAGGTCGCGGACGGGACGACGACGTCATAGCCCGTGCCGCCGGCGAGCAGCCGCGCCTCCAGCATTTCGTTGGAGTCATAAGTGTCGTAGACGACCTTCACGCCGGTTTCGCGGGTGAAATCCTCGAGAACCTTGGGGTCGACATAGTCGCTCCAGTTGAAGATATTCACCACCCGTTCGGCGGCTTGCGCGCAGGGCGCCAAAAGCGCCGCCGCGACCGCCAGGGCGAGAAGACAGAATTTCGTGCTCATCTCGTTTCGACCGCTCGTGATCCGGCGCGTAGACTATCACGCTTGCGCGCGCTTTGGCGACGCGCGAGGGCTGCGGCCCCTGCCGGGGGAGCGGCATGAGAGAGGAGGCCGCCGCCGTGCAGAACGACCGGCCCGAGACCACCCGCGTGGTGACGCGCGGCGCACGACGCTTCCTGCGCGCCCGCGGCTTTTCGGTGCTGACGGAATTTCTGCTGCCGAGCGGCAGGCGCGCCGATCTGGTCGCGCTCTCCGGCGACGGGCGCATCCGCATCGTCGAGGTGAAATCCTCGCTCGAAGATTTTCGCGCCGACAGCAAATGGCCCCACTACCGCGAGCACTGCGATCGCTTCTATTTCGCGGTGGCGATCGACGCGCCGATGCAGGCTTTCCCGCAAGATGCGGGGCTCATCGTCGCCGATGCGCATGGCGGTTTTCTGGAGCGCGAGGCGCCCCCGCATCCGCTTGCGCCGGCCACGCGCCGCATGATGATGCTGCGCTTTGCGGTGACCGCGGCCGAGCGGCTGCATGCGCTCGCCCATCCCGAGGAGCGGGACGATTAACGCGGCGCGCGTTTCGCCAGAATGCGTTGCAGCGTGCGGCGGTGCATGTTGAGACGGCGCGCGGTTTCCGACACATTGCGGTCGCAGGATTCGAAGACGCGCTGAATATGTTCCCAGCGCACGCGGTCCGCGGACATCGGATGCTCTTGCGCGTCCGGCTTTTCGATCTGCGTCGCCATCAGCGCGTGGTAGATTTCGTCGGCGTCGGCGGGCTTCGCCAGATAATCGAAGGCGCCGAGCTTCACGGCCGTCACGGCGGTCGCGATATTGCCATAGCCGGTCAGGATGATGCCGCGCGCGTCGGGCCGCGCCTGCTTCAGTTTTGAAATTACGTCGAGCCCGTTCCCGTCGCCGAGGCGCATGTCGATGATCGCGAAAGCCGGGGGCTCATGGTCGAGCGCGGCGAGGCCCTCGGCGACCGACTCCGCCGTCCTGACATCGAACCCGCGCGATTCCATAGCGCGGCTCAGTCGGCCCAGAAAGGGTTTGTCGTCGTCAACGATCAGGAGCGTGCGTTCCTCGGCCGCCGCCTGCGCCGGGTCGCCGTCGCTCGCTCTGTCGTCTTCGGCAGTCATGCCTGATTGGCCTCCAATTATGCATCCGCAATGAGTTTATCGTTTTCCGGGTGCGGTTGATAGTCGCATCTCCCAAAAAGTCGCAGGCGCGGATTCAGCTCATGCGCTCGAAGGCGGCGCGCGGCCAGCTCACGACCACCCGGGCGCCTGTGCGCGGGCTTTCGACATTGCCGGTCTCGACCGTCGCGCCGGAGCGCTCGAGCAGCGTCGTGGCGATGAACAGGCCGAGACCCAGGCCCGAATATGGGTCGCTCTTCGTGCGCCGGTCATGCGAACGCCCGCGCAGATAGGGATCGCCGAGACGTTGCAGGATCGCCGGGGAAAAACCCGGGCCGTCATCCTCGATGATGAGCTTCACGAGCTGGCTGGACCAGGCGGCGCGGATCGTCACCTTGGTCTTGGCGAAATCCACCGCGTTCTCCACGAGATTGCCGAGGCCATAGAGAATGCCGGGGTTGCGGGCGCAGACCGGCTCGGGCCCCGGACCCTGGCGCATCGTCTCGATAGCGACGTCGGGGCCGCGCAGCGGCTGAGCCACTTCCTCGATCAGCATGCCCAGCGAAAGGCGGTTGAGCAGCGAATTCTGATCGGCGCCGAGCGAGGCGAGCTTGCGCAGAATCTCGCGGCAGCGTTGCGCCTCCTGCGCCAGCAGCGCGAGGTCCTCCTGCAGGCCGGGCGCATTGGCCGGGGCGGCCTTTTGCAGCTCCTTGGTGATTACGGTGATCGTCGCGAGCGGCGTGCCGAGTTCATGCGCCGCGGCGGCGGCGAGCCCGTCGAGCTGCGACAAATGCTGTTCGCGCTCCAGCACCAGCTCGGTCGCCGTGAGCGCCCCGGCCAACAGCCGCGCCTCATCCGACACACGCGCGGCGTAAGTGCCGATGAAGGCCGCGCTCAGCGTCAGGGACGCCCAAAAGCCGAGCCGGTAGAGCAGCGGAAAATAAAGGCCGGCGCCCTTGTACCAAGGCAGCGGCAGGTAATCGACGGTCAGCAGCGTCGCGGCGGCGACCATCAGAATGCCGAGCACCACGGTCAGCTTGCTCGGCAGCGACACGGCCGAGATCAGCACCGGCGACAGAAGCAGCATGGCGAAAGTGTTCACGACGCCGCCGGTGAGATAGAGCAGCGCCGACAGCTCCAATATGTCGTAGCCGAGCAGCACCGCCGCCTCGACGTCGCCGAGGCGGAAGGCGCGCGACGTGCCGAAACGCAGCGCGATGTTCAGCGTCGCCGACGTGACGATGGCGACGAAGCACAGGCCGATCGGGAATTGGAAGCCGAGGATGAAATAGACATAGAGCGTCGCCACCGTCTGGCCGGCGATGGCGATCCACCGCAGCAGGATCAGCGTGTCCACCCGCAGCCGCCGCGCCGCCTCGGTGTAATGGTCCTCGGTTTCCAAAATGCTCGCTCCGTTGCGCCTTCCCGGCGGTCAGAGGCCGACGCCGCGCGAAGCCCGCCACATCCGCCATTGCCGCCGCCATTGTGACGGCTCCGCGAGCGGCTGGAAAGGGGTGTAGCTCTTGCGCTCCATAGGTTCCAGATAGAGCGGAACGGTGGAGGCGGGCAGCAACGCGGCGCGCGCTTGCGGGCTGGCGGCGCGGGCCTCCGCGCGGGCGGTTTCATAGCGCCGCCGCGCCGTCTCGCGCAGCTCGGCGAGCAGCGCGCGCAGGCCGGGCGAGTCGGCGCCCGCGGCGAGATCCTGCGGCGCGACTCCATGTTTGACGAGCAGCGTCGCCGGCAGGAACGTCTGGCCGGCCGCTATCTGGCGGGGCAGGGCGGTAAGAATCGCGGTCAACGTCCGGGCGACGCCGGCGTTTTCCAGCGCCGGATGCGCCGCGTCCTGCGCGCCGAGCGCGGCTGCGGCCCAAGCTCCGAGACGCCCGCCGATGCGCCGGCAATAGCTCTCCAGCGCCGCGAGCGTCTCCATCGGCGCGTCGTAGAGTTCGAAGGCGTGAGCGTCGATAAAGTCCTCGACCTCGGCGAGAGAAATCCCGCTCGCATCGATCGTGTCGAGCAGCGCGTCGGCCACCGGATGGGCGCGGGCGCCCTCGCCGCCGCCGAGCGCGTCGATCCACCAGCGCAGGCGCATTTCGCCGAGCATCGGCTGAGACACCTTGGCCCGCACGCCGGAAAGCTCCCGCGCGAAGGCGTAGAGCGCATGCAGGCGAGACCGGCGGTCCTGCGGCGCGAAGAGGCTTGCGAGCCAGGCGTCGCGGTCGTTTTCGTAGACAAGCTGTTCGCACTGCGCGTAATGCGCGGCGAGCTGCGCCGCGCGGTCGGCAGCGGCGGCGGCGTCCGTATCGGTCGTCATGGACATGTCAGATGGCGATCAGCAGCGCCGCGACGCGGCGGTTTTCATCGAGCAGCATATTATAGGTGCGCACAGCGGTTCCGGTCGCCATGATCTCGCAGCCGACGCCGGCCCCTTTTAATTTTTCGCGCAGCGCCCGCTTCAGCGGCCGCAGCTCCGCGCCGGAGCCGACCAGCAGAAGATCAACCCCGCCTTCGGCCAGCACGGCGTCGATCGCCGCGTCGTCGATGTCTTCGGGCTTTTCCAGCGGCATGGCGCGCACGCCGGCGGGGGAGGCGAGGATGGAGCCCCTGTGCGACATCTCGGCGAAGCGAAAGCCGCCGTTGCCGTAATCCTCGATTTTGTGGCGGCCGGGGACATAGCCCCGGCGCGTCTCGCTCGCGTCGCTCACGCGGTCCTCGGCTTCGCCCGCTTGGTCTTCGCCTTGCCGGCGGGAGTTTGTGGCGCGGCAGGGGCCTTTTCGGCCGACGCCGACGGGGCCGCGGTCTCGAGCGCCGCCTGTTTCGCCGGAGCGGCCGGCGCCGCCGCGGGCTCCGCCTTCGCCGGCAGGCGGTCGGCGTCCTCATTGCGCAGGCCGAGGTAGATCAGCATCGGCGAGCAGATGAAGACCGAGGAATAGGTCGCGACGAAAATGCCCCAGATCATCGCCAGCGAGAAGGAGCGGATGACCTGGCCGCCGAAGATGGTGAGCGACAAAAGCGCGAGAAACACCGTCGTCGCCGTCATGATGGTGCGCGGCAGCACCGCGTTGATCGACATGTCGATCATCTGCGCGGTCGGCATTTTCTTATATTTGCGCATCATCTCGCGGATGCGGTCCAGCACCACCACCGTCTCGTTCAGAGAGTAGCCGACGATGGTGAGAATGGCCGCAATGGACGTCGTGTTGAATTCCAGTTGCGTGAGCGAGAAGAAGCCGACGGTGAGCAAGAGATCGTGCATCGTCGCGATGACGGCGCCGATGGCGAATTGCCACTCGAAGCGGAACCACAAATAGCTCAGCACCGCGATGATCGAGAGAACGACGCCGAGCGTGCCGGACTGCACCAGCTCGTTCGAGACGCGTGGGCCGACCACCTCGACGCGGCGCAGATCATAGTCATTGCCGACGGCGTTGCGGACGCGCTCGACAGCCGCCTGTTGCGCGACGTCGCCGCCCGGCTGCAAGCCGAAACGCAGCGTGGCGTCCGCCGGATTGCCGAAGGCCTGGACCTCGATGTCGCCGAGACTGAGTTTTTCGCCGATCGTGCGCAAAGTGCCGACCTCGGCCGCGCCGGACTTGGCGCGCAGTTCGATCACCGTGCCGCCGGCGAAGTCGATGCCGAAATTCATGCCGTGCAGCACGAAGAGCGCCACCGAAATCAGCGACAGCAGCGCCGAGAAGGGGTAGCTCACGCGGCGGAACCGCATGAACGGGAACTTGGTGTTCTCCGGGGCGAGACGAAGCAGTTTCA
>JAWOLK010000125.1:0-7256 GCA_033853615.1 Beijerinckiaceae bacterium | reverse complement strand
TGCTTGCCCGGCCCGGCGGCTGTGGTAGGCATCTTTCGGAACACCAACGCCGATCGTTCCGGCTTCCGCCCGCTGCGCGAGAGGGAGCCGACTCGGCCTTTGCAGGCGATTGCCAAGCACCATGACCGGCGCCGGAACAGACCACACCAAACAAAAGTTCGAAGGCGGCCCGGCCGTCATTCTCGTGCGGCCGCAGCTTGCCGTGAACATCGGCATGTGCGCCCGCGCCATGGCGAATTTCGGCCTCTCCGATCTGCGGCTCGTCGCCCCGCGCGAGGGCTGGCCGCGCACCGGCGCCTATCGCAAGGGCGCCTATGCCGCCGCCGCCGGGGCCGTGCATCTCTTGGAGGGCGCCAAGGTCTATGAGGATGTGCGCGCGGCGATTGAGGATTTGTCCTTCGTCTATGCCTCGACCGCGCGCGGGCGCGGCCAGGTGAAGCCGGTGCATGTGCCGGCGGAAGCCATGCCGGCGATGGCCGCCCGCATGGCGGCCGGCGAAAAGCACGGCGTGATGTTCGGCCCCGAGCGCACCGGGCTCGACAATGACGATGTGGCGCTCGCCGACGCGATACTGACCTTCCCCGTCAATCCCGCCTACGCCTCGCTCAATCTCGCGCAGGCGGTGTTGCTGACCGGTTACGAGTGGTTCCGCGCTGCGCATGGCGATGTGGTCCCCTTCTCGGTCGAGGAACGCTCGCCGCCGGCAACGCGCGAGATGACGCTCGCCTTTTTCGACTTTTTGGAGGGCGAGCTGGAGAAGCGCCAGTTCTTCCGCCCCCTGTCGAAAAAGCCGGTGATGTCGCGAAACTTGCGCAACATGTTCCACCGCATGAGCCTCACCCAGCAGGACGTGCGCACGCTGTGGGGCATGGTGGTGCGCCTCGTCGACGGCCCGCGCCGCGAGCCGAAGAACCCGAAGCGGCGGAAGGCGGCGGTTGAGGCGGCGCCGGAGACGGAATCCGCGACGGAGTAGGCGCCCCTCGGCGCCGCTGCGCGCCGGAAGGCGCGCGGTCCGGTTGCGCCTCCCCGTCATCGTGCGCCCAGCGAAGCGATCCAGAGCCACGGGCAGTCCCTTGAAGCCAGAACAAGAATAGAACATACTGCGTCCGAATCCGGATCGCAGCCATGCCCCGCTATGCCGAGCTTGCAGCCACCACAAACTTCTCCTTCCTGCGCGGGGCCTCGCACCCCGAGGAGCTGGTCGCGCGGGCGCTGGAGCTTGGCCATTGCGGGATCGGCATAGCCGACCGCAATTCGCTCGCCGGCGTCGTGCGCGCCTTTTCCTATCTTCGCGCCCATGCGGTCGAGGGCTTTCGCCTCGCCGTCGGCGCCCGGCTCGTCTTTCGCGACGAAACGCCGGACATTCTCTGCTACCCGCAAGACCGCGCCGCTTATGGGCGTCTCTGCCGCCTTCTCACATTGGGCAATTCTCGTGCGCAAAAGGGCGATTGCGCGCTTTATCTCGACGATCTGCTGGCCTTTGGCGAGGGACAACGGCTCATCGCGCTGGAGAATGGCGCGCTGCCCGCCCCGCTCCTTGCCGCCTTTAAGGGCCGCCTCTGGCTCGCGGCGAGCGCGCTCTATGGCGCCGGCGCGCGGGCGCAATTGCATCGCCGCATTGCGCTCGCGCAAAAACACGGCCTGCCGCTCCTCGCCGTCAATGAGGCGCTGATGCATGTCCCCGAGCGTCGCCCGCTCGCCGACGCGCTCAGTTGCATTCGGGAAGGCGTCACGCTGGAAACGGCGGGTTTCCTGCTGGAGGCAAACGCCGAGCGGCATTTGAAAAGCGCCGAGGAAATGGCCCGGCTCTTTGCCGAGGCGCCGCAGGCGGTGGAGGAAAGCGTCCGCTTTCTGGAAAAGCTCGCCTTCCGCCTCTCCGATCTCGCCTATGATTATCCGAGCGAGTTGCGCGAGGGTTTTGAAAGCGAACAACAGGCGCTCGAATATTTCGCGCGCGAGGGCGCGAAGGGGCGCTATCCGCAGGGCGTCCCTAAAAATGTGCAGGCGCTGCTCGACCATGAGTTGGAGCTGATCGGCAAATTAAATTACGCAGCCTATTTTCTTACCGTGCACGACATCGTGCGCTTTGCGCGGTCGCGTGGCATTCTCGCGCAGGGGCGCGGCTCGGCGGCGAACAGCGCCGTATGTTTTTGTCTCGGCGTCACCGAGGTCGATCCGACGAAGCATGATCTCCTCTTCGAACGCTTCATCTCCGCCGAGCGCAATGAGCCGCCCGACATCGACGTCGATTTCGAACATGAGCGGCGCGAGGAGGTCATTCAATATATCTACGAGCGCTTCGGCCGCGACCGCGCCGGGCTGACGGCGGCCGTCGTCACCTATCGCGCGCGCAGCGCCATGCGGGAAATCGGCAAGGCCTTCGGCCTCTCCAATGATCTCTTGGGGCGCCTCTCCGACCTTTCCTGGGGCCGCGCCCGGTCCGACGCGCGCCGCGCCGACATGGCGCGCATGGGGCTCGACACGAGCGAGCCGCATCTTGCGACGGCTCTCGCCTTGACCGAGGAGCTCGCCGGTTTTCCGCGCCACCTCACGCAGCATTCTGGCGGTTTCGTCATCACCCGCAGCCGACTCGACGAAGTCGCGCCGATCGCGCCGGCGGCGATGGAGGGCCGCACGGTCATCGAATGGGACAAGGATGATCTCGACGCGCTCGGCATTTTGAAAATCGACGTGCTCGCGCTCGGCATGCTCACTTGTCTGCGCAAGGGGCTCGACCTGCTCGCCGCGCATTACGGGATCGCGCATCGCCTCTCCTCGATCCCGTCGGAAGACCCGCGCGTCTATGCGATGATCTCGCGCGCCGACACGGTGGGCGTCTTCCAGATCGAAAGCCGCGCGCAAATGTCGATGCTGCCGCGCCTGAAACCGCAATGTTTCTACGATCTCGTGATCGAGGTTGCGATCGTGCGGCCGGGGCCCATTCAAGGCGATATGGTGCATCCCTATCTGCGCCGCCGCATGGGCCTGGAGAAAGCCTCCTATCCGTCGCCGGAGCTCGAGCAAGTGCTCGGCAAGACGCTCGGCGTGCCGCTGTTTCAGGAACAGGCGATGAAGATCGCCATCGTCGCGGCCGGCTTCTCGCCGTCAGAAGCGGACCAGCTCCGCCGCGCCATGGCGACCTTCAAGCGCGCCGGACTCATCGGCGGCTTCTTCGACAAAATGGTCTCCGGCATGGTGGCGAAAGGTTACGCGCGGGACTTCGCCGAGCGCTGCTTCCGGCAGATCGAGGGGTTTGGAACCTATGGCTTTCCCGAGAGCCACGCGGCCTCTTTCGCCCTGCTCGTCTACGCCTCGGCCTGGATCAAATGCCGCTATCCGGATGTCTTCGCCTGCGCGCTGCTGAACGCGCAACCAATGGGGTTCTATGCGCCGGCCCAGATTGTGCGCGACGCGCAGGAGCATGGCGTCGAGGTGCGGGAGGTCGATGTCAACGCCTCCTTCTGGGACTGCGCGCTGGAGCCCAGCGCCGGGCCGCCGCGCCGCCCGCATCCGCGCCATGCGGAGATGCAAGCGGATATTTGCGCGACCCATGCCGTGCGGCTCGGCTTTCGCGAGATAAAAGGCTTGGCGGAACAAGACATGCGGCTTCTCGCCGAGAGGCGCGGCAAGGGCTATGATTCGGTCCGCGATCTTTGGCTGCGCACCGGCCTGCCGCCCGCGACGCTGGCGCGACTTGCGGAAGCGGACGCCTTCGCTTCGCTCGGCCTCACGCGCCGCGACGCGCTATGGGCGGTCTCCGGTCTCAATCGCGCCGGCGACAAGGACGATTTGCCGCTGTTGCGCGCCCTCGCCTTTTCGCCGTTGGAGCCGGACGCGCATCTGCCGCCGATGCCGCCCGGCGAAGAGGTGATCGAGGATTACCGTTTTCTGTCGCTGTCGCTGAAGGGGCATCCGCTCGCCTTCCTGCGCCGCCGCTACGACGCAAGGCGCTTTGCGCGTTGCGCCGATCTCGCCGGGCGGCGCAACCATGTGCTGACGGTCGCCGGCGTGGTGCTGCTGCGGCAGCGGCCGGGCACGGCGAAGGGCGTGGTTTTTCTCACCATCGAGGACGAGACCGGCGCCGCCAATGTCATCGTCTGGCCGAAACTGTTCGAGCGGCAGCGCGCGGAAGTCATCGGCGCCCGCCTCGTCGCGGTGACAGGCCATGTGCAGGAGGAGGCGGGCGTCATTCACCTTGTCGCGCGGCGCATCGAGGATCTGTCGCCGGACCTGCGCCTGCTGGAGCGCGCGCCCGGCGAGACGCGCGCGGCGATCTCAAAAGGGCGAAGTTTTCACTGAGGATTTCGGCTATATGTTGCGCCGATGACGATCGCCGAAGCCCAAACGCCGCCCGCCGCGCCTTCCGGCGCAATCGCGCGCCTCTCTCCGCTCGTGCGCCGCGTGACCGCGCCCAATCCCGGGCCGTTCACCGAGAGCGGCACATGCAGTTATATCGTCGGGCGGGGCGAGCTGGCGATCGTCGATCCCGGCCCGGCCGACGAGGCGCATATCGCCGCGCTGCTCGACGCGGTGAAGGGCGAGCGGCTGCGTTATCTGCTCGTCACCCACACGCATGGCGACCATTCGCCCGCCGCGGTCGTGCTACGGGAGCGCACGGGCGCCGAAATTCTCGGCTGCGCGCCCTATGCGCCGCCGCAAAATCCGCGCGTCTCCGGTCCCGGCCTCGACGCCGCGCATGATCGCGCCTATGCGCCGGCGCGGACACTTCAGGATGGCGAGACGCTGTCTCTCGGTGAGGCGACCATCGAGACGCTGGCGACCCCCGGCCATACGTCGAATCATCTCTGCTTCGCGCTGCGCGAGGAGCGCGCGCTGTTTACCGGCGATCACGTGATGGCCTGGTCGACGACGGTCGTCGCGCCGCCGGATGGGTCGATGACGCACTATATGGCGTCGATTGAAAAACTGCGCGCCCGCGACGACGCGATCTATTGGCCCGGCCATGGCGGCCCGGTGCGCGATCCGCAGCGCTATTTGCGCGCCCTCGTCCACCATCGCCGCGCCCGCGAGGCGGCGATCCTGCAGCGGCTCGAGGCCGGCGACTCGACCATTCCCGAAATGGTGGCGCGGATATACGACGGGATCGACCGCCGCCTTCATCCCGCGGCGGCGTTGAATGTGCTTGCCCATATGGAGGACATGATCGCCCGCGGGATCGTCGCGACGGAAGGACCCGCCGATCTCTTCGGACGCTATACACGCCTCTAAGGCCTTTTCTTTTCGTCCTTTTCTTATCGCCGAACCGGTTTCCGCCTCGGCGTAAAAGCCTGTAAAATCATCGAAAAAGCTCATGCAGGAAATCGAGCGGATGCGGGTCCTGCCGGTAATATTTCCTGAAATCGGTGGGGGTGAGCTGGTTGCGACAGTCTTTCGAGAGCTGCCGCAAATGCTCTTTCAGGCAATTCTCCATCTCGAAGATGAGGATGCTTTCGCCGCAAAATTTTGCCGAATCAGCTGCACATGCCCGCTTTTCCTCGGCCATGTCCTCGGCCGTGTTCCCGGCCCAGGTGTTGACGGCGAAAGCCGGCGCGACCCCGCTCAAGAGGCACAGCACCGCAAGAATAATCGTTTTGCGCATAATACCCTCCCCAAAGCCGCAGGGGCGTAGACGCAAGCTGATCAAGTGCGAATAACCGGTCGCTCGACAATGGCCAAGGTCGCGCGCTTATTTCGCTGGGGTCGCGCCCGTTCCCGGCAGGAGAATGACCACATCGTTCTTGTTCACGCGGCCCAAGCGCGCCCGCACTTCATCTTCGAGAATATCAGCGTCGACCTGTTCGCCGCGGATCAGCGAGATGCGCTTTTCCCATTGCATGCGCTCGAATTTAAGGAGATCGCGTTCGAATCGCAGCTTGGCGAGGCGCTGCTCATATTCCTCGCCCATTTTGAGGCCGCGTTGGCCATTCACCCCATGCCATACGAAGTAGGCGGTCAGCGCCGCCGCGACGCCGTATAGGCTGAAGGGCACGATGAGCGAGCGAATCATGAGGCGCAGGCGATACATGGCGCAACATTAGACGGACATGGTGTCGACTATGTTAACGCCGCTTTACCGCCGCCCGCGCGCGACCCGCTCGATTTCCGCGCGCACCAGCCGCTCGACCATCACCGGCAAATTGTCGTCGAGCCATTGTTTGAGCATCGGGCGCAGCAGCTCTTTCGCATAGTCTTGCAGAAGGCCGGCGTCCCTTATGAACATGCTGGCGGCGAGCGCCTCGAAATGCGACGCCACTGAGGCCTCGGCCTCCGGCGACACCAGCGGGCCCGCGTCCGCTTCTCCCACGCTGGCGTCCGTCGACGACTGGCGCGGATAATCGCCGGCGCCGGCTTTATACGATTGCTCATCGCCGGACTCGGGCGCCGTTGCGGTTTCGGAGGAAAAGCGCGTCGCCTCCGTCGCGTCGCGCTTGCGAAAAATCGCAAGCTCCGCTCCCTGATCGGACGATTCTTCGCGCCCGAGGCGAAACGCTGACTCGACGGCGTCTGCCGCGTCGCCGTCCAGGGCGTGGTCAGGGGAAGGCGCCGGCTTCGGCGATGGCGCCGCAAAGGGGCGCTCGGCGGCCGTACGCCGCGCCACGAGATCGCCGGGCGCCGGGTCACGCCGGCGGGTCGACAGCGCGTCGTCATCGGCGATGATGCGGCGGATCGACGCGAGAATTTCCTCCATCGACGGCTCATGGGCGCGACGCTCGTCATCGAGCGAATTTTGCTTCATCTGGGGTGCAACGCTCATGGCCGCTCTTTGCGATGTTTGCCGGCGCGTCAGCCGCGCGCTCCGATGGGGAAGATCTGTTATTCCGCAACAGATGCGAATCAACATTCACTTTACGAATTTCACATCTTTAACGGCGCGCTGTCACGCGTTCATCGCCCATCCGGCGTGTCGAGCCCGATCCACTTGTCCTTGACTTGCTCGAAATGCACGGCGGGATCATAGGCCGCCACGTCGAGCTGCAGATCGTCGGACGAGAGGCGCCCGACCGCCGCCAGCGCCACGTAGGACGCCACCACCCGGTCGCGTTGCGCGATGACGAGATTGACCCGCGCGTTGAGGAGCGCCTGCCGCGCGTTCAGCACGTCGAGCGTCGTGCGCTGCCCGACCCTGGCTTCCTCGCGCACGCCCTCGAGCGCAATCTCCGCCGCCTTCACCGCCGCCTGGCTCGACACGATCGACGCTTTCGCCGTCTCAAGCTGCGCAAAGGCGGAGATCACCGAGGCGCGCACGCTGTCGCGCT
>JAWOLK010000124.1:0-35934 GCA_033853615.1 Beijerinckiaceae bacterium | reverse complement strand
CGCAGTTCATGTCGGCGCTGCGCCGCGATCTCGCCGGGCAAGGCCGCTACCGGCTGGTCGCGCTCGATTGCGGCGGCGAGCCCTGCGCGGTTGGCAAATCCTCGCCGCAGGACCTGTTCGACGCCGCCAAAAGGGCTGGGGCGCAGTTCATTCTCTATGGGGGCGTGCACAAGATGAGCACGCTGGTGCAATGGGCGAAAACCCAGATGGTCGACGTCGAGGCGAACCGACTTGTCGATGATCGCTGGCTGAGCTTTCGAGGCGACGACGACGAAGCATGGCGACGCGCCGAGGCTTATCTCGCAAGGCGATTGGCGCAATTGCCGATGGAAGGAATGAGCGCCGAACGCGAGTGATCATGCATGGGGTCGTCGCTTCGGGAAGGCTGACGACGCAATCCTGGATTCGAATCGCGGCCCTGGATTGCTTCGCTTGCAATGACGCGCGCGTGTAAAAATGTGACTTACATCGCCCTCACAACGAGCGTGGCGTTGATGCCGCCGAAGGCGAAGGAATTGGACATCGCCGCGCGCATCTTGTGGGCCCGCGCCTCATTGGGCACGGGATCGACCGGACAGCGCGGATCGGCTTCGAGAAAGTTGATCGTCGGCGGAACGGTTTGCTCGCGCAGCGCGGCGATCGTCACCGCAAGCTCCAGCCCGCCGCCGGCGCCGAGCGCATGGCCATGCACCGGCTTCGTCGAAGAGACCGGCACGCGCTTGCCGTAGTCGCCGAAGATGCGGTTGATCGCCTCCGACTCGGTGATGTCATTGGCGTGCGTCGCCGTGCCATGGGCGTTGATGTAATGAATCTCCTCCGGCGCCATGCCGGCGTCCTCGAGCGCGAGGGCGATGGAGCTCGCCACCCCGTCGAGGTCGGGCCGCACCGGGTCCTTGGCGTCGGCCGTGGTGCCATAGCCGGCGAGCTCGCAGAGCGGCTCATGGCCGCGCGCCTCGGCCGAGTCCAATGTTTCCAGAACGAAGACCGCGGCGCCCTCGCCGAGCGACATGCCGTTGCGGCCTTTCGAGAAAGGCCGGCAATAATCGGGCGTCAACACGCGCAGTCCTTCCCAGGCGCGGATCGTGCCATTGATGACGCAGGCCTCGGCGCCGCCGACGATCGCCTTGTCGGCGAGGCCGAAGCGGATCATCTGCATGCCGAGCCCCAAAGCCTGGCTGGCCGAAGAACAGGCGCTGCCGATGGCGAAGGTCGGGCCGAGGCACGAATAGCGCATGCCGACGGTCGTCGGCGCGGCGCTCGGAATGAGGCGCGGCACGCTCAAGGGATCGGGCCGGATGTAGCCGGTGTAATAGCGGTGAAGACCGTTATCGATCGTCTCCATGCCGCCGATGCCGGTGCCGATGATCACGGCGGTGCGCGGCCCGGCGACGCCATCGCGGCCGAAGCCCGCCTGGGTCATCGCCTCGTCGGCGGCGATGACGGTGAATTGCGTAAACGGGTCGCACAGCGGCAGAAGCGTCGGCTCGATGTGCTCGGCCGGGTCGAAATCGGGAACCTGCGCGGCGATTTTGATTCGCCCGTCATAGGGGCGCTCGGTCTTCAGCTCGCGCACCTGGCTGACGCCGTCGCGGGCCGCGCGCCAGAGCTTGTCCGCGCCGAGTCCGGCGGCCGAGGCCGCGCCCATTCCGGAAATGACGACGCGACGGTCGCCGGCGCCTCCTCGCGATCCCGCCATTTAGAGCTTCTCTCTTTCTTTCTGGATGTAATCGGCGATCGCCTCGATGAGGCTTTTCACGTCCTTGGCTTCCTGAAGGGAGCCGTCCATCGGGATATAGACGTTGAACTTTTCCTCCAGCGCCGTGAGAATCATCACAATGTCCACCGATTTCAGATCGAGACTCTCGATCGTCGCGTCCGGAGTGATCTTCGAGCGGTCGACCATGCCCTCGGCGGCGATGACCTCGATGATTTCATCCACGAGCTGGGCTTTGTCCTGCGGATTTTCCGTCACTTTACGCCTCCGTTCGAGGATTCAGCCATTCGAGACGGAGACCGCCCGGGCTGAAAAGAATTTGTTCAAAAGCCCGCTCAGACGGGGACAAACCTGCCGCATCCCGGCCGCCGCCGAGGCCCGTTGGTTCGGCGAGGCCCCCGCCCGCGTTTGAGAGGGTGTCGGCACTGGTTAAGGCGCCCCGCGCCGAAAATAAAGCCCGACGCGGATAGGAGTGGCCCAACGCCGCGCTTCGTGCGAAAAGCCTCGCCAAAAGAGCAGCGCAGTCTGAGTGAGGACCATGACGTTAGAAGATCGGGCCCTGTCCGGGGCTTTTGCACAAGCGACGGAAGAAACATGGCGCAGGGCGGTCGATCGCGCGTTGAAGGGCGCCTCTTTCGAAAAGCTCGTCTCCAAAACCTATGATGGGGCCGCGCTCGCGCCGCTCTACGCCCGCGCCGCGACGCCAGGGCCGCGCGCGCTGCGCAAGACGCCCGGCCGCTGGGGGATTCTCGCCCGAGCCGATCTTGCCGACGCCGACGCCGCGAATCGCCAGGCGATCGAGGATCTCGAAGGGGGCTGCGACGGGCTGCATCTCGTCTTCGCCGGCGCGCAGGGCGCCTATGGCGCAGGGCTCGCCGAAGACGGCGAGGATTTTCTCGCCCATCTCCTCGCCAATGTCCGCCTCGACTATGCGATTCCGGTCGCGATCGAATATTCGCCCCGCGCGCCGAACGCCGCGAAATCGATCATGCGCCTGATCGACAGAGCGCATATCGAACCCTCGATCACGCGCGTTTCTTTCGGCTTCGATCCGCTCGGCGCGCAGGCGCTGCACGGCTTTCTGCCCGCCGCCTGGAGCAGCCATTCCAAGACCTTCGCGGAAGAGGCGAAGGCCGCCGCCAAGGCCGGCTTCGTCCACGGGACCGTGGCCGCCGACGCCCGCGTCGTCCATGCGGCCGGCGGCTCCGAGGCGCAGGAGCTGGGCTTCGCCCTCGCCGGCGCCCTCGCCTATCTGCGCGCCCTCGCCGACGCGGGGCTCGATCTCGACGCGGCGCGCGATCTTCTGCTGTTCCGCCTCGCCGCTGACGCCGAGGAGTTTTTGACCGTCGCCAAGCTGCGGGCGCTGCGCCGCCTGTGGGCGCGGGTCGAGGAAGCCTGCGGCCTCGCGCCGAAACCGGCGCTCGTTCACGCCGAGACCGCCTGGCGCATGATGAGCCAGCGCGACCCCTGGAACAATCTGCTGCGCGCGACGCTCGCGGTGTTTTCGGCCGCAATCGGCGGCGCGGACGCCGTCACCGTTCTGCCCTGCACGCAGGCGCTCGGCGCGCCGGACGCTTTCGCCCGGAGGCTCGCGCGCGACACGCAGCTTGTGCTGCAGGACGAATCGCACGTCCATGTCGTCGACGATCCGACCAATGGCGCCGGCGGCTTCGAGGCGCTCACCGAGGAGCTGTGCGCCCGCGGCTGGGAGGCGTTTCAGAAGATCGAGGCCGAAGGCGGCCTCGCCGCCTCGCTCGAAAAGGGCGCCTTCCAGGCGCGGGTGCTGGAGACCGCCGCCCAGCGGGCGAAAAACATCGCCCGCGCCAAGGACAAGATCACCGGCGCGAATGAATTCCCCAATATCCACGAGGCGCCGCTCGGCGTGCTCGCGGCCTATGACGCGGCCCGCAACGGCGCCGCGCCGCAGGCCGGCGCGCTGTCCAGCACGCCGCTGCCGTCGCGCCGTCTCTCCGAGCCCTTCGAGAAGCTGCGCGATCTCTCCGACGCGCATCTCGCGGCGACCGGCGCGCGGCCGAAAGTCTTCCTCGCCAATCTCGGCTCGGTCGCAGCCTTCACGGCGAGGGCCAATTTTTCGAAAAATTTCTTCGAGGCCGGCGGCATAGAGGCGATTTTCGGCGCAGAGTCCGACGATGTGACCAAGATCGTCGCGGACTACCGGGCCTCCGGGGCGAAGCTCGCCTGCCTGTGCTCGTCCGATCTCGTCTATAGCGACGCGGCCGAGGCGGTCGCTTTGGCGCTCGGCGGCGCCGGCGCCAAGCTCTATCTCGCCGGCCGTCCGGGCGAGCTGGAGGAAAAACTGCGCGGGGCCGGCGTCAACGAGTTCATCTACGTCGGCTGCGACATGCTCGACGTTCTGACCCGCGCCTTCGAGGCGGCGAAATAATGCAAAAGCCGCCGGAGTCGGGAGACGCCGGCGGCTTTTTTCTGCGCGCCGGAGGCGCGCGGTCCGTCTCTCGCAAAGCCGCGGGTCGAGGCAAACCCCTGCCCGCAGACATGCGCGTTAATTCTCGTCCTCGTCTCGCGGTTCGAGCTTGTTGTTCTGCGCCACCGGGCGCCCCTGCGTCGCCGCGACCGAGGGCGCGCCAAAACCGTCGCGCTGGTAAATATCGTCGCGGAACTGCACGACGCCTCCGGGCGCCGCCCAGGCGGTGACATAGACCCAATAGACCGGCACCGGCGGCGCGATTTTCACGTCGACGCGCTCGCCGGAGCGGATGACCTCGTCGATATGGTCGCGGTCCCAGCCGGGCGTCTCCTTCAGCAGCCAGGCGACATAGTCGCGCACGTTCTGGAGGCGGATGCAGCCCGACGAGACGAAGCGGAAGTCGTCGCCGAAGACGCCCTTCGCCGGCGTGTCGTGCATATAGACCCCGTAAGGATTGGCGATGTCGATGCGCACCACGCCGAGCGAGTTGAAGTCGCCGCCGGTGTCCTGCCGGAAACGGTAATTCATCGCGTCGAGCGAGTTCCAGTTGATCTCCTGCGGCTGGAGCTCCTGGTTTTCCTTGTTATAGACGCGAATGTGGTTGTCGTGCAGGTAATTCGGGTCGGCCTGCATCTTCGGGATCAGATCCTTGCGGATGACCGAGGCCGGGACGGTCCAGAACGGGTTGAAGTTGATCTGGATCGCCTTGGTCTGCATCACCGGCGATTGGCGGTCGATCTTGCCGACGCCGGCGATGTGATGGGTGACGACCGCGCCATTCTCCACCGTCTCGACCGAGGCCGCCGGAATATTGGCGGTGACATAGCGGTTGCCGAGATCGCGGGAGAAGCTGCGCAACCGCACCAGATTGATTTCGAGCTGCTTGAGCCGCTGCTCCGCCGAAACATTCAACGCCGCGAGCGTCTGCTGATTGACGGCGCCGGTCGCGTTGACGCCGTGGCGCGCCTGGAAGCGGCGCACCGCCGCCTCGACGTAAGAATCATAAACCGGGCTCGCGCCCGTCTCGGAGCCTATGTCGCCCGAGACGATGAGGCGCCTACGCAAGGCCACGACCGCGCTGCCGTTCGTGCCGAGACGCATCTGCTGATTGGGCACCGTCGGCCAGCCGCCATTGGCGACGATCTGTTGATATTGCTCGATCGCCGCCTCGGTCGCCGCGACCGTCTGCGTCGAAAGAATGGGCGTCGTCGCGCGCGAGACGGTCAACCGTTCGTCGGCGTCGTAGCGCTGCGCCCATTCGGCCTGGCCGTCATAGTCGGAGGCGGCGCGGGTCGTCCCGGCCGCGAGCAGCGACGCTGCAAATGGAAGGCCGACAAGAAGACAGGTGGAAAAATTGAAAATCGCGTTTTTGCGCACGGATCACTCCAGTTGCGATCGGCCGCCGCCCATGCGAACGCCGCGCGGCGCCCAACAGCGCCCTGCTCATCGTCGATGATTTAGGTGTCTTTAGGGTTAAAAAGGCGGGAATAGTCCGGCGATTTTGTGACGAAGCCAATCATTGCCGCGCCCGATGCGGCAAAAGCTTGATCTCTTTCTCGAAAAAGCCGCGGTCGCGGCAAAGCGGGGGCATCCGTCGATCGGGCGTCGTTTGCGCGGTCAGCCGACCCGTTTCCACCCATCCATGCCGAGCCGCTCCTGCGGCAGGAAGCGGGACTTGTAGTCCATCTTGCGCGAGCCCTCGACCCAATAGCCGAGATAGAGATGTTCGAGCCCGAGCGTTTTGCAGCGCTCGATATGTTCGATGATCATGAAGGCGCCGAGCGACCGGCCGGGGTGGTCCGGGTCGTAGAAGGAATAGACCATCGAGAGGCCGTCGGCGAGCCGATCGGTCAGGCAGGAGGCGACGAGCTGGCCGGCCCCTTCGCCTTCCTGCAGGCGGTATTCGACGATGTTGGTTTCGACATGGCTGTCCTCGACCATCATCTGATAGTCCATCATGCTCATGTCGGCCATGCCGCCGTCCGAGTGACGGGCGCCGACATAGCTGCGAAACAGCCGATATTGCTCGCAGGTCGCCTGCGGCTCACAGGCGTAGCCCTTGATGTCCAGGTTGCGGCGGGCGACCCGGCGCAGGCTGCGCGGCAGCTCGAACTCGCGGGTCTTGATCCGCACCGAGACGCAGGCCCGGCAGTTCTCGCAGGCCGGGCGATAGGCGATCGTCTGCGAGCGGCGAAAGCCCGAGAGCGTCAGCGTGTCGTTCAGCGTCGCCGCGCGGCGGCCGATCAGATGCGTGAAGACCTTGCGTTCCTCGCGGCCGGGCAAATAAGGGCAGGCGGCGGGAGAAGTCAGATAGAATTGCGGGGCGTCGCGGAGTTCTTTGGTCACGCCTGTACCAGCTCGTCGATTGAGGGAAGATAGCGCGTCGACAGGTTCGGCGCCATGGCGGACAGCCCGAAAGGATCAGGACGCGCGCCGCAGCACGATCACATCCGCCGCCATGTCGTGCAGGCACCGCTTGTCGGGGGTGACGAGCGACACGAGCAGCAGCGGCGGGACCATCCAGGTCACGTAAAACAGCACCGCATGCACGGCGGCGTTGATGAAGGGCACGGGGCGCCCGTCCATCATCCGCATTTCCAGATCCATGGCCCGCATGCCCGGCGTCGCCCTGCGCCAGCCCGAGACGGTAAGGCCATTATAGAAGAACGCCACGAGCGGAAACAGCGGCGGCAGCACGAAAGCCGACATGCCGAAGCTGAGCACGAAGAGCCCGATCCAGATAACCACCGACAGGAACGACACCAGGACGAGGTCGAGCATAACGGCGAGGACACGCCGCGTGCGCACGCCGTCGAGCGCGGCGCGCGGAATGAGGGGCGTCGGGCCGCTCGCACGGTAGCCGAGCGGGTCGTCGCGCATGTCGCTCATGGGAACTCCGGTAATGGCTTGCGCTAAAGGCGCGCAGCGAAAATTATGTCGTCGGCGGGCCTGAAGTTTCAAGCGCCATGGCGGGCCGCGGGATCGTCGTTAAAAACCGTGGATCGTTACAAGGTTCGCCTTGACGCGGGCGGGTCGGTCGCGCATGGCTCCGCCAGGAGCGGAGAGTCGCGGCGCCACGGCCCGGCTCCGCCCGCAAGACAGCACGACCATCTCTGGGGGCGGCATGGATTCGAACAGCGTCGTGGACGGCGGCCATTTGTTGGCCTTCATCGAGCGCATCGAGAAGCTCGAAGAGGAAAAACGCGCCATCGCGGACGACATCAAAGACGTCTACGCCGAGGCGAAGGGGACCGGCTTCGACCCCAAGATCATGCGCAAGATCGTCTCGTTGCGGCGGCAGGACAAAAGCAAGCGGCAGGAGGAGGAGGAGATCATGGGCCTCTATCTCTCGGCGCTCGGCATGGAATAGGCGCGACCTTGCGCTCTGGTCGCCGCTGGTTCACCCTGTCCACATGACGACGCAGGATGAGATCGTCGCCTTTCTGCAGGCGGCCGCCGGCGCGGGCGCCCATCTCGCCACGACGCATATTTCTACGGTCGTCATCGGGCCGAGCCGCGTCTTCAAGCTGAAGCGCGCCGTCCGTTTCCCCTATCTCGATTTTTCGACGCCGCAGCGGCGCCTCGCCTTCTGCGAACGCGAGGTCGCGCTCAATCGGCGCACCGCGCCGGACCTTTACCTTGGCGTGCGCAGAATCACCCGCGCCGCGGACGGCTCTCTGGTCTTCGACGGCGACGGACCGCTCGTCGATGCGGTCGTCGAGATGCGCCGCTTCGACGAGGCGGAATTGCTCGACCAGCTCGCCGCCGCCGGCCGGCTGACCGCGCCGATGATCGAGCGGCTCGCCGAGCGCATCGCCGCCTTCCACGAGGCTGCCGACTCCGACCCCGCCGGCGGCGGCGCCGCGGCCATGGCGCGCGTCGTCGGTCTCAGCGAAGCCGCACTGCGCGAGACGCCGCCTGCCCCCGCGCCCGAAATCGACGCACTCGTCGCAAAGCTCTGCGAAAACCTCGCCGCGCTCGGCCCGCTGCTCGACGCGCGCCGCGCGCAAGGCAAGGTGAAGCGCTGCCACGGCGATCTGACGCTGCGCAACATCTGCCTGATCGACGGCGCGCCCACGCCCTTCGACTGCATCGAATTCTCCGACGAGATCGCGACGATCGACATTCTCTACGATCTCGCCTTTCTGCTGATGGATCTCGCTCATGCGGGAGAAGCGGCGCTCGCCAATCTCGCGATGAACCGCTACCTCGACCATTGCGACGAAACCGACGGCCTGCCGCTCCTGCCCTTTTTCCAGGCGTCGCGCGCGGCGATCCGCGCCTATGTCGGCGCGGCGCAGGCGAAGCCCGAGGAAGCCCGCGCCTATTTCGACCTTGCGGGGCGGCTGCTCGCGCCCGGCCCCGCGATGATCATCGGGATCGGCGGCTACAGCGGCAGCGGCAAATCGAGCGTCGCGGCGCGGCTCGCCCCGCTGCTGCGCCCCGCCCCCGGCGCCCGCATTCTTAACAGCGACCGGCTGCGCAAGCGCCTGTTCGGCGCCGCGGCCACCGACCGGCTGCCGCAACAGGCGTACACGCCGGAGGTTTCGCGGCGGGTCTATGACGACATGTTTGCGGCGGCGCAGCGCACGGCCGGCCGGGGCTGGCCGGCGATCGTGGACGCGGTTCTGGACCGGCCGCAAGACCGGGAGACGCTGGAGCGCCTCGCCTGGGAGGCGGGCGTCCCCTTCTTCGGATTCTGGCTCGAGGCCGATGTCGCGAACCGAGCCGCGCGCGTCGACGCGCGCGTGAACGACGTTTCGGACGCGACCCGCGCCGTGGTGCTGGCGCAAATGACGCGCGACCCCGGCGAAATCGGCTGGGCCCGGATCGACGCCGCGCGCGGCGTCGACCAAGTCGCGGCGGACATCGCCAGGAAACTCGCGGCTCAGGGGATCAACACCGCTGCGCCCTGAAGCCGTCCCTCGCGCAGATCGGCGAGCGCCTCATTGGCGGCGCTCAGCGGGTAACGGACGGCGTGCATCGTCAACCCGACCGTCGGCGCCAGCGCCAGAAATTCCCGCGCGTCCTCGCGCGTCAGATTGGCGACCGAGAGAAGTTTGCGCTCCTCCCACAGCAGCGCATAGGGGAAGGACGGGATGTCGCTCATGTGAATGCCGCCGCAGACGACCGTTCCGCCCTTTTTCACCGCGCCGAGCGCCAGCGGAACCAGCGCCCCCACGGGCGCGAAGATGATCGCGGCGTCGAGCGGCTCCGGCGGCGGCTCGTCGGACCCGCCGGCCCAGACCGCGCCGAGCGACAGCGCAAAGTCGCGCGCCGCCGCGTCTCCCGGCCGCACGAAGCCGAAGACCCGCCGCCCTTGCGCGACCGCGACTTGCGCAATGATATGCGCCGCGGCGCCGAAACCATAGATCCCCAGCGCCTGCCCCGGCCCCGCGAGTTTCAGGGCCCGCCAGCCGATGAGCCCGGCGCAGAGTAGCGGCGCGAGTTCGGCCGGGTCCGCCGCCTCGGCGAGCGGAAAGCAATAAGAGGCGTCGGCGATGGCGTGCGTGGCATAGCCGCCGTCGCGCGTATAGCCGGTGAACAGCGGATCGTCGCAGAGATTCTCGCGGTCGCTGCGGCAATAGGCGCAACAGCCGCAGGTGTGGCCGAGCCAGGGAACGCCAACCCGCTGGCCCGGCGAGAAGCCCGCGACGCCGGGTCCGAGCGCCTCGACGCGGCCGACGATTTCATGCCCCGGCACGATGGGAAGCTTTGGGTGCGGCAATTCGCCGTCGACGACATGCAGGTCCGTGCGGCAGACGCCGCAGGCCTCGACCCGCAGCCGCAGCTCGCCCGGCCCCGGCGCCGGCGTCGGCCGCTCCTCCATCACGAGCGGCGTCCCCGGACGCCGCAGAACCATCGCCCGCATCACAGCCTCTTTTGCAAAAAGGTGCGGCGCTCCCCGGGCGGGAAATCCTCGATCGCGCCGCAGGGCGTAAAACCGCAGCGCCGATAGAAAGCGACCGCCTCGGGAGAAAATGTGTCGAGATAGACGCCGACGCAGCCCCAGCAGGCGGCCCGGCGCTCGACCTCCTTCAGCAGATCGCGACCGAGCCCGCGCCCGCGCCAGGAAGCGGCGACCCACAGATGGCGCACATAGAGCCAGCGCCAATGGGCGACGCCGTTCGCCCCCGCGGCCAGAGCGTCATTGGCGTCGCGCAGCGTCAGCGAGAAGAGCTTGTCGCCCCGGGGGCCAAATCGCTCGGCGACCTCGGCGCCGAGCGCCTCGGCGAGGCGCGGGTCCTCGGCGCCCTCCGCGACAGCGAGGCGCAGGCCGCAAAAAATGTCGCCGTCTCTCGCCAAGATCGCCGCCGCGCGCCAAGATCGGCGGATGAGTCGCGCCGCCGTCCTGCTATTTTGCGCCAGCCTTTGCGCCGCGGCAACCGCCGCGGCGGGCCTCGCGCCGCCGGTCGACGCCACGCTGCAGGACTACCGCCCGGTTTTCCTCGCCTGCCGTGACCCGCAAGGCGGCGAACGTCTGGCGATCCGGCGCTTTCGCAAGGCCGCGGCGGAGCTGCTGCTGACCGTGGAGCCAGAAACGCTCGCGACCCAGATCGAGCCGGCCGATCGCATCGGCTGCACCGACGCCCAGGAGGAAAAACACGGCGGGACGCGTTATCTGCGCGCGGTCGCCGCGGCGGCGCGGCCTCCCGACCGCCGCGTCTCGCTCAACGCCGGACTCGTCCATGGCGCGGGCGCCGGCGCCTTTGTCACCGGCGACCTCTGCCCCAGCCGAAAGCCGCTCGACCGCGGCTTTTTCGAGAAACTGAAAGCGCTGGGGCCGCATACGCCCGTCGCCCTCGCCGTCTCGGGCCGCTGGCTGAAGCGGCACGAGGCCGATTTCGACTGGTTGAAACGCCAGGCGCAAGACGGCGCGCTCGACATTCTCTGGGTCAATCATTCCTACAGCCACCCTTATGTCCTCGGCCGTCCGGACGCGGCGAATTTTCTGCTCCTGCCCGGCGCAGACATAGAGAGCGAAATACTGGAGACGGAGCGCCTGTTGCTCGCGCATGGCGTCCTTCCTTCGGTCTTCTTCCGCTTTCCAGGCCTCGTGGCCGACGCCGCGCGTCTGGAACAGGCGCGCCGCCTGCATCTCGTGTCCGTCGGCGCCGACAGCTGGCTCGCGCTCGGCCCGCCGCCGCGCGCCGGCTCCATTCTGCTCGTGCATCCCAATGGCAATGAGCCCGCCGGGCTGCGCCTCTTCGACAGGCTGCTGCGCCGCGGCGCCCTGCCCCTGCCGCTGCGGGCGCTGACCGAGGCGCCGTGAGGCCGCCTCCTGCCGGAATCGCTTTCGTTGACAAGGGTTGCGGCGCCTCTTATCTCTCCAGCGGAAAAATCCGCCCCGATTCCGGCCGAAACAGCCCGGCGGCAAAGCTTGCGCGCAGGATCGTTTTCGCGCAAACCACGGGCCTGTTCCTGGCCTGTCGGCGCATCGCGGCGGCGGAAAATGGTCCATTCGGAAAGGTTGACGCATGCTCGGCGCACTCGCCAAAAAGATATTCGGCTCGGCCAATGAACGCCGGCTGAAGACCTATGCGCCGAAAGTCAAGGCGATCAACGCGCTCGAGCCGGAAATCGCCGCGCTCTCCGACGATGAACTGCGCGCCCGCACCGATGAGTTCCGACAGCAGCTCGCCAATGGCAAGTCGCTCGACGACCTGCTGATTCCCGCTTTCGCCACCGTGCGCGAGGCGGCCAAGCGCACGCTCGGCCAACGCCATTTCGACGTCCAATTGATCGGCGGCATGGTTCTGCACGAGGGCGCCATCGCCGAGATGCGCACCGGCGAGGGCAAGACGCTGGTCGCGACGCTCGCCGTCTATCTCAACGCGCTGGCCGGCAACGGCGTGCATGTCGTCACCGTCAACGACTATCTCGCCAAGCGCGACTCCGAATGGATGGGGCAGGTCTATCGCTTCCTCGGCCTCAGCGTCGGCGTGATCCTGCACGATCTGAGCGACGAGCAGCGCCGCGAGGCCTATGCCTCCGACATCACCTACGGCACCAACAACGAATTCGGCTTCGATTATCTGCGCGACAATATGAAATACGAGCTCGCGCAGATGGTGCAGCGCAGCCACTCCTACGCCATCGTCGACGAGGTCGACTCGATCCTCATCGACGAGGCGCGCACGCCACTGATCATCTCCGGCCCGGTCGACGACAAGTCGGATCTCTACAACACGATCGACCGCCTCATTCCGCTGCTGACGCCGCAGGATTACGACCTCGATGAAAAACAGCGCTCGGTCAGCCTGACCGAGGCCGGCAATGAGCGCATGGAGCAAATGCTGATCGACGCCGGCGTGCTGACCGAGGGCGCGCTGTACGAAGCGCAGAACGTCACTTTCGTGCATCACATCAATCAGGCGCTGCGCGCGCATAAACTCTTCCAGAAGGACAAGGATTACATCGTCCGCAAGGGCGAGATCGTCATCATCGACGAATTCACCGGCCGCATGATGCCGGGCCGCCGCTATTCGGAAGGGCTGCATCAGGCGCTGGAGGCGAAGGAGCATGTTCAGGTTCAGCCCGAGAACGTGACGCTCGCCTCGATCACCTTCCAGAATTATTTCCGCCTCTACGACAAGCTCGCCGGCATGACCGGCACGGCCTCGACCGAGTCCGAGGAATTCGCCGAGATCTACAAGCTCGACGTCGTCGAAATTCCGACAAACCGGCCGATTCAGCGCCTCGACGAGGACGACGAGGTCTATCGCACCGGCAAGGAGAAGCTGGAGGCGATCGCGGAAGAGATTCTCGCCGCCAATGAGAAGCTGCAGCCGCTTCTCGTCGGCACCACCTCGATCGAGAAATCCGAGCAGCTCGCCGAATTCCTGATGAAAAAAGGCTATCGGCAGATCGACTTCTCAGACCCGAAGGGCCTTCAAAAACTCTACGAGGCGGCCCGCTCCGGCAAGCCCTCGAAACTTTTCGCCGTTCTGAACGCGCGCTTCCATGAGCAGGAGGCCTATATCGTCGCCGAGGCCGGCGTGCCGGGCGCGATCACTGTCGCCACCAATATGGCGGGCCGCGGCACCGACATTCAGCTCGGCGGCAATCCGGACATGCGCATAGCGCAGGAATGCGCCGGCCTGGAAGGGGCGGCGCGCGACGCCAAAGAGGCGGAGATCCGCGAGGAAATCGCCCGCTTCAAGGAACAGGCGCTCGTGGCGGGCGGCCTCTATATCATCGGCACGGAGCGCCATGAGAGCCGGCGCATCGACAACCAGCTACGCGGCCGTTCGGGCCGCCAGGGCGATCCCGGCCGCTCGAAATTCTTCCTGTCGCTGCAGGACGATCTGATGCGCATCTTCGGCTCGGAGCGCATGGATTCGATGCTGGTCAAGCTCGGCCTCCAGGAGGGCGAGGCGATCGTCCATCCCTGGATCAATAAGGCGCTGGAGAAGGCCCAGCATAAGGTCGAGGCTCGCAACTTCGACATTCGCAAGAATATTCTGAAATTCGACAACGTCATGAACGACCAGCGCAAGGTCATCTTCGAGCGCCGGCGCGAGATCATGGCCGAGCCGAGCGTCGAGGAGAGCGTCGCCGACATGCGCGCCGAGGTCGTCGATACGATCGTCGACCGCCACATCCCGCCGCATGCCTATGCCGAGGCCTGGGACATCGAGGGCCTCACCGAAGAGGTGAAGGCGAAGCTGAACCTCGACCTGCCGATCGCGGATTGGGCGCGCGAAGAGGGCATCGCCGACGAGGAGATCAAAGAAAGGCTGCTCGCCGCCGCCAATGAGGGCTATACGGCGCGCACCGAGCGCAATACGCCCGATCTGATGCGCATGATCGAGAAGCAGGTCGTGCTGCAATCGCTCGATCACCTCTGGCGCGACCATCTGATCGCGCTCGACCATCTGCGGCAGGTCATCGGCTGGCGCGGCATGGCGCAGCGCGATCCGCTGAACGAATACAAGTCCGAGGCGCTGGAGCTGTTCAAGAGCCTGATGACGCATTGGGACGAGTCCGTGATCTCGCAGTTGATGCGGATAGAGGTGACGTTCGAGGCCCCGCCCTCGGCTCCGGAACTGCCGGCGATGAACCTGCTGCACCCGGATCCGGCCGCCTTGGCGGCCGCGGCGGGCGACCAGGCCGTGCTGGACGACATTAACGCGCGGCTCGCCGCAGTCGATTTCTCCGCCGTCGCCGCCGCCGAAGCGCCGGAGCGCGATCCGCAGAACCCGGAGAGCTGGGGCAAGGTCGGCCGCAACGAGCCTTGCCCCTGTGGGTCGGGCAAGAAATATAAACATTGCCACGGCGCGCTGGCTTAAGGCGCGGCGCGCGGGCCGGCGCGGGCGCGGCGACGCGGGACGGATATCCGCGGGGGAAGCCGCGCGGAGTTCAGCTTTTCGTAAACGCTCCCGGCTAAGGTCGCGCGGCGCGAGATGCGCGCTCGCGTTTCCGACAATCTGGTTCCGACGGAGGCTTTCGTGACAGCCATAGACTTCTCCAAGGTTCTCGTCGCCCAGGGCGGCGGCCCGACCGCCGTCATCAACCAGTCTCTGGTGGGCGCGGTGCTGGAGTCGCGCAAATTCCGCGAAGTGCAGAGGGTCTATGGCGCGTTCCACGGCGTGCGCGGTATCATCAACGAGGACTTCGTCGATCTCACGCAAGAGACCACGCATAATCTGGAGCTTGTCGCGGAAACCCCCTCCTCCGCGCTCGGCTCGACGCGCGACAAGCCGGATCTCAAATATTGCCAGGAGATCTTCCGGGTGCTGCGCGCCCATGGAATCGGCTGTTTTTTCTATATCGGCGGCAATGACAGCTCGGACACCGTGCGGATCGTCTCGCGCGAGGCGAAGGCGGCCGGCTATCCGCTGCGGGCGATTCACATCCCCAAGACGATCGACAATGATCTGATGGTCAACGACCATACGCCGGGCTTTCCGTCGGCGGCGCGCTTCGTCGCCCAGGCCTTCGCCGGCGCCAATCTCGACAACTGGGCTCTGCCCGGCGTCTATATCGGCGTGGTGATGGGCCGGCACGCGGGCTTTCTGACCGCCGCCTCGGCGCTTGGAAAAAAATTCCCCGACGACGGTCCCCATTTGATATATATTCCTGAACGGCCCTTCATCGTCGACAAATTCCTGTCGGACGTGAAGGCGACGATGGACCGCCATGGGCGTTGCGTGGTCGCCGTCTCCGAGGGCGTCTGCGACGAAAATCACGTACCGGTAGCCGAAAAGCTCGCCAAGCAGGTCGAGCGGGACGACCACGGCAATGTCCATCTCGGCGGCGGCGCGCTCGCCGACAATCTCACCGAGCTTCTGAAGGAGAAGCTCGGACTGAAGCGCGTTCGCGCCGACACTTTCGGCTATCTGCAGCGCAGCTTCGTCGGCTGCGTTTCGGACGTTGACCAGCGCGAGGCGCGCGAGGTTGGCGAAAAGGCCGTGCAATATGCGATCTGGGGAGACAGGGACGGCTCTGTGACAATTCATCGCACCGGCTTCTATTCGGTCGATTACCATCTCTCGCCGCTGGAGGAGATCGCCGCAAAGACCAAGGTCATGCCGGATGAATTCATCAGCGCTTGCGGGACGGACGTCACCGACGCCTTCCGGCTGTATCTTAGGCCCCTCTTGGGCAGCGGCATGCCGGACGCATTTCGCTTGCGGCTCAACCGGGTGCCGAAAATCCTCCAGGGATGACAATCCAGAGGCGCGCCTTGACGGGCGAGCCTTGGGGCTCAGCCGGCAGAGGGGAGCGGGACGCCTCTCCTGTGACGGTTGCATTATGACACAGGACTAATAAACTCTTTCCAGCGTCGGTCCCATTCCGCCGTGCGGAAGAAGAAACGCAACCGGCTGTCGGCGTCGGAGGCTTTCCACGATTTGTTAGTCCGACGCCAGTATCAGCTATGGTTGGTTCGATTCGCGGAGCGAGCCGATCCATCAGGAGAAAGACATGAGCAAGGTCGGCAGCAGCGACTCTAAGAATACGCTCTACTGCTCCTTCTGCGGCAAGAGCCAGCATGAAGTTCGCAAGCTCATCGCCGGCCCTACGGTGTTCATCTGCGACGAATGCGTCGAATTGTGCATGGACATCATCCGCGAGGAGAGCAAGTCGTCGCTGGTGAAGCAGCGCGACGGCATTCCGACGCCGCGCGAGATTTGCAAAGTGCTGGACGATTACGTGATCGGCCAGGCGCAAGCGAAGCGCGTGCTGTCGGTGGCCGTGCACAACCATTACAAGCGTCTCAATCATGCGACGAAGCATGGCGACGTCGAGCTGGCGAAGTCGAACATTCTGCTGATCGGCCCGACCGGCGTCGGCAAGACGATGCTGGCGCAAACGCTCGCGCGCATTCTCGACGTGCCGTTCACCATGGCCGACGCCACGACTCTGACGGAAGCCGGCTATGTCGGCGAGGACGTCGAGAACATCATCCTCAAGCTGCTGCAAGCGTCCGATTATAACGTCGAGCGAGCGCAGCGCGGCATCGTCTATGTCGACGAGATCGACAAGATCTCGCGCAAGTCGGACAATCCGTCGATCACCCGCGACGTCTCCGGCGAGGGCGTGCAGCAAGCTTTGCTGAAGATCATGGAGGGCACCGTCGCCTCCGTGCCGCCGCAGGGCGGGCGCAAGCATCCGCAGCAGGAGTTCCTGCAGGTCGACACGACCAACATATTGTTCATTTGCGGCGGCGCCTTCGCCGGGCTGGAGAAGATCATCTCCGCCCGCGGCCGCAGCACGTCGATCGGCTTCGGCGCTACTGTGCAGGCGCCGGACGAGCGGCGCACCGGCGACATTTTCCGCCAGGTGCAGCCCGAGGATCTGCTGAAGTTCGGCCTGATCCCGGAATTCGTCGGCCGTTTGCCGGTCATCGCCACGCTCGAGGATCTCGACGAAGAGGCGCTGAAGCGCATCCTCACCGAGCCGAAAAACGCGCTTGTGAAACAATATCAGCGGTTGTTCGAGATGGAGAACACCGAGCTGACCTTCCAGGACGAGGCCCTGTCCGCCGTCGCCCGCAAGGCGATCGAGCGCCACACCGGCGCTCGAGGGCTGCGCTCGATCATGGAAGGCATTCTGCTCGACACCATGTTCGAATTACCGGGGCTCGAAGGCGTCGAGCAGGTGGTGATCGGCCCCGAGGTGGTCGAGGGCAAGGCGCGCCCGCTTTACATTTATGCGGAGCGCAATGAAAAGAGCGGCGCGAGCGCCTGACCGCCGCCTCCAGCCGCGCCTTAATTCCCGGGCGCGGGGGTGAATACCGCGCCGGCGGGTTCCTGCCACGCCGGCGTCTTGAAACAATAGTCCGCGTACCCATTTCTTCGTTAGACTTCCGAAGCATGCGCCTGCTTTTTGAAGAGGCGCCGGATCACGGAAGGTCGGTCAAAAGACCCTAACTTGCTTTGCCCCATGTCGCCTGAAGGGTCGGGCGCAAGGCAAAACGTTGAGGAACAGAGAATGACGAACGAGAAGCGCGGCGCCGTCACCCCAGGAACGATCGAGAGCTATCCGGTTTTGCCCTTGCGCGACATCGTCGTCTTTCCGCATATGATCGTGCCGCTTTTTGTCGCACGGGAAAAGTCGATCCGCGCCTTGGAGGAAGTGACGAAATCGGATCGTCCCATCCTGCTCGCGACTCAGAAGAACGCCAGCGACGACGACCCGGCGTCGGACGCGATCTACACGATCGGCACACTCGCCTCGGTTCTGCAATTGCTGAAATTGCCGGACGGCACCGTCAAAGTGCTGGTCGAGGGCATCGCCCGCGCAAAAGTGCGCCGTTACAGCCGCGTCGATGATTTTTACGAGGCTGACGCCGAGGCGCTGGCCGATGAGATCGACTCGCCCGTCGAAGTCGAGGCGCTCGGCCGTTCGGTGATTTCCGAATTCGAGAGCTATGTGAAGCTCAACAAGCGCATTTCCTCCGAGATCGTCGGCGCGGTGACGCAGATCGACGATTTCTCCAAGCTCGCCGACACGGTCGCCTCCAATCTCTCGGTGAAGATCGCCGAGAAGCAGGATGTGCTCGAAACGGTCAATGTCGGCAAGCGCCTGGAGAAGTGCCTGTCGCTGATGGAGAGTGAAATCTCCGTCCTGCAGGTCGAGAAGCGGATTCGCACGCGCGTCAAACGCCAGATGGAGAAGACGCAGCGCGAATATTATCTCAACGAGCAGATGAAGGCGATCCAGAAGGAGCTCGGCGACGAGGACGGCAAGGACGATCTTGCCGAGATCGAGGAGCGCATCAAGAACACGAAGCTCTCCAAGGAGGCGCGCGACAAGGCCGGCGCCGAGTTGAAGAAGCTGCGGCAGATGTCGCCGATGTCGGCCGAGGCGACGGTGGTGCGCAACTATCTCGACTGGCTGCTGTCGATCCCGTGGGGCAAGAAGTCGAAGATCAAGCGCGACCTGGAACAAGCCCAAGAGGTGCTCGACACCGATCACTTCGGCCTGGACAAGGTCAAGGAGCGCATCCTCGAATATCTCGCCGTGCAGACGCGCGCCAACCGGTTGTCGGGACCGATCCTCTGCCTCGTCGGCCCGCCCGGCGTCGGCAAGACCTCGCTCGGCAAGTCGATCGCCAAGGCGACCGGGCGCGAATTCGTCCGTATGTCGCTCGGCGGCGTGCGCGACGAGGCTGAGATCCGCGGCCATCGCCGCACCTATATCGGCTCGATGCCCGGCAAAATCATCCAGTCGATGCGCAAGGCGAAGACCGCCAATCCGCTCTTCCTGCTCGACGAGATCGACAAGATGGGCATGGATTTCCGCGGCGATCCGTCCTCGGCGTTGCTCGAAGTGCTCGATCCGGAACAGAACGCCTCCTTCAACGACCATTATCTCGAGGTCGATTACGACCTGTCGAATGTGATGTTCGTGACGACGGCCAATACGCTGAATATCCCTGCGCCCCTGATGGACCGCATGGAGATCATCCGTATCGCCGGCTACACGGAGGAGGAAAAGGCCGAGATCGCGCGCAAGCATCTCATTCCGAACGCCGCCAAGAAGCACGGCCTCGCGCCCGAGGAATGGAGCGTCGACAAGGATGCGTTGTTGATGCTGATCCGGCGCTACACCCGTGAGGCGGGCGTGCGCAATCTGGAGCGCGAAATCTCCAACCTCGCCCGCAAGGCGGTGAAGGAGATCCTGCTCGCCAAGAAGGGCAAGAGCGTCCATGTCACCACCGAGAACATCTCGGATTACCTCGGCGTGCCGAAATATCGCTTCGGCGAGGCGGAGCTCGAGGATCAGATCGGCGTGGTCACGGGTCTCGCCTGGACCGAGGTCGGCGGCGAATTGCTGACGATCGAAGGCGTCATGATGCCCGGCAAGGGCACTATGACTGTGACCGGCAATCTGCGCGACGTGATGAAGGAATCGATCTCCGCGGCGGCTTCTTATGTCCGCTCGCGCGCTGTGGATTTCGGGCTCGAGCCGCCGCTGTTCGAGCGCCGTGACATTCACGTGCACGTGCCGGAGGGCGCGACGCCGAAGGATGGTCCCTCGGCGGGCGTGGCGATGGCGACGGCCATCGTCTCGATCATGACCGGCATCGCCGTCCGCAGGGACATCGCCATGACCGGCGAGATCACGCTGCGGGGCCGGGTGCTGCCGATCGGGGGCCTGAAGGAGAAGCTGCTCGCCGCGCTGCGCGGCGGCATCAAGAAGGTGCTGATCCCCGAGGAGAACGCCAAGGATCTGGCCGACATCCCTGACTCCGTCAAGAACGGGCTGGAGATCGTCCCGGTCGCTCGCATGGAGGAGGTTCTCGCCCATGCGCTGGTCTCCCAGCCGACGCCGATCGTCTGGGAAGAGCCCGCCCCGGCGATCGCCACACGCAAGGCGGCCGCGGTCGGCGACGACGACACGGGCGTGCGCGCGCACTGATAGCGCTCGCATTCCTTTTCCCAGAGCCTCGCGGCACATCCGCGAGGCTCTTTTTTTATCTGTAGAGCGCGCCGTTTCGCTCGCGCCGGCAGCGCAAGATTCTGCCTGCGCGGCGCGGCATACGCCGCCCGCAAGGCGCAAAGAACGTGGTTTTCTCGGGTTTTTATTGCAAGCCTGCCGACATTGGCCCGGATTTTCTGGGAATTCCAAGCCTTATCGCCTGCCGCGCCTTGCTTTTCCTGCGATTCGGGAACAACACTCGCAAGCGCGCGGCGCCGCCGATTCGTTATCTCTCGGTTTTCCGACCAGTCGCAGAGCAGCGACCGGCCCCGCGCGGGAAGGAGAAGGGAAAGGCCATGAACAAACTTGAACTCGTCGAGCATGTCGCCACCGAAACCGAGAGCTCCAAGGCGGCGGCGGCCGCGGCGATCGACGCTGTCCTCGAGGGAATCACCAAGGCGTTGAAGAAGGGCGAAGAGGTCCGTCTCGTCGGGTTCGGCACCTTCTCGGTCAAGAAGCGCGCCGCCGGCAAGGGCCGTAATCCCGCGACCGGCGAGGAGATCAAGATCCCTGCTTCGAAGAGCGCCCGTTTCAAGCCCGGCGCGACGCTGAAGGCCGCCCTCAACAAAAAGTAAACGCGCCGGCGCGCTGCGGGCGAAGCCCTGTCACGATCCGTCGGAGGCGCGGGGCCGCCGGCGGTTTCTCATGTCGCGTCGCGGCGCTTGCGCGGCGCCCGCAACGCCCGTAAATCTAAGACGACGGCCATGGCGTCGGGCGGTTAGCTCAGCTGGTAGAGCATCTCGTTTACACCGAGAGGGTCGGCGGTTCGAACCCGTCACCGCCCACCAGGTCCGTCGGTCGCCCCTTCGTGGGGCGAAGGTTTAAATTGGCCGCTTGGGACGAAACCGGTTAGCATTATGAGAAGCGCCCTCTTCGGTATCGCCGCGGCCGCGTCGCTATTTTCCGCCCCGCCCTCCCGCGCCGAGGAGATGTCCTTCGAGCTCGTCACCCTGGGCAACGGCCGTTGCGACGCGCATTGCCCGCAGGTCATCGCCGCCCAGGGCGAAATCGTCGCCGACACCCCGGACGCCTTCATCGGCTTCGTGCGTCGGCACGCGCGCGGCGGCAATCTCCACAGCATCGTGCTGCTCGATTCGCCGGGCGGCAAGGTCGGCGCCTCGATGGAGTTGGGGCGCGCGCTGCGGCGCCTCGGCATGGCCGTCATCGTCGCCCGGCCGACGGACGCCTCGGCCACGACCGGCGACCTCTACTCCGGCCGTTGCTACTCGGCCTGCGTCTATGCGCTGATGGGCGGCCGCAAGCGGGTCATCCCGCCGCAGAGCCGGGTCGGCGTGCATCGCATGTTCAACTATTCGACCTCCTTCGACCTCTCCGAAGGCGGTCTCGTGCGCCAGCGCTATTACGACGACGGCGGCATGCGTGAGACGCTCTCGCAATACAGCCGGACGATGGGCGTCAGCAGCGAGCTGATCAATCTTGCGGAGCGCACCAATCCCGACAGCATCCACGTGCTCACGCGCGCGGAAATCTCACGCTGGCGTCTCGGCTCATCCAAGCTATAACGCGCGGCGGCACGTCATTCACCCGAACATTAGGCGAAGGCTCATGAAGCACATTCTCGAAGGTCTGGAGCGGCGTCGCGCATCCGCGCGGCTCGGCGGCGGTCAAAAGCGCATCGAGGCCCAGCATGCGCGCGGCAAACTCACGGCGCGCGAGCGTATCGAGCTTCTGCTCGACCACGGCTCCTTTGAGGAGTTCGACATGTTCGTCGAACATCGCTGCACGGATTTCGGCATGGACAAGGCCGAGAAGATCTCCGGCGACGGCGTCGTCACCGGCTGGGGCACCGTGAATGGCCGGGCCGTGTTCGTCTTCGCCAAGGATTTCACCGTTTTCGGCGGCTCTCTGTCCGAGACGCACGCGCAGAAGATCACCAAGCTCCAGGACATGGCGCTGAAGAACCGCGCCCCGATCATCGGCCTGTTCGACGCCGGCGGCGCGCGCATTCAGGAGGGCGTCGCGGCGCTCGGCGGCTATGGCGAGGTCTTCGTCCGCAATGTCATGGCCTCGGGCGTCATCCCGCAGATTTCGCTGATCATGGGGCCCTGCGCCGGCGGCGACGTCTATTCGCCGGCAATGACCGACTTCATCTTCATGGTCCGCGACACGAGCTACATGTTCGTGACCGGCCCGGACGTCGTAAAGACCGTCACCAATGAGACGGTGACGGCCGAGGAGCTCGGCGGCGCCTCGGTGCACACGACCAAAAGCTCCATCGCCGACCGCGCTTATGACAATGACGTCGAAGCGCTGTTGCAAATGCGTCGGCTGATCGATTTCCTCCCCTCGTCGAACACCGACGAGGTTCCGGAATGGCCGAGCTTCGACGACGTCGAGCGCGTCGACATGTCGCTCGATACGTTGGTCCCGGACAATCCCAACAAGCCCTACGATATGAAAGAGCTGATCACGAAGCTCGCCGACGAGGGCGATTTCTTCGAGATCCAGGAGACCCATGCGAAGAACATCGTCGTCGGCTTTGGCCGCATCGAGGGCCGCACGGTCGGCTTCGTCGCCAATCAGCCGATGGTTCTCGCCGGCGTGCTCGATATCGACGCCTCGCGCAAGGCGGCGCGCTTCGTGCGCTTCTGCGATTGTTTCAACATTCCGATCGTGACGCTCGTCGACGTTCCGGGCTTCCTTCCCGGCACGGCGCAGGAATATGGCGGCCTCATCAAGCATGGCGCGAAACTTCTGTTCGCCTATGCCGAGGCGACCGTTCCGAAGGTGACCGTCATCACGCGCAAAGCCTTCGGCGGAGCTTACGACGTCATGGCGTCGAAACATCTGCGCGGCGATGTGAATTACGCCTGGCCGTCGGCCCAGATCGCGGTGATGGGCGCCAAGGGCGCGGTGGAGATCATCTTCCGCGCCGACATCGGCGACGCCGAGAAGATCGCGCAGCGCACGAAGGAATATGAGGACCGCTTCCTCTCGCCCTTCGTCGCGGCCGAACGCGGCTATATCGACGAAGTGATCATGCCGCACGGCACCCGTCGGCGCATCGCCCGCGCGCTGGCGCTCTTGCGCCACAAGCAGCTCGAAAATCCATGGAAGAAACACGACAACATCCCGCTCTGACCGAGCGTCCGCGGTCGCGCCCCGCATCGGCGGTCGTTTGAGCCTTGCGAGCCCCTCCATGTCGCATGGAGGGGCTTTTGCGCAGGTCCCGGCAGGAGGTTTTTTGCCAGCTTTTCAAGCTCTGCATCGCAACGAGGCGGTTTGTTCAGTTTCGCGGCGTTTCGAGAATGAAATTGTTCCAAAGCGCCGCTTTTGCGAGTGACAAGCTTCGTCTTCTGTCCTAATGTCCAGCTCGCCGAGAGAGTTGGAAAGCGTTGTATAAAAAACGCCCAGCTACGGTCCAAGTCGGGGAGGACGCCGGAACTCAACGAACCGCTTGATGGCATCATTGTCTCGCGGCGCCGGCCTCCGGGGCGCATCACAACAAGATCTCGGGGCGGCAGCGTTGGGTCTGGCCAAGGACAGGGCGCCAAAGAGTGGGGAGCGGCACCGCCATCCCCGCTCTTTGTGTCTTTGTTTGCCCTGATAGACATTATCATTTCACTCATTGAAACAAGCGATCGACTGAGCCAAGAGCCAGCTTGACGAGAAGCGGCGCCATTCCTAATTTCCGCACACAGTCGCGATAGGAAAGGGCCGCCATGTCCAGCCAAAAGATCACCGACGCCAGCTTCGAGAAGGACGTCATCAAGGCCACGGAGCCGGTGGTCGTCGACTTCTGGGCGGAGTGGTGCGGGCCCTGCCGCATGATTGCGCCGGCGCTCGAAGAAATCGCTGCCGAGATGCAGGGCAAGATCAAGGTGGTCAAGCTCAACATCGACGAGAATCCGAAGATGGCCGGCCAGCTCGGCATCCGTTCGATCCCGACGCTGATGCTGTTCAAGGACGGCAAAGTGGCGGCGCAAAAGGTCGGCGCGGCGCCGAAGGGCGAGCTGTTGCGCTGGATCACCGCGGCGCTTTGACGCCCTACCCTGCGGACCGTCTGCGCAGGGCGGACCTACACAAGAGGCGGCGCGGCGACATAGGCCACGCCGGCCGCCGCCAACGCCAGAGCCGACGCCGCCGCCAGCCGCCAGCCGAGCGCGGCCCCGCCCATGAACCAGCCGAGCGCCGCCTTCGCCGCCGTATTGGCGGCGAGCGCCAGCAGAATGGCCCGCGTCGCCGCCTCATAGCCGAGTTCAGAGCGGGCAAGGCGCGCCATCGACAAGGCGATCGCATCCACATCGGCGACGCCGGAGAGCGCCGAGAGAGCATAGGCGCCGACATCGCCCGCGACATTCATCGCAAGGCGCGCCAGGACCATTACGGCCGACAGAAGCGCGCCGAATTTCAGCACCGCGCTGAGATCCAACGGATTGCGCAATTTGAGGCCGCGCGCCGCCGCGCCCGATTCCGCTTCGGCGCGCCATTGCAAGAATAGCCCGCCCACGACAAAAACCAACGCGGCGACAGACAGCGCGGGCGCGAGGCGCAGAGCCGCTGCGGCGTCCGCGACGGCAACGACCGCGATAATGCGCGGCGCCATCACCGCATCGGCGAAAAGCGTCGCGGCGGTGGTCAAGCGCGTCATCTCCGGCTGTTCCCGGCAGAGCCGCGCCATGGCGACAGTCACCGCCGTTGATGAGGCGAGACCTCCGGCGAGCCCCGCGACGGCGAGCCCACGCCGGCCGCCGAGGAACTTCACCGCAATATAGCCGGCGAAGGAGATGGCGGCGATGACGATCGTCATCAGCCAGATTTCGGCCGGATTGATCGCGCCCCAGCGATCGATCGGGCGGTCGGGCAAGACCGGCAGCAGGACGAAGGTCATCACCAGGATCACGAGCCCCGAGCGCAGCTCCGGCCAGGTGACGCGCCGCACGAACTCATGGAGATAGCCCTTCGAGCCGAGCAGCGCCGCCGCCGCCACGCCGCAGGCGGCCGCCACTTGCAGATCGCCGAGCATGGCGTAGGCGCCGAGCGCAAAGGCCAGCATGACCGCCACGACCGAGGTGGCGCCGAAGGTTTCGTCGTGCACCGCCTCACGATAGCGGAAGAGGCCCATCACCGCGCCGAAGGCCGCGAAGGCGAGGCCGAGCATGATGGCTCCCGCCCCGCCGAGCGGATAGGCGACGCCGCCCCACACCGCGCCGAGCAAGGCGGCGAGCGCGTGGGTGCGGATGCCTGCCGCGCGTTCGCCCTCTTCATCGGCGCGGGCGCGCCAACCGCGTTCGAGGCCGATCAGCAGTCCGATGGCCAGCGCCACGGAGACGCGCTGGAACAATTCCCCCGATTCCATCGGCAACATTTGGGTCGCCCCCCGCGAAAACTTGGCATAGAGCGGTTCACGCCACAGCGCATTGCGCGCGTTGATCGAGGTTGAACAATGACAGGCTCTCTGCGTCCCTCCAAGCGCGCCGGCGTCGCGCCCTTCATGGCGATGGACGTGTTGCGCGAGGCGCGCGCGCTCGAACAGCAAGGCAAGCGGATCATCCATATGGAGCTCGGCGAGCCCGGGGCGCCGGCGCCGGGCCCCGTTCGCGCGGCGGCCGCAACGGCGCTCGCAAGGGGCGACATCGGCTATGGCGAGGCTCTCGGCGAGGCGGCGCTACGGGCGCGCATCGCCCGTTACTATCAGGAGCGACATGGCGTCGAGGTCGACCCAGCCCGCGTCGTCGTCACCACCGGCTCCTCCGGCGCCTTCCAGCTCGCCTTTCTCGCCGCCTTCGACGCCGGCGCGCGGATCGCCATGGCGGTCCCCGGCTATCCGGCCTACGCCAATATTCTCTCGGCGCTCGGGCTCGCCTGCGCGCCCATCGAAGTCGGCGAGGACACGGGCTTCGTGCTGACCGCCGCGGCGCTGGAGGCGGCGCATCGGGCGCAGCCGCTCGACGGCGTGCTGCTGATGAGCCCCGCCAATCCGACGGGCACGGTGATCCCCGCTGCGGAGCTGGCGAAGATCTGCGCCTTCTGCGACGCCGCCGGTCTGCCGCTCATCTGCGACGAGATTTATCACGGGCTCGAATATGGGGCGCCGGCGGAAACGGCGCTGCGTCTTTCGGAACGCGCCCTGGTCGTAAACTCCTTCTCAAAATATTACGCGATGACCGGATGGCGGCTCGGCTGGCTGATCGCGCCGGGGCCGCTCGCGCGGCCTATCGAGCGGCTGCAACAATCGCTGGCGATCTGCGCGCCGACGCTCGCCCAGCGGGCCGCGCTCTTCGCCTTCGATGCGACCGAGGAGCTGGAGGCGATCAAGGCCGGCTACGCCCGCAGCCGCGCGCTGCTGCTCCAGCGCCTGCCGCAGCTCGGCCTGTCGCGCTTCGCCCCGCCCGATGCGGCCTTCTACATCTATGCGGATGTTTCGGCCTTCACCGAGGATTCGATGGCCTTTTGCAAGGCGATGCTGGAAGAGGCCGGGGTCGCGGCGACGCCGGGCGTGGATTTCGACCGCGCGCGCGGCCGCCGCACGTTGCGCCTCTCCTATGCCGGACCCGAGGCCGAGGTGGCGGAGGGCGTCGAACGACTCGCCGATTGGCTGCGGCGCTGGTGATTTCCGCAAAGAGGCGTGCGTCATTGCGAGGCGCGTGAGTGCGAGGCAATCCGGGGGCCGCCCCCGCGGCTCTGGATCGCGTCGCTTCGCTCGCGATGACGTTGCAAGGTTTCGAGCGTTCGGGATCAAGAAAGCGCGTAAAGCAAAAGGATGCAGCCCGCGCGAAAACAAAAACCCCCGGCTTTCGCCAGGGGTTCGAAGACATCGTGCGAGGACGGGCTTACTTCTTCTTGCCGTCCGCGCCGAACTGGGCGAGATAGGCCCAAACGTCGTCCTGGTCCTTCTCGGAGGCGAGGCCTTGGAAGATCATCTTGGTGCCGGGAACCTTGGCCTTCGGATTCTTCACGAACTCCTTGAAGGACGCCTCGTTCCAGGTGATGCCGGAGTTCTTCATCGCCTCGGAATAGTTGTAGCCCTCGACCGAGCCGGCCTTACGGCCGTCGATGCCGTTCAGCTCCGGCGCGACGGCGTTCTTGGCGCCTTCGCCGACCTGATGGCACGCCTTGCACTTGGCGAAGACCTTCTCGCCCGCGGCGGGATCGCCGGCGGCGAGAGCCGTGCCGGCGAGAGCGGCGAAGGCGACGCCCGCAGCGAGCGTCAGCAGAGACATGGATTTCATAATGTTTCCTTTCCTGAAAGCGGCGCTTCCGTGGAGCAGACCGTCGTTATTATGCCGTGGCGATGGCGTAGGCTGCCACGCCAGGCCGCCCGTCCCGCGCGCGGAGAAAACTACAGCGGAGCGTTCGAACTGACAATATGCGCCGATCCGCGCCCCCTCAGTTACCGGCGCAATTTGCCGGCGGGGCCATGAACCAAGGCTGAACATTGGCCCTGCCCTGCCACGCGGCTCACGTCACGCGGCGCAAAGTGAGATTTATCCGCGCGGCGCCGGCCGGCAGCGGCAGCGGCGCGAGCGTCGGCAAAATGCGGTCGACGCCATGGAAGGCGAGACGCGATTCGCCGCCGAGCACCAGCGCGTCGCCGGACGAGAGCACGCAGGAGACCGTCTTGCCGCCGCGTTTTTGCCCGCCTATTCGGAAGCGGCAATCGGCGCCGAGCGACAGCGAGAGAATCGGCGCGGAAAAATTCGCCTCGTCGCGATCCTGATGCAGGCCCATGCGGGCGTCCCGGTCATAGACGTTGACGAGACAGGCTTCCGGCGGCTCGGCAAAGCCGGTGAGCCGATCCCACGCATCAAGCAGCATCCGCGGAATCGGCGGCCAGGGTTCGCCGGTTTCCGGATGGCGGGGCTCGTAACGATAGCCGCGCTGCTGGTCGCTCAACCAGCCGAGCGGGCCGCAATTGGTCATGCGCACCGACATGGGCGCGCCGGTCTTCGGCATGCGGGGCAGAAACAGCGGGGCTCGCGCGATGACTTCCGCGATTTCGCGAGCGAGCCGCTCTTGCGCCGCGGCGTCGAGATAGCCGGGGGTGAGAAAGGCGCCGGGCGCTATTTCCCGCTTGCTTTCCGCCAGCGCGTCAAATCCCCAAGACGGTCTTCGACGCCACGGTCGAGTCGGCGTTCAGCCGGTAGATCACCGGCACGCCGGTCGCGAGTTCGAGATGCGGCACGCTTTCCGGCGTGAGCTGATCGAGCACCATCGCCAGCGCCCGCAGCGAATTGCCATGCGCCGCGACCAGCACGCGCTCGCCGCGCATGACGGGCGGCAGAATCTTCTGGCAGTAGAACGGCAGCACGCGCGCCACTGTGTCCTTGAGGCTCTCGCCGCCGGGCGGCGCGACGTCATAGGAGCGACGCCAGAGCCGCACCTGCTCCTCGCCCCATTTCTCGCGCGCCTCGTCCTTGTTGAGGCCGGAGAGGTCGCCATAGTGCCGCTCGTTCAACGCCCGGTCCCGCACGACCCGCACGCCGGTCTGGCCGAGCTCCTCCAGGATGAGCTGCAGCGTATGCTGCGCCCGCAACAGCGCCGAGGTGAAAGCGACGCTAAAGACGATGTCGAGTTTTTTCAGCTCCTTGCCCGCCCGCCGGGCCTCTTCCATCCCGAGCTCGGTGAGGTCCGGGTTCTTCCAGCCGGTGAACAGATTCTTGGCGTTCCATTCGCTCTGACCATGCCGGACGATGACGAGTGTGCGATTCATCTGGGAGTCCTCGAAAAGCATCACGCGCCGCCCAAACCGAGCACGTCCGCCATTGAATAGAGACCTGGCCCCTTGCCGCGGGTCCACAAGGCGGCCGCCAGCGCGCCTCGCGCAAAAATTCCGCGGTCCTCGGCGCGATGCGACAATTCGAGGCGCTCTCCGGCGCCGGCGAAGATCACCGTGTGATCGCCGACCACCGTGCCGCCGCGCAACGCCGCAAAGCCGATGTCGCCCGCCCGCCGGGCGCCGGTGAGCCCGTCGCGGCCGCGGACGCCGCGCTCGCGCAGATCGACGCCGCGCCCGCGCGCCGCCGCCTCGCCGAGCAGCAGCGCCGTGCCGGAAGGCGCATCGACCTTCAGGCGATGATGCATCTCGACGATTTCCACATCCCAGGCGGGGCCGAGCGCCTGCGCCGCCCGCTCCACGAGCACCGCCAGAAGGTTGACGCCGAGGCTCATATTGCCCGAACGCACGATCACCGTCTGGCGCGCCGCGGCGGCGATCTCTTCCAGCTCCTCATGCGAAAAGCCGGTCGTGCCGATGATATGCGCGACGCCCATGGCCGCGGTGCGCCGGGCCAGCGCGAGCGTCGTCGCAGGGGTGGAGAAATCGATCAGAACGTCCGCGTCTTTCAGCGCTGCGTCGGCGTCGTCGGTGACGCGCACGCCATTGGGGCCGGCGCCGATCAGCTCGCCGCTGTCCTTGCCGATCGCGGCGCTCCCCGCAATTTCCAGCGCGCCGACCAGACGGACGCCAATCGTGTCGGGAATGGTTTGCACCAGCATCCGGCCCATGCGGCCGGCGGCGCCGACGACGGCCAGCCGCAGATCACTCATCAAAACACCCCTCGGCCTCGACGAACCCTGGACGCCGCCGCCGCTCGCGGCGCGAGGCGTCAACCCGATCCTATACAGGCCGAAGGGCGGCATGAGAAGAACGCCCGCCCCCTTCCTTGACGCTTTCTTTCCTACCCGATCGGGCGGCAAGCCGGGCGAGACGCCCGACTTTACTTAGCCTTGGGCCGGAAAGCCTTCACCTCGGCCGGATCGGTTTCGAGATAGGCCGCGCCGAGAAGATCGAGACAATAGGGCACGGCCGGCATCACGGCGTCGAGGCACAGCTCGATTGCGGCAGGCTTGCCGGGGAGATTGATGACGAGACACTTGCCGCGATGCGCCGCGAGCTGGCGCGAGAGGATCGCCGTCGGCACTTGCTCCAGCGACACTTTGCGCATCAGCTCGCCGAAGCCCGGCAATTCGCGCGGACAGGCGGCGAGCGTCGCCTCCGGCGTCAGGTCGCGCGGCGCCGGACCGGTCCCGCCGGTGGTGACGACGAGATCGCAGCCGACGGCGTCGGCAAGATCGATCAGCGTGTCGCGCACGCTCTCGAAGCCGTCCGGGATGATGCGCCGCTCGATGCGGAAGGGGCTGGTGAGAACCCGGTTGAAATAGGCCTCGATGGCCGGGCCGCTTTCATCCTGATAGACGCCGGCGCTGGCGCGATCCGAAGCGGTGACGACGCCGATGACGGCGGGCGTGGGAGGAGAGGTCTTGGACATGCGGCAGGAGATAAGCGCTTGCGCGCAATTTGCGAAGCGAGAACCGCCAAGCCGCGAGGGAAAAAGCATAACGGGCGAGAAGCCCCCGCCCTTCCCGCAAAAAAGCGAACCCCGGCGCCGAAAACGACGCCGGGGTTTTGACTTGCGGAGCTTGGGCCCTGGACCCTTGCGGCCCGATTATATCGGGCCGGGCTCTAAGCTTCCTTTGGAACTCGCCGAGTCGCTGCCGCTTCGGCGGTCAATGCGCTCGGCGCGTCAGCCCTACGCCACATATTGTGGGTTGAGCAGCGCCGGTGATTCCTTGCGCGTTGCGCTCGCCGGGAAGATCGGCGCGGGAATGACCCACTCGTCCTTGAACGAAGAGCTTTCGCCGGTCGCCGTTTGCGTCGGTGGTTTGAACAGAGCCGGGGCGACCGCGGGCGGCATTCCAAGGAAGTCGATCAGGATCGCCGTATAAAGGCTACGGAAGTCCAACATTGGCGGCAAGACGTTGATCGTCGACTCGATCCTGCTCAGCTGGACCTGACGGCCGACGAAGCGATTGGCGCCGAGGCTGCCGCCGAGGATGAGCTGCGCCGCGCCCGCGCCATGGTCGAACCCAGCCGCGGAGTTCGGCCTCAATGTGCGGCCGAATTCCGAATGGACGAGGATCACGATGTCTTTCCACAGACCGCGCTCGATCATCGCCTTGCGGAAATCCGCAAGCCCCATCGCCAGCTCGTTCATCAGATTCCGGTGCGCCGGCATCTGATTGGTGTGCGTGTCGAAGCCGCCCATCGCCAGGCTGACGAAGGGCATTTTGATCCCGCGCACCAGTAGATTGGCGACATATCTCAACTGCTTCGAAAGCCCGCCCGGATCACGGAACAGGGTCGTATTCTGATAAACGTCGGTCACGCCGTTCAGGAGCTGGAGCTGACCAACAATGTCCATTTCGCGGTCATAGAGGAATTTGTAGACTTTTCCGAACCGCGTCAGGTCGAGATTTTTGTTTATCAGGCTCGAGGCGTCGAACACGCCGTCTCTGCCGGCGGCCAGAGACAAAGACTTCGCATTGCCGCCAAAAAACTCGCCCGGCAGTCCGCCGATCGCGCCGCCCGCGACAACGGAGACGCCGTCGACCGGCGCGGCATGCGGCGCGCCCGCTCCCATGACGCCATCCGAGAAGATGCGGTCGACCCATCCCGGCAGCGTGCTGAGATTAGCCTCGAGGCTGTTTTGGTAACTAACCCCCTTGTCCCACATGTCGGCGCCGAGAAAATGGCTCGCCGGCGCGGAGAGATAGCCGACGCCCAGAGCCACCGTCATGTCGCCGTTCGCCCACGCCTCGGAGAGCGGCTTGAGCGAGGGGTGGAACGAATAGAGCTGCGAACCGAAGCGCGCATCGGAGCACATCTGCTCGGAATTGGTCCCGAGAAACTCGCGAAAGCCGTTGTCTTCGGCCCTGACGCAGAGGCCGCTCCTCATGTCGAAATAGGTCTTGTCCCATACGGGAGCGACCATGTTCATTGCGTCATTGCCGCCCCCGAGATCCAGCAGAATGACGGTCTTGCCGGGCCATTTGTAATTGGACAGCGGCAGGGCGGCGGAGGCGACGCCCGGCATGGCGAGAGAGATGGTCGCGGCTGCGGCCGAGCGCAAGAATCCGCGGCGGTGGACATGGTGATGATGCCCCATGATCATGTTCCTTTTTCTGTGTCGCCGTTACTTATTTCAACTGATAGGCGGGGTCCGCGAGGATCAGTTCCTGTGCTTTGTACGGCGTCAGAGAGTTGCCCTTCGGATCATTGATGTAACCGTCCGGCGTGAACATCGGTTGGACCGTAAAGCGGTCGGCGCGCATTCTGTTGAAGTCGGCCAGGGACAGCGGCGTATTCCTGTTGCCGTTCCACAAGAAGCCGTAAAGCAGCTTGTCTGCCGCCGGCGGCTTCGACGGATTTGCCGGGTCGAGGTTCTTGCGCAGGATTTCATCGCTCCACAGCCATGCGAGCTGCGTGGCGACACCCTGCCGGGCGCCCAGAGACATGTTGGAAATCGACGCCGTCCCCGTGTCGAAGCCTTTCACGCTCGGGACAAAGAAAAGCCGGTAGCCCATCGAGTCCAGCCGAAGCGTGTAACCGCTCGCATACATGAAATCGGACCCGTTCGGCAGGCCGATTTCCCGCACCGCGCCGACCACATATTCCACCGGCGTCTTGACCAGCGTGTTTTTCGGGTCCCAAAATTCGGGACGCATGAAAATGTCGGCGAGGACCTTCCTGATATCGTAATTATAGCGCAGCCGCAGATTGTCGCCGATCTGAGCAATCACGAGCCGCGTGTTGGCGTCCGGCTCTTCTTCCGAGACAAACTCCTTCCACAGCTTGGAGACGATGCGCCGCGCCGTATTCGGGTCGTTGAGAAGCATGCGGACGAGCTGCTTATATTCAGCCTGGCCGGGACCTGAAGTTGAGACCCATTTGTCGGCAGGCAATTTTGCCGGCGTGAAAATCCGTCTGCCGGGCAGCACCTCTTTCCACGGCGTTTTATAGTCGTGATACTCGTCCCTCCACGTGTAAGTCAGCGTGTCGCGATTCCAGCTGAGACCCGCGAGCACGCGCGCGACGTCGAGAATATTGTTCTCTGTGTAATTCGGCTTGCCTGTCAGGATAGACGCGGCCCCGACGGTGTGCAGCTCCAGCAATTCACGCGCAAAAATTGGCGGTCGGAGCGCCCGCATGCGCCGTCGCGAGATGCTGACTGAGATAGACTAGCATCGACGGGTCTTCGACCATGTCCATCAGCATGGTTTTGAAATCGCCAATGGCGTTTCGACGAATCTTGTTGTGATTGTCGAAAGCCATCGAGGCCCAGCTGCCAGGCAATCTCAATGCGAAGTGGTTATGCCAGAACAGCGCCATCCGCTCGACGATCGGCGACTTGGAGACCGCCATGTGCCAGACGTGCCACGACCAGAATTCCATCAGCTTCGCGGCCTGGTCGGCGACGCAGGCTTTCGCCTCCGGCGTCCCGTTCCATTGGATTTTGGCGCAGTTTTCAAACAGCACTCTGGCGCTGAAAAACCAGCCCGGCGACCGGGGATCGTAATCCGCCGTCGGCCTTTGCGGAAATTTTTTCGTGCCGTCGTTCCGACCCTCGAGAATCCAGGTGATCGCAGTTTCGACGGTGCGCGCCTCCATGATCTCGTCCAGCTCTTGCTTGGAAGGCTGGAAGCCGGTGCGCGTGAGCAGCCGAATGGCGAGTTCGCGCGTCAGCGCGACGGGAACGCCGATCGGCGTTATTCTCACGGCCGCGCCGGACGTTGTCGTGGCGGCGCTGGCCATGCCGGAAAACATCGCGCCCATCGCCATGAGGGCGACCGCCGCGGTTTTGGAAAGACGCCGGCTCCGGAGTTGGGGTTCCTTGCGGCCATCACTGCCGGTTGCAGCGCCGAGGGGCGCCGCCCTCACAGCCTGGGCCCCGAGAAAGTTGCTGGTCATTTTACACTTGCCTCCATTTGGCCGGCGCCGATGACAATGATCGGGCGCCGGCCGCGGAACACCTTCGCCGAGACACGCCCCCAAACCGTGAATTAAATCCACTGTTTTTGAACGAGTTTCGCCCTTCGCCGCACACCTACGTTTACAGTTGGTTCTAAAACTTATTTGTGTCAAGACGATAATCGTCACATATTTGATTTTATGGAGGTAGACAGGCCGGATTTTCGTTGCCGGAAATCAGGTTAAAAAAATCTTCCGGGTTTCGTGAAACGGCTCGGAATAGTTCGGACCAACGCCGGCTTCGCGCATCGCGCGAAGTTTAATTTGCACTTCAAGGGAAGCGGGAGGGACACGGCGCAACCAACGCCTGATTGGGAAAAAACCTAAATAGAGCAAGGTGATGGTTTCGCGCAGCGTGAGGTTGAATGTGAGCGGCGTTCAAGTTGATCAAGTTCGTAAACTAAGGGACCAAGCAATCGAATGCTTACTTGACCAACTTCGTCGATCGCGACCGGAGTATCTAAGTCTTTTCCTTGAAGCGCTTTCTTATCGACCCATCGGCGCCCGCTTCGGCCGGAAGACGCTCAAATAGGACCAGACCCAACGAAAAAGACCTGACAGACGGGCCACGTCTCCCACAACGAAAAAAGTCGCCCCACTCCTGGCGCGTCACACGTTCAGTGTGCGCCACGGAGGATGAGCGACGAGGAAGAAACGGGTCGTTCTAAGCGCGGGTCGTTCTAGACGAACATGCCGAAGATGCCGGACAATATGGCCATGACGATCGTCGTCGCGGCGATGATGCCGATCTCGCCCGGCCCCGCCCCCCAGACCGCCAGGATCAGACCGAGCACCGCGCCGGCTCCGCCGCAAATGAGAACATTCGGCGTGATTGCGAAGTTAAAGTCGCGCATGCCGGAATATTTGTCTTGCGGCATGTTGGATTCCTGATTGGCCATGGCGTCGCTCCCAGAGAAAGACGCTCCTCATGTTCCGATTACGGAGCGTTGCTTTTTAGTACTTGGAAGATCACCCGGCAGCCGATGGCGCGATAGCCGGATCATGGCCAAAACAGGCGCGTTCTTCGCCAATCTGCGCCCGCGCATGGCGCGCGGGGCCGGTCGGTGTTACAATACACTTATGGTCGAAGCCAAAAAGCAGCGCATGACCGTCGATCAGTTTCTGCCCTGGGCCGAGGCGCAGGCGGAGCGCTACGAGCTGTTCGACGGGGCGCCGATCGCTATGGCGCCGGAGCGGGCGGCGCATTGGAAAATGAAGCTCGCCGTGCATGTGGCGCTGCTCGCCGCAATCGGGAAGGCGCGCCTGCCCTGTCATGTCGTGCCGGACGGCGCGACGGTCCGCATCGACGCGTTTACGGCCTATGAGCCGGATGGCCTCGTCTACTGCGGACCAGAGGTCGCCCCCGGCGCGATGATTGTCGAGAATCCGCTTATCATTGTCGAGGTTCTCTCGCCCTCGACCGGCCGCGCCGACCGGGGCCGCAAGTTATCCGACTATTTTCGTATCCCGAGCCTCAGCCATTATCTCATCGTCGATTGCGACGCGCCGCTGATCGTGCACCACCAGCGGCGCGACGGCGGAGAAATTCTTACGCGCATCTTTCGCGACGGCGCGCTGACGCTCGATCCGCCGGGGATCGAGCTGAGGCTCGAGGAGATTTACAAGACGCCCTCCTGAGCCTACTCCGCGGGCGAAAACGCCTCAGCCCGCCTCCGGCACATAAATCTCCGCGCCCTTCTCCAGAAACTCCGCGCTCTTCTCCGCCATGCCGCGCGCGGCGATTTCGGCCGCCTCCTTGCGCAAATCCTGCGTGATCTGCATCGAGCAGAATTTCGGCCCGCACATGGAGCAGAAATGCGCGACCTTATGCGCTTCCTTCGGCAGCGTTTCGTCGTGATATTTCTGCGCCGTCTCGGGATCGAGGCCGATCTCGAACTGGTCGTTCCAGCGGAAATCGAAACGCGCCCGGCTCATCGCGTCGTCGCGCTCGCGCGCCGCCGGATGGCCCTTGGCAAGGTCCGCCGCATGCGCCGCGATGCGATAGGTGATGACGCCGGTCTTCACATCGTCGCGGTCTGGAAGGCCCAGATGCTCCTTCGGCGTCACATAGCA
>JAWOLK010000123.1:0-26708 GCA_033853615.1 Beijerinckiaceae bacterium | reverse complement strand
CGACAGCGCCCGGTCATTGCTCGCGACGAAAATCGAGACATGCTTGGGGTCGAGCCGCGCCACCTGCTGGCGGAAGACGGTCAGGTCGATATCGGGGGCGGCCAGCATCACCTCGCCGAGCCGCCCGTCGAGGTCCGGATGGCCGGAGATGGCGATGGCGCGCAAGCTCTCCATGGTCAGCCAGGTTCCCATCGAATGGGCGAGAATATGAATGCGCCCGACGCCCGGCGTATGGGAGAGATCGACGATCAGCTTCTCCAGCGCGTCGCGGGCGACCGTAGCGCTCTCCTTGTCGGCCTCATAGGCGAGCAGCCCGCCGCGCGAATTCCAGGTGAACAGCGCCGCGACGCCGGAGAAGCGGCCGTCCGCGACGATCTGGGCGAGGCGATAGCGCGACTCTTCGAGACTCGTGTTGAATCCGTGGACGTAAAGCAGAATGTCGCGGCTGCCGCCGACGCGGCCCGACACATGGGCGGCGACTTCGGCGGTAAATTCCTCCGGCTCCATCGCGCGGCGCGAGAGAATGGTGAAATGGCGGCGCGCGTCAGGCGCGCCGAAACTCGGCCGCTCGATCGCGCCCGGCTTGTGGCCGGGCGGCACGCCGACGGCGATCAGCGAGAAATGCGCGCTGCCGTCGGCGCGGGCGTTTTCGCCATGGCGGGTGGAGGCGACGAAGAGCGGCACGCGCAAGGGGTCGCCCGCCGGCGCAGAGACCAGCGACACGGCGTTGCTCACATGGCCGTCGACGGCCTCGAGTCCTGCCGACATGCAGCCGCCAAGCGCCAGAGCCGCCGCAAGGGCGACGCCGCAGCGCGACAGATGATTTAGTTTTTTCCGCTTGATCACCGCTGAGGATCGATTCCGTTCGAGTTTCGCTTCGCTTTCGCGTCCGCGGCGCCCCATCGCCCAAGTGCTTAGAAAGACAGGCGTTAACACAAAGTTAGGATGCGTTTTGCGTTGTTTATGCAGCGCAAAAGCGACGAAAGAGAGACCGGCGGGAAGCGCCCTTATGCCGCACTTGCGCAGGCTGCGCCGGCGCGTGCATAGTCGCGGCCACAGAACGATAAGGGAGGCCCCGCGGCAAACCCCCGCAGGGGACAAAAAAGAATGCGGATCAGGGTTTTGGGCTCGGGCGCCGGCGGCGGTTTCCCGCAATGGAACTGCAATTGCGCCAATTGCCGCGCGGTGCGGGCAGGAGCGCCCGGTTTCTCGGCGCGCACGCAGTCGTCGCTCGCGGTCTCCGCCAATGGCCGCGATTGGGCGTTGCTCAACGCCTCGCCGGATCTGCGCCAACAGATCGCCGCGGCGCAGCAGCTTGCGCCCGCCGCCGAAGATCCGGTGCGCGCGAGCCCGATCAAGGCGGTCGTGCTCACCAATGGCGACGTCGATCATATCGCGGGCCTGCTCAATCTGCGCGAGGCGCAGCCTTTCGCGATCTATGCGGCGCGCCGCGTGCTCGGCGTTCTGGAGACGAACCGCATTTTCGATATTTTGCAGCCGGCCCTCGTCGCCCGCAACGAGCTGGTTCTCGACGAGACGCAGGCTCTTCGCGGCGCTGGCGTCGATCTCGGCCTCAGCGTCAAATCCTTCGCCGTGCCGGGCAAGATTGCGCTCTATCTCGAAGACAAGAACGCTCCGAATTTCGGCACGACGGCCGGCGACACGATCGGCCTTCAAATCACCGAAACGGCGACCGGCAAGTCCTTTTTCTACATCCCCGGCTGCGCTCGCGTCGATGCGGCGCTGGCGGCGCGGCTCAAAGGCGCGGCGCTCGTCTTCTTCGACGGCACGCTCTGGCATGAAAATGAGATGATCGAGCAGGGCTTGATGGGCAAGACCGGCTCGCGCATGGGCCATGTCAATATGAGCGGGCCGGACGGCTCGATCGCCGGTTTCGCGCCGCTCGGCGTCGCCCGCAAGATCTTCGTCCACATCAACAATTCAAACCCGGTTCTCGACGCCGCCTCCAAGGAGCGCGCCGAGGCGCAGGCGGCCGGTTGGGAGATCGGCGCCGATGGCATGGAGGTCGCGCTATGAACGAGGTGGTTTCTTCGAGCGCCTTTATCGGCGCCCCGCCGCTGTCGCCCGATGAATTCGAGGCGAAGATCCGCGCCGTCGGCGTCGAGCGCTATCACGACAAGCACCCGTTCCATAAGCTGCTGCATGGCGGCAGACTGAACAAGGGACAGGTGCAGGCCTGGGCATTGAACCGCTACTGCTATCAGGAGGCGGTGCCGCGCAAGGACGCCGCTTTCATGAGCCGCGTCCACGACCGCGAATTGCGGCGCGAATGGATACACCGCATCCACGACCATGACGGGCTCGGCGAGGAAGCGGGCGGCATAGAGCGCTGGCTGGTGCTCACCGACGGGCTCGGCCTCGCGCGCGATTATGTGACCTCGCGGCGGGGCGCGCTGCCGGCGACGAAATTCGCGGTCGAATCCTATGTGCGCTTCGTCGTCGAGCAGCCGCTCGTCATCGCCGTCGCCTCGTCGCTGACCGAGCTTTTCGCCCCGGCGATCCATCGCGAGCGCATTGCGGGGATGCTCGAAAATTACGACTTCATCGACGACCATGTGATGGCCTATTTCAAGCGCCGCCTGTCGCAGGCGCCGCGCGACTCGGACTTTGCGCTGAATTATATAAAGACGCACGCGCATACGCGGGCCGAGCAGGAAGGCTGCGTCGCCGCGGTGCGTTTCAAATGCGACGTGCTGTGGGCGCAACTCGACGCGCTCCACCACGCCTATGTGACGCCCGGCGTCATTCCGCCCGGCGCCTTCCGGCCCGGCGAAACCAACGAGTGAATTCATGAGCGAGGCCGCGCAGCGTTATGTCATCGGGCCGCAGGCGAAGCCGGCCTTCGCCCGCTACGCCCGCCTGCATGAAGACAGGGCGCGCGGCCGCGTCGTGATACTCGCGCCCGAGCGCGCCTATGAGATCGACGCGATCTCGCTCGCGGTGCTGCGGCTGCTCGACGGCGTCGCGAGCGTCGCCGATATTTGCGCGCGTCTCGCCAGGCAATATAAGGCGCCGGTCGAGGTGATCTCGCGCGACGTGATCAAGCTGTTGCAGGGTCTCTCGGACAAGCGCCTGCTGCGCGAGGGGCCGGACGCTTTTGCGGCGCCGCCGCTCTCCGAAACCGCGCGCGCATACGCCCCCTTTTCCGGCGGACCGACGGGTCTTCTCGCCGAGCTGACTCATCGCTGCCCGCTGCAATGCCCCTATTGCTCCAACCCGCTCGAGCTGGAGCGCGCCAATAGGGAGATGAGCGCGGCCGAATGGGGCGAGACCTTCCGCCAGGCGGGCGCCGCGGGGGTGCTGCAACTGCATCTCTCCGGCGGCGAGCCGACCGCGCGCCCGGATCTCGAAGAGATCCTCGCTCATGCGGTGGATGCGGGGCTCTACACCAATCTCGTCACCTCCGCCGTGCTGCTGACGCGCGAGCGGCTACAAAAGCTCGCCGAGATCGGGCTCGATCATGTGCAGGTTTCGGTGCAGGACGTCGTTCCGGAAAGCTCCGATTATATTTCCGCCTATCAAGGCGGCGTCGAGAAGAAGCGCAATGTCGCGCGCTGGACGCGCGAATTGGGGATGGGGCTCACCATCAATGCGCCGATCCATCGCCAGAACATCGACCATTTGCCGCAAATCATCGATTTTGCGGTCGAGGTGGGCGCGCAGCGGCTCGAGGTCGCGCATATTCAATATTACGCCTGGGCGCAGGAGAATCGCGCGGCGCTGATCCCGACGCGGGAAAAGTTTCTGGCGACCGTCGGCATTGTCGACGAGGCGAAGAAGCGCCTGCAAGGCGTGCTGAATTTCGATTTCGTCATCCACGACCATTACGCCAACCGGCCGAAGACCTGCACCGGCGGCTGGGGCCGGTCGATCATCGCGGTGACGCCATCGGGCAAAGCCCTGCCCTGCCACGCGGCGCAGACGATTCCGGGCCTCGTCTTCGACAATGTGCGCGAGCGCCCGCTCGCCGACATCTGGCTGAACGGCCAAGCCTTCAACGCCTATCGCGGCACGGAGTGGATGAAGGAGCCCTGCCGCTCCTGCGACCGGCGCGAGATCGATCTCGGCGGCTGCCGCTGCCAGGCGCTCGCCGTCACCGGAGACGCGACGGCGACGGACCCCGCCTGCCACCTCTCGCCGGATCACGCCCGCTTCGCGGCCTTTGCGGAAACGGAATCGCGCGAAGAGCCGCCGCCCTTCCGCTACCGCCGCTATGGCGGCGCGCAAAAGAGGGCCGAAGCGGAACAGGAAACGGCCTGAAGGCTGCATCACGCCCGCGGTTACTCAAAGCCCTCCAAAGCCTTTGCCGCAGCATGCGGACGCCGCGCTTTTCTCGGAAGGCTCTGGCGCCGCGCGCCTCGTCTTGACCGCGCCGCTCGAAAATTCTCCCGCCTCCGCGCCTGAGCGCGGGACGTCCAGGCCGCTCTTTGAAAAGGCGCCCTCGCGTTCCGATTTGCGCGCGTAAATTTTGGCGAAAGTGCGCCTAAACCCCGGCGCGTGAATGGAATCCCAAAGTGGTTAGCGTCGGCCGAGGGGCCGGTAACAAACAAGAAACCTCCTTGCCCCATAGTCTTTTCGTCTCGCGGAAAGGTGAAAAAGTCTCGCATTTTGTGCAACCCGCTTCGGTATCGGAGTAATGAGTAATGAAGTCGCGGGATACATTGATCCGCCTGAAAAGATTTCAGGCAGAGGAAAAGCGCCGGCGCGTCGTCCAGTTACAGTCGATGATCGCCGAATTTACCAGAATGTGCGGCGAGCTCGACCGCGAGATTGCGACAGAGGAAGCCCGCGCCAATATCAGCGACCCTTCCCATTTCGCTTATCCAACCTATGCTAGGGCGGCGCGCACCCGCAAAGACAATCTCACCCAATCGCTGGGCGAGCTGCGCGGCCAGCTCGAAGAGGCGGAGGCGGCGCTGAAGGAAGCCAATGAGGAATTGGCCAAAGCCCAGAGCCAGGACGCGCGCGACCGCGGCTCCGAGCGCATGATCGATCTTGTCGCCGAGCGACCCCGGGGCGCCCAGCTCGGCGAGCCGCTGCGCCGCGTTTGATCAGCGCGCGACGAAAAGAGCCCGGCGTTGACGACGCCGGGTTTTGTTTACTTGGCGCTCAGATCACGGGCGCCTGCGCCAATCGGCGCGCATGCAGGGTTGCGACCGCGAGCACGCCGAAGGCCACCGCCTGATGCGCCAGCGCCAGCAGAATATGCGGCGTCCCCATCCAGCCCTCGCCAACGAGCAGCAAAGTGGCGACGCCCAGCATGATCTGCATCGCAACATGGCCGAAGACGATAAAAGCCCCGCGCCGCACCTTCCCCGTCGTGTTCAGCGCCGCATCGACGAGATGGACGAGGGCGAGCGCGAAGATCCCATAAGCGATCATGCGGTGGGTGAATTGCACGGCAATCGGGTTGTCGAGGAAATTCACCCACCAGGGCGAGAGATTCCACAACACGTCGCCCGGCGGAACGAGCGCGCCATCCATCAGCGGCCAGGTGTTGTCGACGAGACCGGCGCGCAGGCCGGCGACCAGAGCGCCCGCCCCCAATTGGACGAAGACCAGCCCGAGAATCAGGACCGAGGTGACGCGCAGCCGGGCGCGGCCGCGCTCGACATGCGAAAAGCCGCGCTTGCCGAGTCCCCCAGCCACCCACAGAGACAGCGAGAAAATCAGCGCCGCCATCAGCAGATGGATGGCGAGCCGCTCTTGCGCGACCTCGACGCGGCCGGAAAGTCCCGAGGACACCATCCACCAGCCGATAAAACCTTGCAGCGCGCCGAGGCCGAAAATCGCGAGCAGCTTCGGCGTGAGGCGCGCAGGGATTTGCTTCCTGATCCAGAACCAGGCGAAGCCGCCGGCGAAGACGAGTCCAACCAGGCGGCCGAGCAGCCGATGGACCCACTCCCAGGCGTAAATCACCTGGAAGCCAGCGAGGTTCATATCCGGGAACAGCTCCTTGTATTGCGGGATTTTCTTATATTCCTCGAAGGCCTCCAGCCACTCCTTTTGCGTCAGCGGCGGGATAACGCCCGTCACCGGCTTCCATTGCGTGATCGACAGGCCCGATTCGGTGAGCCGCGTCGCCCCGCCGACAAAGACCATCAGAAAAACCAGCGCCGCCACGGCCCAGAGCCAGTTGCGGACGGCGAGCGCGTTCTCGTGAGTGGGCCGCGCCGAAACGATCGGCGTGGCGTGCGGAAAAGTGATGAGGTCTTCCATGGGTTCGCCCAGCGAAAGAGGATGCGCGAAGGAAGCGCTGAAAACACTTAATTCCAGCGCCGCGCGCTTGTCCATATTTCCGCGCGCCCCGGCCGGCGCCTTCTCGGCGCAGGGGTTCAAAAGCGGCGCGCCGCCTGTAAGATGCCAGAAATGAGCGAAGACGCGACCAAGGACATAGAGACCTTTCAAACGATCGGCGAGGTCGCCGAGAGTCTCGATCTGCCGGCGCATGTGCTGCGCTTTTGGGAAACGCGCTTCAAGGAGATCGCCCCGATCAAGCGCGCCGGCGGGCGGCGTTTTTATCGCCCGCAGGATGTCGCGCTCGTTAAGGCCATACGCCATCTGCTCTATGGCGAGGGCTACACGATCAAAGGCGTGCAGCGCATTCTGAAGGAGCAAGGCCCCCGCGTCGTGACCGAGGCGGCGCTCGCGCGCGCGTCCTCGCGGGAGCCACCGGCGCGCGCGCGCCATGATCCGGAGATGGCCGAGGATTTGGCCGACGCCGGCGGGGCAATCGCGTTGGAGCAAATGCCGCAGAACCCATCGCCGCCGCGCCTCGACGACGAAAACGCCCGCCGCCTGCGGCTGGCGCTCGCCGATCTCGCCGAGGCCCGCCGCCTTCTGACGCATGCGGCGGAGAAGGACTCTTTCGCGGAAGCGCCAGAATGAGCCGCGCGCGCAGAAATGCGGGGAAAACGCTCTTGGCCGTTGCCAGCGCCAGTGGGGAGCACTATAAGGAGCCCCAGTCGGAGTGTAGCGCAGCCCGGTTAGCGCACTAGTCTGGGGGACTAGGGGTCGTGGGTTCGAATCCCGCCACTCCGACCATCACGCCTCCGTCGCCCTTTCCACGTTCCGCAACCTTCGGCAGTCCCGATCGTCCGCCGGACGCCCAAACCTATTTCGTGGGCGCGGAGCCTTCCTCCCAATAAGGCCGGGCGTGATAGTGCTCGTGCACCTTTGTCTCCCACTCCCGGTCCGTCCAGCTCTCGTCACTGTAATCGGGGGCGCTTTCGACGCGTTCCTGGCTCACATCCGTCACATATCCGCGCCGGCCTCGGTCGAACTTCAGCGAGGTCCAGGGTATTGGATGGTGTCCCGGATGCAGGCACATGAAGCCGCAGAAGTTGACGACCGCGTAAAGCACGCGGCCCGAGGCCATATCGATCATGAAATGGTCGATCTTGCCTATTTCCTTGCCGCTCGCGTCAAAGACGGCCGCGCCGTCGATATGCTGGCTGGAGATCAGGTTGATTTTTGGATCAGGGGCTGCGGTGGCCATTTCACACTCCTGTCTGCGCACCCGCCGGCTCGACCTAAAACACCCTGCTCCCCCCTTCATGGAGGGAGGGTTACGTGCGGGGCAATGGCGGGCGGGATCATGCGGGCTGTAACGCGCGGCCAAATCCATCGTTCCTCAGCCTGAACGGCGAGGGATCGGCGAGTCGGCAAGCGGAATAGGGCGCCGTTTGCTTGGCGCTTGCTTCATCCACGCGGAGGGCGCCTTTCACCAAGAAGGCGGATGGAAACCGCCCCTTCGACGGCAGCGCCGCCCCGAGCGCCAAAAAAACCGCGCCCCACGGCAGAAAGCCGATGTCCCAATAGATCCATGTCGCCGGATCGACCGCCAATACGATATGGCCGCCGCGAGCTTGCGGATATTCCCCGCGCAGGCGGAAGGGTAGTCTCCTTCCGCCGCCCAGGCGCCGACGAAGCGAATCAAGCGGCGCATCGCTTCGCCCCTGGCTCGCCGCGCCCGCGGATGCGAGGCCGTGCGGCGATCCAGAGGTAAGTGGCGCCCCTGCCGAGCCCGACAAGCGGGCGAGCGCCCGGCCAGAGTCCCGGCTTCCACAAACGCTCCCGCGAGAGGCTGTCTACCCAGACCGCGACGGAACAAAAAAGGCCCGCCGAAGCGGGCCGATCACTAGGAGGAGTCTCATCAAGACGGCCGACGCGCGGGGAGAGACGCGTCGGCCTGGGAGGCGCGAGTTACTGGGTCTAATTCCTCATGTCTAGATTAGCCGATCAGACCGGTAATATTGTGAAGGACGATTATAAACATCCCGGCAACCGCCGCGACGGCGGCCAGCGCTTTTAGGAGCTCTGTCTTTTTATGCGCAGCTTGCATGGTTGTTTCCTCCAACCGAGCCTTATTCTTGCTCGAACGAAGGAAGCCTAGTTCCAGTATTGGTCGCCCACAATGCGACAAAACTTCGCATTTACACTTCTCATTATGTAATACTTCCAATCTCGTGAAGTAAAAATCGGAAGTATTATAAATCGAGAAACGAAGCGGCGTCGAAAACGCGGGAACGCCTATGCCGCTCAAGGAGGAAGCACCTCGGTTCGGGGCGTCGCCTCGGCGGGAACCGCAGCGGCCGTCTGCGCGCCGTCGGCGATCCAGGCCCGCGCCGCCTCCCAGGCCACCGCAAGCACCACCGGCCCGGCGAAGAGACCGATGATCCCATGAGCAAGCATGCCGCCGATGACGCCGATGAAGATCACCACCGTCGGCGTCGTGAGCCCGCGCGCCAGCACGAAAGGCTTGAGCGCGTTATCAAGGAAATTCACGATCAGCATCGCCACGGTGAAGGCCGAGGCCTGCCCCGCCGGCAGCGCGCTCCAACTCCACAGGATCAGCGGCGCGACGATGATCAGCGGGCCGATCTGAACGACGCTGAGCACCAGCACCGCCACGGTGAGCAGGCTCGCGCCCGGAACGTCGACCGCCCACATGGCGAGCTCTGCGACGAGCGCCTGCAACAGCGCGACGCCGATGACCCCGCGCGAGACCGCGCCGATCGTCGCGCCGGCGAGCGACAGGAACTCCTCGCCGCGCTCGCGGTTGAAACGGCGGGCGATGGCGCGCGCCGCCTTCGCGAGCGAAGGCCCCGGCGAGAACAGAAAGCCGGCGATGACGACGGCGACGAGGAATTTCAGCGCTCCGGCGCCGCTGCTGCGCGCCGCGTCCAGCACGAAATCGCCGACGGGCTTCAGCAACGGCAGAAAGGTCTTGAAGGCGCTGCGCAGATTGGTGGAGGCGAGCAGCCAGTCGTCATAGACGGCGTGGCCGATCAGCGGCCAGGATTGCACCGATGGGGGCGGCGGCGGAATCGACAATTCGCCGGCGCTGAACTTCTCGATGATGCTTTTCGTCACGTCGAGGAGGCTCAGGCCGAGCCAGCTCGCCGGGCCGATCACCACGATCAGCGTCAGCAGCGTCACCAGCGCGGCGGCGATGCGTCGGCGGCCGCCGAGCCAGACCACGACCTCCTCATAAAGCGGCGCGAGCGCCGTCGCCAGCGCCACGCTCCAGACGAAGATCGGAATGAAGGGGCGAACGAGGACGAAGCTCCACACCAGCAGGAAGAGCACGAGCCCCAACCGAATCACGAGCTCGACGATGCGCGAATCCGCGCTGTGGACCGACCGTTCGTCCGGGTATGGCTGCGACATCGCTCGACTTCCCATTGTCCCACGCTTCGTCGTCTTCTAGCCGCAAAGGCGATGTTGTGAAACCAGCGCGCGAGGCTCCACGGCGGCAAAGGCCGCCTGCCCTGCGGCAAATTGGCTTCGGGCAAGCCGCTTCTTGATCGCAAAGCCGTTTGGCCCCAAATTAAGTGCGATGATGGAAAATCAGGAAGAAAAACTCATCGAGGCCCTGAAGAAGGTCGACATCCACGGCGACGTCGCCCCGGCGCATGTCCAGGACCCGATGACGATGGTGCTGCGCCAGCGCGCGATCCTCGCCGATCTCATCCGCTGGGACGACAATCGCGGCCATTACGTGCTGACGGGCACGGGCCGGAACCGGATCACGGCCCGACATCGCGCTCCAGCGACCGTGCTGCGTTTCCGCGCGCGGGACGACCGCGCCCGTGAGGATAAGGACGGGGAAGCCGCGGCGGGGTGACGCCCGCCGCTGTTATCTTTTATCTTTCATAGACGCCGGTCAGCCGCGCCTCGGCCAGCGCATGTTTGCGGGCCGCCGCTTCTACGGCGGCGCAGTCGGCGTTCTCCGGCACGGACAAGGCTGCAATGTCGAGCGCCAGCAGGCGGAAGCGGTAGTGGTGGGGGCCGTGGCCGTGCGGCGGGCACGGGCCGCCATAGCCCAGACGGCGAAAATCATTGATTGCCTGTTTGAAGCTCGCGCCGAAGCGGCTCTCGTCCTCGTCGAGCGACGCGCGATCGCCCGGAATGTCATAGGCGGCCCAATGGCGCCACACGCCCGCCGGCGCGTCCGGATCATCGCACAGCAATGCAAAGCTTTTGGTTTCGCCGGGCGCGGCGCTCCATTGCAGCGGCGGCGAAACATCCTCGCCGTCGCAGGTGAAGCGGCGCGGGATTTGTCCTTTGTCCTCGAAAGCGCTCGATCTCAGCCGCATCGGACGTCTCCCGCGTTCTCTTCCGTTCATTCAGGGGCGTTCTCGCGCAGCGGTTTGACGCGGCTCGCCTGCGGGCCCTGACGCCCGTCGTCCGACTCGACGAAATTCACCCGCTCGCCGACGCGCAGGCTGTCGAAGCCGGGGTCGGACACGCAATTTTCATGGAAATAGATCTCGCGCCCATCGCCGCTTTCGAGATAGCCGTAGCCTTCCTCGCGAATGAGCGTCTTCACCACCGCCACGGGTTCGGGCGCATGATGTTTGACCTCGCCGCGGATGCGGCCGACCTCGTCCTGCAACTGCCGGCGGGCGCGCTTGAACGCGTCGTTGAGCGCGAAGTCGAGATTTTGGAAACGCTCGTCCTGCGTCGGCGTGCGCCCGACCGAGACCTCGCGCTTATCGGGCAAAACCAGATGGATATTTATATCATACTGGCCGCCGGTGCGATGACGCCCGCCCGGGCCCTTCAGAATGACCCGGCAGGCGGTCATGCGCCCGTAGTGATCCTCGAGCCGCGCAATTTTGTGGGCGATCTGGTCCCGCACGGCGTCAGAGGGCTCCATGTCTTGGAAATCAATTTCCGGCGCGGTTTCCATCTGCCCCACTCCTTCAATTGGCGGCCCGCGGCGAGATATAAGTAAAGCGCGTCCGCGTCCGCTTGCGCTCCGTTCAGCGAGATTTGAACCATGCAAAGGGATTTCAAGATCGCCGACGTGTCAATCGCTCCGAATAGTTTGCCGGGAATTCTACGCTTGCCGCCACAGCCCTCGGCTGTCGTAATTTTTGCGCATGGCAGCGGCTCGTCGCGGCTAAGTCCACGCAATACTTACGTCGCCGAGAATTTTGCGCGCCGCGGACTGGCGTCGCTCCTGTTTGATCTATTGCACCCGCAGGAGGCCGACGACCGTCGCAATGTGTTTGATATTCCGCTGCTCGCCGCGCGGCTGCGGGAGGCGATCGCTTGGGCGGCGGGCGAGAAAGAGCTGGACAGGCTCCCCATTGGTCTCTTTGGCGCGAGCACCGGCGCTGCGGCGGCGCTGCTCGCGGCCGCCCAACTTCCCGAAACGGTCTTCGCCGTCGTCTCGCGCGGCGGGCGCCCTGACCTCGCGGGCGCGGCGCTGCCTGACGTGCAAGCGCCGACGCTGCTGCTCGTCGGCGGGCTGGATTTCGGGGTGATCGAGCTCAATGAAGAGGCGCGCGCGCAAATGCGCTGTGAGTCGAGCCTCGTCATTATCCCCGGCGCGACGCATCTCTTCGAGGAGCCCGGCGCGCTGGAGCAAGTCGTGAGCCAGGCGGGAGACTGGTTTCTCCAGCATGCGCAGCCCCGCGCGCCTTGACGCCTTCCGTTCAACCCGTTCTGATCGCGCAATGACCAAAGCAACGGGCTCCATCGAGGCCTCGCTCACCTTCGACGACAAGATCCGCGCCTTGATGCGTCCGGAAATTTATCCCGGCGCGCCGAAAGAGGTGACGCGGATCGAAACGCATATGTCCTGCGTGTTCCTCGCCGGCGACAAGGCCTACAAGCTGAAAAAACCCGTTCTTTTTCCCTTCCTCGATTTTTCGACGCTCGAGGCCCGCGAGCGCAATTGCCGGCAGGAGCTTCACCTCAACCGGCGTCTCACCAACGGCGTTTATCTCGACATTGTTCCGCTCGCCTGCGACGCGCGGGGCGCATTGGCGCTCGGGGGCGACGGCGTCGTCGTCGACTGGCTCGTGGAAATGCGCCGCCTGCCGGCCGAAGAGATGATGGATCGTCTGATCGAATCCGGCGCCTTGCGTCAAACGCATATCGACGCGCTGGCGCAGCGGCTCACCGATTTCTACCGTCACGCCAAGGTCTCCGACATCGGCCCGGCCGCATACGCCGACCGCTTCTCGCGCGAGCAGCGCAAGAACCGCGCGATTCTCACGAGCCGGAATTTCGCCCTCGACCACGGCCGCGCCCATGCGGTTCTCGATCAGCTCGACGCGCGGCTTGCGGTGGACCGCCCGCTTCTCGAAGCGCGCGTGTCAGCCCGGCGCGTCGTCGACGGACACGGCGATCTGCGCCCCGAGCATGTGTGTTTCACAGCGCCCGTCGCGGTGTTCGATTGTCTCGAATTCAATCGGGAGCTGCGGCAGGTCGATCCGCTCGACGAGCTGTGCTTTCTCGGCATGGAATGCGCGCGGCTCGGCGCGCCAACGATAGGGCCGCAATTGATCGAGACCGTGAGCCGCGCGCTGAACGATCATACGCCGCCCCGCCTCGTCGGGCTCTACACGGCGTGGCGGGCGATGCTGCGCGCGCGGCTCGCCATCGCGCATCTGCTCGATCCCGTCCCGCGCCTTCCCGAAAAATGGGAGCCGCTCGCGAGCCGCTATCTCAACATTGCCGAAAGCGCGCTCGCTTGACTTAAGGCCCGCGCTCCAGCAACTCGACGATCGAGCCGCCCTCGTGGCAACGGCGGATCGCCTGGGCGAACAAGGGCGCGACGCTGACGATTTCCAGACGCGACAGAGCCGCCGCCTGCGGCGGCGGGCGCACCGTATCGGTGACGACGAGACGATCGATCGGCGCGGCGTTCAATACTTCCGCCGCGCCCGATGAAAACACGCCATGCGTCGCAAGACACCAGACCTCGGCGGCGCCATGCGCGCGACACGCCTTGGCGACGCGCGCCATCGTGCCGCCGCCGCTGATGAGATCGTCGATGACGAGGGCGACCCGCCCCGTCACGTCGCCGGCGAAAATCTCGCCGACGACTTTGCCCTCGCTGCGGCGCTTATCCATGAAAGCCTTGCCGACCCCGCGCGCCAGCACCCGCTCCAGACGCTCGCGAAACAGCTCCGCACGTTTCTCGCCGCCGAGATCGGGCGAAACGACCGCCACGGGCCGCGCGCCGAGCTGCGGCAGGACATGCGCCGCAAACACCGCATGCGCGTCGAGATGGTCGGTGTCGCAGCGGAAGGCGTTCTGGAAGGCTGCGATGTTATGTGCGTCGATCGTGACGACCCGGTCGACGCCCATCGCTTCGAAGAGCTGCGCGACATAGCGGCTCGTCACCGGATCGCGCGGCTTCGTCTGCCTGTCCTTGCGCTGGTAGCACAGATAGGGCGTGACCGCCGTCACCCGCAAAGCGCCTGCGTCCCTCAACGCGCCGATGAAGAACAGCAGCCGACAGAGCTTGTCGGCGCTGGTCGCGCCCGCCTCGCCGTTGAGGCTGAAAATGACATAGACATCGCGGTTGCGGACATTGACGAGCGGCCGCAGCTTGAACTCGCCATCCTCGAAATCGCGCTCTTCATCCGCCGAGAGCCGCCAGCCGAGCGCATTGGCGACCGCCTCGCCGAAGGCGCGGCTCGACCCGAGCGCGAACAGCGCGGCTTCCTCGGCAAGCGCTGCATTCAAGGCGGCCTTGGCCATGGTCTGCCTCCTGCGGTTGAAACGACTCTAGCCCCAAAGGCCGCAGGCAAAAAGACCGACGAACCCGGATTGCGCCCGAAGACGTCGGCTTGGCCATAAGCTATTGTTTTCTTATGCTCGCTCTCGTGATTCGCCCGGCTCGTTGCGGCGGTTCCATCGGAGGCGCAGCTCATGACACAAATATGGGGCCAGGCGGCGCTCGTCTTCGGCCTGGCGCTCATTGCGACATACCTCTCGAGCCGGCTGCGCATCGCCACGGCTCTGTCCGAAATCATCGTCGGCATGGGCGCGCGCGTGGTTCTCGGCCTGACGCTCGGGGTCGAGACCTTCGGGGTCCAGGAGCCATGGATCAAGACGCTCGCCGGGATCGGCGCCATCCTGCTGACCTTTCTCGCCGGCGCCGAGCTCGATCCGGACGTGTTCAGGCTGAAGTGGAAAGAGGCCGCCGCGGTCGGCGTCGCGAGCTTTCTCCTGCCCTCGGCCGGCTGCTTTGCGGCGGCGCACTATCTCCTTGGCTGGGAGACCGAGCCTTCCATTCTCGCCGGCATCGCGCTCGCCGCGACCTCGGTCGCCATCGTCTATACGGTGATGATGGAGTATGGCTTCAACCGCACCGACTATGGCAAAATCATACTTGCCGCCTGTTTCATCACCGATCTCGGCACGGTGGTGACGCTCGGCCTCGTCTTCGCGCCCTTCACCTGGAAAACCGCGCTGTTCGTCGTCGCGCTGATCGCCGCCTTCGTCGGCCTGCCGCGACTCGTTCAGCCCAGTTTCGCCCGACTCGGCGGCCGCCCGTCGGAGTTCGAGGCGAAATCCCTGCTCTTCGCGCTGTTCGGCCTCGGCGCGCTCGCGACCTGGGCGGAGAGCGAGGCGGTTCTGCCCGCCTATCTGATCGGCATGGCGCTCGCCGGCACGGTCGGGCGCGATCAGCCGCTGATTCGCCGCCTGCGCACGATCGCCATCGGCCTGCTGACGCCCTTTTATTTCATCCGCGCCGGCTATTTCGTCTCGCTCCCGGCGGTGCTTGCCGCGCCGCTCGGCGTGCTGGCGTTGGTCGCAGTCGAGGCGTCGACCAAGGTCGCAAGCGTCTATCCGGTCGCCCGCGCCTTCGGCTCGCCGCATCGCGACGCCATGTATACGACGCTGCTGATGGCCTCGGGCCTGACTTTCGGCACGATTTCGGCGCTGTTCGGCCTGTCGCACAAGATCATCGACGAGAGCCAATATTCGACGCTGGTCGCGGCGATCGTCGCGACCGCCGTGATCCCGACGGTGATCGCCAACCGCTTTTATCTGCCGCGCCATCTTCTGCCGGAACTTGAGGAGCCCGAGGTCGCCCCGATCTCTGCGCCAGAGCCGCCGGGGCGAAAACCGGCCGCGGCGGCGGAAGCCCTCGCGGAATGAGGCGCGCTCTATTGACAGCCTCGGCCGCTTTGCGTTTAAGCTCAAAACCGGCGATGGGGTTCCGCCTTATAACCGCCCGTTCGGGCTGATGACTCCTATGTGCGGCGCAACGCCAGGAGTCTGCGTGGACCATCCTCGCACCGTGACAATGATTTTGGTCGTCCGCTGGCGGAGACGGGCGTAACATGGCGCGGAAAGATCCCCGGCGCCTGCGCGGCTGGCGCTTCTTCCTCCTTAACGTCGTGCTCGGCGCCGGCAATGTGGTCGTTTTGTCCAATGTCCCGGGCTATACGATCCTCGCGCCTTACGCCGCGGCCAATCTCGGCGGCGTCACGCCGAGCTTCGGCACCTGGGCGACGACAAATCATCTGATCGGCCTTGCGCTCGGCTTTCCGATCGCCCGCTGGTGCGCAGCGCGCTGGGGCGACTACCGTGTTCTCGCCATCGCCTATGTCGCCTATGCGCTGGCTTCGCTGCTGTGCGCCAGCGCTGAGACGATCTGGTTCTTTGTGCCGGCGCGCATCATACTGGGTCTCGCCGGCGGCGTGATTCTGCCGCTCGGCCAAACCGTCACGCTTGGGGAATATCCCGAACGCCGCAGAACCTTCGGCGTCGGATTCTGGGGCGTGCTCAGCATGATGCCCTTCACCGTCGGCGTCTTCATGGGCGGCTGGTGGGCGGAGACCTTCGGCTGGCGCTCGATGTTTCTATCCAATGTGCCCATTGCGCTGTTCGCGGCCGGCGTCGTCACCGCCCTGCTCTATGGGCGCGGATACGACCGGCGTTATCTGCGCTTCGATTTCGTCGGCTATGCGCTGCTCGTCGTCGTGCTGCTCGGCGCGCAGATGATCCTCAACCAGGGCAATGATTTCGACTGGTTCGCCGCGCCGGCGCTGGTTACGGCGCTCGCGGCGGTGCTCGTCGCTCTGCCGGGCCTCGTGATCTGGGAGCTCGGCGAGCGCAATCCGGCGCTCGACGTCGCTTTGTTCGCCGAACGCAATTACGCGGTCGCGATGGTCTGCTCCTTCGTCGGCTTTCTCGTTCTGCAAGGATTGCTGTCGGTGACGGTCGTGCAGTTGCAGGTGCTGCTCGGCTACTCCTCGACGCTCGCCGGCATGGTCTATCTGGCGATGTTCGTGCTGGCGGTCCCCTTCGTCGCTTTCGTGCATATTCTGTCGAAGGGCGTCGACGCGCGATTGATCGCCTCGCTCAATTTTCTCGGCTTCGCCGTGACGCTGACCTGGCTCGGCTTCTACGACAAGCCGGCCTCCTTCGACGAAATCGCGCTGCCGATGATCTTCTTCGGCTTCTTCCTTGCGACTTTCTTCACACCGCTCGCGACGCTGGCGATGCATGGTCTGAAGGGCGTGCGCCTGCTGCGCGCGGCGGAGGAATTCGTGCTGCTGCGCACCGCCGCCGGCGGCTTCGGCATTGCGACGATGGGCGTCGTGCTGTTTCGCCGCACGCCGGTCCATCAACTGACGCTCGCCGACCATTACGGCGGCCGCGTCTCGATCTCGCTCGATCGCTTCGCCGAATTCTCAGAAAAGCTGCAAGCCAACGGCTTTACTGAGGCAATGGCCAATAGCCAGATGGCGCGCATTCTGCGTCAGCAGGCGACAGTGCTCGCCTGGAACGACGCCTTCTTCGTCGGCGCCCTCGTCTTCGCGCTGCTCGCCGCCTTCGTCTGGCTGGCGCGGCCCTCGCATCGCCATTCGCTGAAGGCGGCGCTCGAAGGTCTGCAGGAAGCGCGAGCGGAAGAGCTGATGGAGCAGCCATGAGGCGCCGCGCCCCTGCTCTGGCGCTGCTCGCGCCGCTGATCCTCGCCGCCTGCGCGCCGACGGCCGCCGAGCAGCATCCCGCCTTCATGGAGACGCCGCGCATGGAGCGCACGCTGGCGGCGGCCGGCGCCGCGGGCGGCGGGCTGGAGACGAATTGGCCCAAGGACAAATGGTGGCGCGTCTTCCGCTCCGCCGAGCTGGACGCGCTCATCGAAAAGGCGCAGCTCGACAATCAGAATCTTAGACGCGCCGCCGATAAGCTCGCTCAAGCCGAAGCAATTTCGAAGATCGAGGGCGCGCGGCTCATGCCGATGATCGACGCCGATCTCGGCATGCGCCAATCGCGCATTCCCAATCATGGCGTCGTCGCCTCCTATAATCCGCGGCTTGCGGGCCTCGAAAAGACCATGGCCTTCATCAACCCGCTGTCGCTGCGCTACGAGTTCGACTTCTGGGGCAAGAATCGCGCGGCGCTGGATGCGGCGCTCGGCGAAGCGGCGGCCAAAGAGGCCGAATTCGCCGATGCGCAATTGCTGCTGACGACAGCGCTGGTGCGCGCCTATGCGCGCGGCGCGGCAGCCGCGCGGCAATTGGAGCTCGCGCGCGAAATGACCAAGTTGCGGCGCGAATTGCTGCATCTTGCCCGCGAGCGCTGGCGCAGCGGGCTCGACACGCAGGATGCGATCGCGCTCGCCGAGGCCGATGTCGAAACCGCGATGAAGCGCGAGACGGTCCCCGCGGCGGTGCTCGGCCTGCAACAGGATCTCATCGCGCGGCTCAGCGGCGAAGGACCGGACGCCGGGCGCGACCTCTTCAGCCATGCCCGCGCCAGGCTGGCGCAGCCGCCGGCGCCGAAGAAACTGCCGGTGGAGCTGCTCGCCAACCGGCCGGATCTCTCTGCCGCCATGCGCCGCGCCGAGGCGGCGGCCGAGCGCATCCATGTCGCCAAGGCGGAATTCCTGCCCTCTTTCGACCTGTCGCTGACGGCGGGGCTCGAAGCCTCGGTCACGACCAGCAGCATCGGCCGGCTGGGAAGTTTCCTGTTCCGCCCCTCGGCCTTCAATTACGCGGTCATGCCCGGCGTCCATCTGCCGATTTTCCAGGGCGGGCGCCTGCAAGGGCGGCTCGCGGGCCGTAACGCCGAATATGACGAGGCGGTCGACGCCTATAACGACACGCTGCTCGCCGCGGCGCAACAGACCGCCGACAGTCTCGTCGCGCTCAAACAGACCCGCGCCGCGCTCGACGCGCAGACTCGCCTCGTCGCCGCGATGCGCCGGAAGCTGGAGCTGTCCCGCCAGCGCTGGCGCCAGGGCATCAAGGACCGGCGCGAAATCGTCGCCAATGCGCTGGACGTGCTGGAGCAGACCTACGCCCAGCGCTGGCTGGAGGCGGATCTCGCCGCCGCGCATGTCGATCTCGCGCAGGCGCTCGGCGGCGGCTATGGCGGCAACGCCGATCCGAGCCGGCTGCCGCCGGCTCCCGAACAAGACGAGCTTACGCCGGTGGTGGACATCGTCCGCCAGCTGGGCGGCGGATGATTCTCATGCCGATGAACCGCAGAACCCTTCGCGCCAGGCGCATGTATCTCCTTCTCTTGGTCGTCGCGGCGGCGGCGGCCGTGGGCCTTTATTTCGCCCTGAGCTGGACGTTTCACGACCGTTTCCATGTGACGACCGACAACGCCTTCGTCGTCGGCAATCTCATCCCGGTGCAATCGGACGCGACCGGCGTGGTCGTCGAGATCTCGCGCGAGGAAACGCAAGAGGTGAAGAAAGGCGACCTCTTGGTGCGGCTCGATGCGCAGCGCGCCGGCGCGGCGCTCGCTCAGGCCGAGGGAGAATTGGCCCGCGCCGTGCGCTCGGTCGGCGCGCTCTTCGCCACCAAGCGCCAGGTCTGCGAAAAGATCGCCTCGCGACTCGCGCTGCGCGAGCGGACCCGGCACGACGTCGCCCGCTATCGGCAGGCGCTGCCGAGCGGTTCCGTATCGCATCAGATGCTGCAAAACGCCGAGGACCAGCTCAGCGCGCTCGATGCCGATCTGCGCGAATCGCGCGCCGAGCTGCAATCGGTCGAGGCGCGCATTTCCGGCGTCACCCGCAAAGACCATCCGGACATTGAAACGGCGAAGAGCCGCTTTCTCGACGCCTATATCGAATATGCGCGCCAGCGCATTCTGGCGCCGGTCTCGGGCTATGTCGCAAAGCGCAAGGTGCAGGTCGGCCAGCGCGTGCGGCCCGGCGATCAGCTGATGACCATCGTGCCGCTCGACAATCTGTGGATCGAGGCGAATCTGTGGGAAAACCGCATGGCCGAGGTCCGGCCGGGCCAGCCGGTGAAAGTCACGGTAGATCTCTATGGCCGCAACGTGTCTTATCAGGGCACGGTCCAGGGCATCGTGCCGGGCTCCGGCGCCGTTTTCGCGTTGATGCCGCCGGACAACGCCACCGGCAATTTCATCCACATCGTCCAGCGCGTGCCGGTGCGCATCGCGCTGCGGCCGGATGAACTCGAGAAACAGCCGCTGCGTCCGGGCCTCTCGACCTTCGTCTCGATCGATGTGAGCGACTCCAAAATCTCGCCGCACGCCTCTATCGCGAACCCGGCCTCGAAAGAATATGCGACCGACCTCTTCGACAAGGATCTCGCGCGGGCGAAAGCCAAGGCGGAAGAGATCATCGCGAAGAATTCGCTGGCGAAGGTGGAAGACGACGGCGTCCCCTGCCCTATGGCGCAGTGAGTCCGTTCAGGCGGAAGCGCGTTTTGGATTTGCCCGACACGCCGCCTCTATGTAGCGGCTCCGCGCCGGCGGCGGCGGCATGTTGCGCGGGGTGAAGACGTCGCGTGCGAGAAAATGGCCGGTCAGGGCGAAAGCGGCGGCAAGCTCGCCCGCGTCTTGCGTCAGCGTCCCCTCGCGCAAGAACAGCGGGTAGCGCAGCAGCCTGTCGCGCCAGGGCGCGCCCGCGTCGCGCGACACGGCGCGGCCGGATTTCGGCGAGACATAGGCGAGATCGTCGCGCGTCCCGGTCAGCGCGCAGGCGGAAAGATCGAGCCCGAAGCCGAGCGCCGCGAGCAGCTCCAGCTCGAAACGCGCCAGCAGCGCCGGCGCCTCCGTGAGCGAATCGAGCCGGTCGGCGATGACCTCCGCCATCTCGAAGAGATCCGCCTGGGGGTCGCGTTCCGGCAACAGGCGCAGCAGCGCGCCAAGATAAGCGACGCCATGCAGCGCGTAATCGCTCTCGATCAGCTTCGCGGCTCGCGATTTCAGCGGCTCGACCTTGTAGGCGCCCATATGGTTTTCGAGCCGCGCCCGCCAATTCGCCTCGACCCGATTGCCGGGCTGCAGCACCGAGCGCAGCGCGCGCCCGAGCCCGCCGCGCACCATGCCGAGATGGCGGCCGTGGCTCTTCGTCATCAGCTCCACAATGACGCTGGTCTCGCCATAGCGCCGCACGCCGATGACGAGGCCCTCGTCCCGCCATTCCATGGCATTACAGCTCGGAGAGTTTGAGGTCCGCGCTATATTCTAGGTCTTCCACGTCCTTCGTCACCGCCTGTCCGCAGATCACCCGGCCCTGCGCGCTGTCGAAGGTGAGCGTCGGCGCGCCATAGAGCTGCCAGCCCTTGCTGAGCGCCAGCGTCACGCGATGACAGAAGGAGGCGTCGTCCGGCCCGGTGAGATAGCGATAGACGGTCGTGACCTTGCTCTTTTCTGCCATGGCGGTTCCCCAAACTGCGGTGCAGCTCCCGATACTATTGGTCCTTGGGGAATTCCAGCCGCATTTCCCGATAGCGCTCGGGATCGTCCAGCCAGTTCTCGCGCACCTTGACGAAGAGGAAGAGATGCACGCGCTGCTCGGCCGCCTCCTCGATCTCGCGCCGCGCCGCCTGGCCAATGGACTTGATCGTGCGGCCGCCTTCGCCGATGACGATCTTCTTCTGGCCGTCGCGGGCGACATAGATCGTCTGCTCGATGCGCGCCGAACCATCCTTCTGATTGGTCCAGGAATCGGTTTCGACCGTCGACTGATAGGGTAATTCGTCGTGCAGCCGTTCAAACAATTTCTCGCGCGTTATTTCGGCGGCGAGAATGCGCAGCGGCGCGTCGGAGAGCTGGTCCTCCGGATAAAGCCAGGGCGAGGGCTTCATTTCTTCGGCGAGCGCCTTCAACAGGTCCGCGACGCCGTCGCCGGTCAGCGCCGAGATCATGAAAGTCTCGGCGAATTTCGTCCGCGCGTTGAGATCGGCGGCGAGGCCGAGCAGTTTTTCGCGCGCGACGATGTCGACCTTGTTCAGCACGAGAAGTTTCTTGGCCTTAACCTCGTCGAGCTTTGCAAGGATCGCCTCGACTTCGGCGTCGACTCCCTTGCGGGCGTCGACGATCAGCGCAACGACGTCGGCGTCCGCCGCGCCGGCGAGCGCGCTCGCCACCATCGCCCGGTCGAGCCGGCGCTTCGGCGCAAAAATGCCGGGCGTGTCTACGAGCACGATCTGCGCCGGGCCGAGCACCGCGATGCCGCGCACGAGAGCCCGCGTCGTCTGCGCCTTGCGCGAGACGATCGACACTTTCGCGCCGACGAGCTGATTGACGAGCGTCGATTTGCCGGCGTTGGGCGCGCCAACCAGCGCCGCGAATCCGCAGCGGGTCGCTTCGCCCGCTTCTTCGGTCATATTCAAGCGTTCACGCCTCTTCTTTTATCTTCGATGCCCTCGCGCGCCATAAACGCTTCGGCCGCGGCCTGCTCGGCGGCGCGTTTGGAGGAGCCCGCCCCTTGCGCGACCGCGAAGCCCTCCACCTCGACCTCCACTTCGAAGGAGGGCGCGTGGTCGGGGCCGCTGCGCGCCGCGAGCCTGTAACGCGGCGTGGCGAGGCGGCGCCCCTGCGCCCATTCCTGAAGGGTGGTCTTGGCGTCGCGCAGATTACGGGTCGGTGACAACATATGGGGTTCGAAGGCGGCGCGCACCACCTGCTCCGCCGCGACGACCCCGCCCTCGAGATAAACCGCGCCGATGATCGCTTCGCAAATATCGCCAAGGATCGCGCGCTTGTTGCGTCCGCCGGTCTGCGCCTCGCCCTCGCCGAGCCGAATGAAGGGGCCGACGCCCCAGTTTTCGGCGACTTCGGCGCAGGTTTCCTTACGCACCATCGCCGCGAGCCGACGTGACAGCTCGCCCTCGCTTTCGCGGGGAAAGGCGAGGAACAGCATATGCGCGACAATGACGCCGAGCACCCGGTCGCCGAGAAACTCGAGCCGCTCGTACGAATCCGGCCGCACCGAGGAGGCGCTGACATGGGTCAGCGCATGATCGAGCAAATCCCGCCTCCTAAAGGCGTAGCCGATGCGCGTCTCGAGCTCGGAAAGGTCGCGATCGCCGCGCGCCATGGCGCCGTCAATGCGCCGTCTTCAACAGGCGGTCCCAGCGCACCGTCCAGGGCCAGCGCCAGAAGGCCAGCGCCGATTCATCCTTCCTCACCGAGAAGAAGATGACCTCCGACCGGCCGACGAGATTGATGAAAGGCACGAAGCCGACGCCGCCCAGCTCCGGCGGAATGCGCGAGTCGGTCGAGTTGTCGCGGTTGTCGCCCATCATGAAGAAATGGCCCTGCGGCACCACGAAAAGCTCGGTGTTGTCGTTGACGCCGTGATCGCCCTCGATCTCGATGATCGTGTGCTCGACGCCGCCGGGCAGCGTCTCCTTGTACGTCGGCACGTCGATCTCGCGGCCGTCGCGGCCTTCCGTCTTCACCTTGGCGATCGGCTCGCGCGGCACGATCACGCCGTTGATATAAAGACGCCCGTCGATCATCTGGATGCGGTCGCCGGGCAGGCCGATGACGCGCTTGATGTAGTCGGTGTCATTGTCGCGCGGCAGTTTAAAGACGACGACGTCGCCGCGCTTGGGCTCGGAGCCGAGAATGCGCCCGGAAAAGAGATCCGGGCCGAAGGGCATCGAATATCTCGAATAGCCGTAGGAATATTTCGAGACGAAGACGTAATCGCCGATCAGCAGCGTCGGGATCATCGAGCCCGAGGGGATGTTGAAAGGCTGAAACAGCAGCGTGCGGATAACGAGCGCAATCGCGAGAGCCTGGATGATGACCTTGATGGTCTCCAGAAGCCCGCCCTCTTCGTGCCGCTCGGCCACCTGCGCGTTCCTGCTCAAAGCCCCTCTCCCTCGTCCGGGCGATCGCCCTTGTTGGTCGCACTCGCTTAGCACGCCACCGCTTCAATGAGAACCAGCGCCTGCGCATAGGGCGCCTCGTCGGTGATCGTCACATGCAGCCGCGCCGCCATTCCGGGCGGGGTCATGTCGCGCAGGCGCGCCGCGGCGACGCCCGTCAATTCGAGTTGCGGCTGGCCGGTCGCGAGATTGAAAACGCCCATGTCTTTCCAGGCGAGACCCTGGCTAAGCCCGAGCCCGAGCGCCTTGGCGCAGGCCTCCTTGGCGGCGAAACGCTTGGCGTAGCAGGCGGCGCGCGAGACGCGGGCGTCGCAGCTTTCCCGCTCGCGCTGCGTAAAAATCCTTAGCACGAAGCGCTCGCCATAACGCTCCAGTCCGCGCTCGATACGGCGGATGTCGCATAGATCGCTGCCGAAGCCGATGATCATTGCGTCGCCGCGCGTCCCTCGTCCATCGCCCGGCGCATCCTGCGGATCGCCTCGGCGAGGCCGACGAACACCGCCTCGCCGATGAGGAAATGGCCGATGTTCAGTTCGACCACCTGCGGCAGCGCCGCGACCCGGCGGGCGGTGTCATAGTCGAGCCCGTGACCGGCGTGAACCTCGATTGCGCGCGCGCCCGCGTAAGCCGCCGCATGGCGCACCCGCGTAAATTCACGCTCGGCCAGTTCCAGATCGCCGACCTCGACGGCGTGGCACCAGGCGCCGGTGTGCAGCTCCACGACCGGCGCCTTGATCGCGACGGCCGCGTCGATCGCCTCCTCGTTCGGCTCGATGAACAGCGAGACGCGAATATTGGCGCGGCGCAATTGATCGACGAAGGGGACGAGGTAATCCTTGGCGCCCAGCACGTCGAGCCCGCCTTCGGTCGTGCGCTCGGTGCGCTTCTCGGGCACGAGGCAGACGGCGTGCGGCCTGGTCGCCGTCGCTATGTCGAGCATCTGCGCCGTCGCCGCCATTTCGAAATTCAGCGGCTTTGAGATGCGCTCCTTCAGCCGCGCCATGTCGGCGTCCTGAATATGCCGCCGATCCTCGCGCAGATGCGCGGTGATTCCATCGGCGCCGGCCTCGATCGCGAGCAGCGCGGCGCGCAGCGGATCGGGCCGCGGCCCGCCGCGGGCGTTGCGAATGGTGGCGACGTGATCGACGTTGACGCCGAGGCGTAGGGGCGCAGTCATTGGTTCCTCATCCGATCACCCGCTCGACCTTGCTGACGAGCGGGCTCGCGCGCAAGCGCGAGATGATGTCGTTCAAATGCTTGAGGTCCGCCACTTCCAGCTCGAAGGTCATTTCGCGGAAATCATGCGAATGGGCCGTGAAGGTGATGCTGTCGATATTGGCGCCGGTTTCGCCGATCAGCGAGGCGAGCGCGCCCAGGGTGCCGGGCTCGTTGATCGCCGAGGCGACGATGCGGGCCGGGAACAGCTCCCGCCCCGACCCGTCGAGATCCCAGCGCACGTCGAGCCAGCGCTCGGGCTGGTCGTCGAAGGCGGTCAGCGACGGCGACTGGATCGGATAAATGGTGATCCCTTCGCCCGGCGAGAGAATGCCGACGATGCGGTCGCCCGGCACCGCGCCGCCCGGCGCAAAGCGCACCGGCGCGTCGCCGCTGAGGCCGCGGATGGGGATGGCGCTCGAGTCGTCTGCGCCGGGCGCCTTGAAGACGAGATTGGCGTTGGTCTTGACCCCGAACCACCCCGGCTCGCCCGGCTGGACCGCCATCGGCGGCGCCTTGCGCTCCTCGCGGAACTCCGGATAAACGGCCCGCACCACGTCGCCGGAATAGATTTCGCCCCGCCCGACCGCCGCCAGCACGTCGTCGACCGAAGCGCGGGCGAGCCTCGGCAGCACGCCTTTCAGCTTCTCGTCCGAGAAAGCGCGGCCCGCCCGCTCGAAGGCGCGGGTGACGATCTGGCGTCCGAGCCCGGCGTATTGCCGGCGCACCGCCTCGCGCGTCGCGCGGCGGATGGCGGCGCGGGCCTTGCCGGTGGCGACCGCCGCCTCCCAGGCCGCCGGCGGGGTATGGCCCTCGGCCCGGATGATCTCGACCTCGTCGCCGTTCTGGAGCTGCGACAACACCGGCGCCATGCGGCCGTTGATCTTCGCGCCGACGGCCGAGTCGCCGAGCTTCGTGTGCACGGCGTAGGCGAAGTCGATCGGCGTCGCGCCGCGCGGCAGCGCGATCAGCCCGCCCTTCGGCGTGAAGCAGAACACCTGATCCTGGAACAGCTCCAGCCGCGTATGTTCGAGAAATTCCTCGGGACTGTCGCCATGGGCGAGCAGATCGAGCGTCTCCTGCAGCCAGCGGAAGGCGCGGCTCTCCTTGGCGAGATCCTCCCGGCCCTTGGCCCCGCCCGGGTCCTTGTAGAGCGCATGCGCCGCAATGCCGAAACGGGCGATTTCGTGCATTTCCGCCGTGCGGATCTGAAGCTCGACGCGCTGGTGGCCGGGGCCGATGACGGTGGTGTGGATCGAGCGATAGTCGTTCTGCTTCGGCGTCGAGATGTAATCCTTGAAGCGGCCGGGTACGACCGGCCAGGTTGTGTGCACGATGCCAAGCGCGCGATAGCAGGATTCCACATCGCCGACGATGACGCGGAAGGCGAAGATGTCGGACAACTGCTCGAAGCCGATCGATTTGCGCTCCATCTTGGTCCAGATCGAAAATGGCCGCTTGCGCCGGCCATAGACGCGCGCGGTCAGCCCGTTCTTGCGCAGATTGGTTGTGAGCTGGGTCTCGATCTCCCCGATCAGGTTGCGGTTACGCTCGGCCAGCGCATCGAGGCGCTGCTTCACGACCGCATGGGCCTCGGGGTCGAGGGTACGGAACGAAAGATCCTCGAGCTCCTCGCGCATCTCCTGCATGCCCATGCGGCCCGCGAGCGGAGCATAGATGTCAAGCGTCTCCTCGGCGATGCGCTTGCGCGATTCCGTTGGCACGAACTCCAGCGTGCGCATGTTGTGCAGGCGGTCGGCGAGCTTGACCAGCAGGACGCGGACGTCGTCGGAGATCGCGAGCAGGAGCTTGCGCAGGTTCTCCGCCTGCTTGGCCTCGCGCGACACCAGCTCCAACCGCTTCAGCTTGGTCAGTCCCTCGACCAGCGCGCCGATCTCGGAGCCGAAGACCTGGTCGATCTCGGCGCGCGTCGCCTCGGTGTCCTCGATGGTGTCGTGCAACAGCGCGGCCACGATGGTGGCGTCGTCGAGTTTCAGGTCGGTGAGGATGGCGGCGACTTCCAGCGGATGGGAGAAATAGGGATCACCCGAGGCGCGGGTCTGCGAGCCGTGCGCCTTCATGGCATAGACATAG
>JAWOLK010000122.1:0-7952 GCA_033853615.1 Beijerinckiaceae bacterium | reverse complement strand
CCACGCGGCCGGCAATCTCGGCGACGCCAGGGTCGTTGTCGTCTCCTCGGCGGTCAAGGCCGACAACCCGGAACTGGTCGCGGCGCGCGCGCAGCGGCTGCCGGTCGTGCGCCGCGCCGAAATGCTGGCGGAGCTGATGCGGCTGAAAAGCTGCGTCGCCATCGCCGGCACCCACGGCAAAACCACCACCACCTCGATGGTGGCGGCGCTGCTCGATGCCGGCGGCTTCGACCCGACGGTGATCAATGGTGGCATCATCAACGCTTACGGCACCAACGCCCGGCTCGGCGCCGGCGAGTGGATGGTGGTCGAGGCCGACGAATCCGACGGCACCTTTCTCAAGCTGCCGGCCGATATCGCCATCGTGACCAACATCGATCCCGAGCACCTCGACCACTTCAAGAATTTCGAAGCGGTGCAGGAGGCGTTTCGCGCGTTCGTGGAGAATGTGCCGTTCTACGGATTTTCCGTGATGTGCACCGATCATCCGGTGGTGCAGAGTCTCGTCGGCCACATCGAAGACCGCCGCGTCATCACGTACGGCGAGAATCCGCAGGCCGACGTGCGGCTGCTCGACGTCAATCTCGAGGGCGGCGTCTGCCGTTTCAACGTGCTGCTGCGTGACCGCAAGACGTCGCAGGCGACCTATCTCGAAAATCTTCTGTTGCCGATGCCGGGCCACCACAATGCGCTGAACGCCACGGCGGCGATCGCCGTCGCCTATCAGCTCGGCCTGTCGCCGGAGCAGATCCGAAGGGCGCTCGCGGGCTTTGGCGGGGTGAAGCGCCGCTTCACCAAGACGGGCGAGTGGAACGGCGTCTCGATCTTCGATGATTACGCGCATCATCCTGTCGAGATCGCCGCGGTGTTGCGCGCCGCGCGCGCCTCGACGAAGGGCAAGGTCATCGCGGTGATGCAGCCGCATCGATACACGCGGCTGCAATCATTGTTCGACCAGTTCTCGACCTGTTTCAACGACGCGGACGTCGTGATGGTGGCCGATGTCTATGCGGCCGGCGAGCAGCAGATCGACGGCGTCGACCGCGAGGCGCTGGTCGGCGCGATCAAGGCGCACGGCCACCGCCGCGCCATCGCGCTGCCGTCGCCGGAGGCGCTGCCGGCGATGGTGCGGGAGATCGTCGCGCCGGGCGATTACGTCGTGTGCCTCGGCGCCGGCAACATCAGCCAATGGGCCTATGCGCTGCCCGAGCAATTGGCGAGCGGCGGAGCGGCGCAGTGAGCGGCGCTTCGCATGCGGCGTGGCCGCTGGCGGCGGGTTTCGACTTCGATCGCCGGGAGGCGAGCCTGAAGGCGCGCGATCCATGCGCGTCTTTGGAGCGCGAGCCTTCAGGCTCGCTGTTCATCGACGCGCGCCGGTTTTTCCCGACGGGCTGCGTCCGATGACCTTCCCCGATCTCACCCCCGGCCTGCGCGCGCTCATGCCCGAATTGCGCGGCGCGCTCTCGGCCAATGCGCCGCTTGCGCCCTACACCTGGTTTCGCGTCGGCGGGCCGGCGCAAATCTTGTTCCTGCCGGCCGACGAGGCGGACCTCGCCTATTTCCTCGCGCGTCTGCCGCGCGACATCCCGGTGACGGTCATCGGGCTCGGCTCCAATCTGATCATCCGCGACGGCGGCGTCACGGGCGTTGTCATCCGCCTCTCGGCGAAAGGTTTTGGCGGGATCGCGGTGGAGGAGGGCTGCCGCCTGCGCGTCGGCGCCGCGGTTCCCGATGTAAAGGCGGCGCGCGCCGCAGCAGACGCGGGGATCGACGGGCTCGCCTTCTACCGCGGCATTCCCGGCGCCATCGGCGGCGCGCTGCGCATGAACGCCGGCGCCCACGGCGGCGAAACCAAAGACGCGCTGATCGAGGCGCGCGGCGTCGACCGCGACGGCGTGATCCGCGTCTTTTCGGCCGCAGAGATGGGCTTTTCCTATCGCCATTGCGGCGCGCCGGAGGATGTCGTCTTCACGCAGGCGCTGTATCAGGGCCGGCCGGGCGACCCGGCCGCGATTCATGCCGAGATGGAGCGAATCACTCAGGCGCGCGAAGCCTCGCAGCCGATCAAGGAGAAGACCGGCGGCTCCACGTTCAAGAACCCCCCCGGCGGCAAGGCCTGGGCCTTGATCGACGCCGCCGCCTGCCGCGGGCTTACCGTCGGCGACGCGCAGGTGAGCGAGATGCATTGCAATTTCCTCATCAATCGCGGCCAGGCGACAGCCGCCGACATAGAGGCGCTGGGCGAGGAGGTGCGCCGCCGCGTGCTTACGACGAGCGGCGTCGAACTCGCCTGGGAAATCAAACGCATAGGCGTCCCCTGATGCGCAGCCTCGAGAGCGCCGCCGCCTATTCGCGCCAGCTCCCGCGCGCGCTGGCGAGCGGTTGGCTGACTGGCGCGCTCGTCGCCGGCGCGATCCTGTCCCAGGCGCTCGGCCATATCGACGCCGACGTCTCCTGGTTCATCACTTTCGCGGAAAAATATCTCGACGGCGCCGTTCCCTATGTCGATGTGACGGACCCCAATCTCCCGTCCGCTTTTCTCTCGCTCGTTCCCGCCGTCGCGGCGGCGCGGGCGCTGCGTCTGGCGGCGGAGCCGGTCGTCGCGGCTTACGTATTCCTGCTCGTCGGCGCGTCGATGGCGCTCTGCGGGGCGATCCTGCGCTACGGCCCGCCGCGCAGCCGGGACGATCGGGGGATGCTGCTCAATGCGGCGATCTTCCTGTTCGGCCTGGTTCCGCAAGTGGTCTTCGCCGAAAGGGAGCAGCTTGCGCTGCTCGCCATGGCGCCGCTCTTCGCGCTGTTCGCGACGCGCGCCGAGGGCGGCTGTCCGCCGCTCGCGCTGCGGCTGACGGCGGGGGCGCTCGCCGGGCTGGCGCTCGGCCTCAAGCCGCATTTCGGGCTGGCGCTCGCTTTGCCGCTTCTCGCGCTCGCCCGGCGCGACGCGTCCTGGCGGCTGCTGTTCGGGGCGGAGATTTGGGCGGCGCTCGCCGGGGCCGGCGCGCAGCTCGCGGTTTTGCTGCTCTCTTTCCCGGCCTATGGCGCCTACGCCTTGCCGGTCGCCGTCGATCTTTATGCGCCGGCGAGGGACAGTTGGACCAATCTTCTGACGCACAGCCTTGCGCCCATCAATGCGGCGCTGCTGCTCGCGCTTTACCTTGCCGCGCGAACATCCGGCGGCGCGGCTCCGGCGATGACGCGCGTCTGCGCTCTCGCGTCGGTCGGCTTTCTGCTCACCTTCTTCATCCAGGGCAAGGGCTGGACCAATCACGCCTATCCCGGCGTCGCGCTCGCCTTGTTCGCCTGGGTTTTCCTCATTCTGGAACGCCCCGCGGCGGCGGCCGGCGCGCCCGCGAAATTTCTGTTTCTGCCCATCCTGATCGCCGCGCCGGTTCTCTTTGGCGGCCTGGACCAGATCCGGGATATCGAGGAGCATCCGGGCCTTGCCGCCGCCGCCGCGGCGGTCGCGCCGCCGCGGCCGAAAGTCATCGTCATGGCGCGGCAGCTCGATTTCGGCCATCCGCTGACCCGGCGGCTGGGCGGCGGCTGGGTCGGGCGCCCGAACGCGCTGTGGGTTTCCTCCTTCGCCGCGCAGCTTCTCGGCGCGACGTCCGATCCCGCCCGTCGCGCGCGGCTCGAAGAGTATCGGCGCAAAGATCTCGCGGGCTTCGCCGAGGATGTCGGCAAGGGCCGTCCCGACCTGATCGTCGTCGAGGACAAGCGAACCCGCGAATTCGTCGCCGCCCGGCCGGAATCGGCCGGCGCGCTTTCGGCTTACGTCCACGCGGCCGATGTCGGCGAGATCGAGATTTGGACCATCAAGCGCGATTGAGCGCCGCCGTTAACGATTGGAATCCGTGATGAGCAAACATGTCGCCGTGCTGATGGGCGGTCTTTCCGCCGAACGCGAAATCTCGCTGCGCTCCGGCGAGGCTTGCGCCAGGGCGCTGGAAGGCGAGGGCTTTCGCGTCTCGCGCATCGACGTCGGCCATGACGTCGCGGAGATGTTGTCGCGGCTGCGGCCGGACGTCGCCTTCAACGCGCTGCACGGCCGCTTCGGCGAGGACGGAATCATGCAGGGCGTGCTGGAAATGCTGCGCATTCCCTACACCCACTCCGGCGTTCTCGCCTCCTCGCTCGCAATGAAGAAGGACGTCGCCAAGACCGTGATGGCCGCCGCCGGCGTGCCGGTTCCGCAGGGCCGGGTCGTGCATCGTCTGGAGGCGGGGCGGGCGCATGTCCTGCCGGCGCCCTATGTGCTGAAGCCGATTTCGGAGGGCTCGTCCTTCGGCGTCTTCATCATCAAGGACGCCGCCGCCCCGCCGCCCGTCGAGCTGCTGCGCGAGGATTGGCCGCATGGCGATCTGATGCTCGCCGAGCGCTTCATCGCCGGGCGGGAACTCACCTGCGCGGTGATGGGCGACCGCCCTCTCGGCGTCATCGAAATCCTCGCGGCGGACGGAGGGTGGTACGATTATCGGGCAAAATACGCCAAGGGGGGCTCCAAACACGTCCTCCCGGCCAATCTTAAAGAAAATATTTACCATCTGGTTCAACAGTTGGCGCGTGAGGCTCATCGAGCTCTCGGCTGCCGCGGCGTGAGTCGCGCCGATTTCCGCTACGACGACACGCCCGGCGGCGCGGGCGAGTTGGTCGTGCTGGAAGTTAACACCCAGCCGGGAATGACGGAGACCTCGCTCGTGCCAGAAATGGCCGCCCATGCAGGTTATTCGTTCGGCGAGCTGGTCAGATGGATGGTGGAAGACGCGTCCTGCGATCGTTAAGGGAGTCGTTTGCGGCTCTCATTCCGCTCGCCCCTGCGCGCCCCGCGACGGCGGCGGGCGCGGCTCCCTACGCCGCCCCCTACACGGCTGATTCGCCGCCGCGATTCGGGCCGCCCTTGCGTCCCCTGCCGCAGCGCGCGCCGCGCCCTCGCCGCACTCGCGCAAAATGGCGCGCCTTCCTGCTCTTCGTCGAACGGCCCGGCGTCGGCAGCGCCGCGGTGATCGCGCTCTTCGTCTTCGTCGGCCTCGCGGGCTTCGTCGAGAACGGCGGTTACGCCGACATGGTCGCGCGGGAGGGGGCTCCCCATGACATCATCGCGCGGGCGGTCGGTTTTCCGATCAATGCGGTGACGATCTCCGGCCAGAAAGAGCTGAGCCAGTCCGATATTCTCTCCGCCTCGGGGGTTTCGCCGCGCAACTCGCTGCTGTTTCTCGATGCGACGGAAGTGCGCCAGAGGCTGATCGCGCTGCCGCTCGTGAAAAGCGCCCGCGTCCTGAAGCTTTATCCTGATCGCCTCGTCATTTCGATCGAGGAGCGCCAGCCGCATGCGCTGTGGCAGCGGGACGGGCGGGTCTCCGTCGTCTCGGCCGACGGCGCCGTGGTGGACGAATTGCGCGACGATCGCTTCCTCGGTCTGCCCTTCGTGGTGGGGGAGGGGGCGGAGAAGCGCCTCGCCGAATATGGCGCGCTGCTCGGCGGCCTCGGCGATCTCGCCTCGCGCGTCAAGGCGGGCGTGCTGATCGCCGGCCGCCGCTGGAATTTCATCATGACCAACGGCGTCGAAGTGAAGCTGCCGGAGCAGGATCCGGGCGCCGCGCTTTCGACCCTGCAGCGCCTGCAGCGCGAGGCGCGCATTCTCGACAAGGATATTCTGTCAGTGGATTTGCGGATTCCCGGCCGCGTCGTCGTGCGGCTGACGGAGGAGGGCGCCGCGACGCGCGCCGCCGCCACGGCGCCGCGCAAAGGCAAGAGTGGTGGGCAGACATGAAGCATCCCTTGGTTCCGCCGCGGATGAAGCAATTGTCGCCACGTCGCGCCGTGACGCTGGCGGCGCTCGACGTCGGCACATCGAAGGTCGCTTGCCTCATTGCGCGCCTCACGCCCATCGCCAAAGTGGCGCCGGGCGATTGGCGCACGCACAAGATCCGCATTCTCGGCATCGGCCATCAGCGCTCGCGCGGCGTCAAGAACGGTCTCGTCGTCGATATGGAGGAGGCCGAGAGCGCCATCCGTCAGACGGTCGACGCCGCCGAGCGCATGGCCGGCGTGCAGATCGAGAGCGTCATCGTCAGCGCCTCGGGCGGCCGATTGGCGTCGCAGCATTTCGCCGCCACCACTTCGATCGGCGGGCGCGAAGTGACCGATTACGACGTGCACCGCGTGCTCGAGGCCTCGGCCACCCATCATCTGCATCGCGGGCGGGTGGCGCTGCATTCGCTCGCGACCGGCTTTTCGCTCGACGGCGTCGGCGGCGTCCACGACCCGCGCAATATGATCGGCGAGGAGCTGGGCGTCGATCTGCATGTCGCGACCTGCGATCAGGCGGCGGTGCGCAATCTGGCGCTCGCAGTGGAGCGCGGCCATCTGGCGATCGAAGCGATGGCGGCGGCGCCCTATGCGGCGGGTCTTGCGGCGCTGGAGCCCGACGAAGCCGAAATGGGCGTCGTCGTCGTTGACATGGGCGCGGGCTCGACCTCGCTCGCGGTGTTCGCCGGCGGCGCGTTGACGCATGTCGACGCTGTCGTGCTCGGCGGCAATCACGTGACGATGGACATTGCGCGCGGCCTCGACGCGCGCCTCTCGGACGCCGAGCGTCTCAAGACCTTTCACGGCGCGGCGATCCCCTCGCCCTCCGACGATCGCGAGACGATCTCCTTCGATCACGTCGGCGAGAGCGGCCATCACCCCGTGCATGCGCCGAAGTCGCATCTCGTGCGGATCATTCGTCCGCGCATCGAAGAAACTTTGGAATTCCTCCGCGATCGCCTGGCCAAGGCCGGCTATCCCGCGGGGGCGAGCCGGCGCGTCGTCTTAACCGGCGGCGCCTGCCAGCTCACCGGCGCGCCGGAGGCGGCGCGGCGGATCCTTGGCGGCCAAGTGCGCGTCGGTCGTCCGATCGGCGTGGAGGGCCTGCCCGAAGCGGCGCGAAGCCCTGCTTTCGCCACGGCGGCGGGCCTGTTCGTTTATCCGCAGGTTGCGGGACGCGAATATTTCGAGCCGGGTCGCGAGCACAAACTGGCTACAGGAACAGACGGCTACATGTCCCGAGTTGGTCGTTGGTTAAAGGAAAGTTTCTAAACGAAACGACCGAGGACGACGCTTACGGCGACGAGACGTCCAAGGCGAAGAGAATACAACGAACGCCGAGCAGCAGCGGATACTGAGAGGCCTGGAAATGACGATCAATCTGAAAGCCCCCGAGCTCAGGGAATTGAAGCCCCGCATCATGGTGTGCGGCGTCGGCGGCGGCGGTTGCAACGCCGTGAACAACATGATCGCCTCCGGCCTGTCCGGCGTCGATTTCCTCGTCGCCAACACCGACGCCCAGGCGCTCGCTTCCTCGCGGGCCGAGCGCATCATTCAGATGGGTCTCCAGGTCACCGAGGGCCTCGGCGCCGGCGCGCAGCCGGAAGTCGGCCGCGCCGCGGCGGAAGAGGCGCGCGACGAGATCCGCGAGCATCTCTCCGGCGCGCATATGTGCTTCGTCACGGCGGGCATGGGCGGCGGCACCGGCACGGGCGCCGCGCCGGTGATTGCGACGATCGCGCGCGACATGGGCATTCTCACCGTCGGCGTGGTGACGAAGCCCTTCCATTTCGAGGGTCAGCGCCGTCTGCGCGTCGCCGACAGCGGCATCGCCGAACTGCAGAAATGCGTCGACACGCTGATCGTGATCCCGAACCAGAATCTGTTCCGCATCGCCAATGAGAAGACGACCTTCGCGGACGCCTTCGCCATGGCGGATCAGGTTCTCTATTCGGGCGTCGCCTCCGTCACCGACCTCATGGTGAAGGAGGGCCTCATCAATCTCGACTTCGCCGACGTGCGCTCGATCATGCGCGGCATGGGCAAGGCGATGATGGGCACGGGCGAGGCGACCGGCGAGCGCCGCGCCAATCTCGCGGCCGAAGCGGCGATCGCCAATCCGCTGCTCGACGAAGTGTCGATGA
>JAWOLK010000121.1:0-4188 GCA_033853615.1 Beijerinckiaceae bacterium | reverse complement strand
TTTGCGATTCGCTCGAGAGGCGGGCCGCCGACGACGCCCCTGTGGGCGCATATTCGCGCAGAAGATGGCGGTTTTGGGCCCCGACCGCAAGGCCAAAAGAAACGGCCGGCGTTCCTCGCGCCGGCCGCAATCCTTCAAAAGCTCAGGCTTCGGCTTAGGCCGCCTTCTTCACCGCGGCGACAATCTTCTGCGCCGCGTCGTCGAGATCCTCGGCGGAAATCACATTGAGGCCCGAGCCGTCGATCAGCTTCTTGCCGAGATCGACATTGGTCCCTTCGAGGCGCACGACGAGCGGCACCTGCAGACCGACTTCCTTCACCGCCGCGATCACGCCTTCCGCAATCACGTCGCAGCGCATGATGCCGCCGAAGATGTTGACCAGAATGCCCTTCACATTCGGATCCGCGGTGATGATCTTGAAGGCGGCCGTCACCTTCTCCTTGCTGGCGCCGCCGCCGACGTCGAGGAAGTTGGCCGGGCTCTCGCCATAGAGCTTGATGATGTCCATCGTCGCCATGGCGAGGCCGGCGCCATTGACCATGCAGCCGATCGTGCCGTCGAGCGCGATATAGGCGAGGTCGTGCTTCGACGCCTCGATCTCCTTGTCGTCCTCTTCCGAGATGTCGCGCAGCTCGGCGACGTCCGGGTGACGATAAAGCGCGTTGTTCTCGAAGCTGACCTTGGCGTCGAGGCAGCGCAACTGGCCTTCCTTGGTGACGATCAGCGGATTGATCTCGAGCAGTTCCATGTCCTTCGCGGTGAAGGCCGTGTAGAGCTGCTCGGTGAGCTTGCCCGCCTGCTTGGCGAGATCGCCGGAGAGGCCGAGCGCGTCGGCGCCGCGGCGGCCATGGTGCGGCATGATTCCGGGGGCCGGATCGACCGAGAAGGTGACGATTTTTTCCGGCGTGTCGTGGGCGACCTTCTCGATGTCCATGCCGCCTTCGGTCGAGACGACGAAGGCGATGCGCGAGGTGGCGCGGTCGATCAGCAGCGACAGGTAGAATTCCTTGTCGATATTGGCGCCGTCCTCGATATAGAGGCGGTTGACCTGCTTGCCGGCGGGGCCCGTCTGCAGTGTGACGAGCGTATTGCCGAGCATCTGCTTGGCGAAGGTCTCGACCTCCTCGAACGACTTGGCGATGCGCACGCCGCCCTTGTCGCCGGCGGCGGCCTCCTTGAACGAGCCCTTGCCGCGACCGCCCGCATGAATCTGGGCCTTCACCACATAGACCGGCCCTGGCAGCGTCTTGGCCGCGGCGGCCGCGTCCGCAACCTTCAGCACCGGAACGCCGGCGGCGACCGGAGCGCCGAATTCCCGCAGGATGGCTTTGGCTTGGTATTCATGGATGTTCATGCGGACGTGTCTCCTCGCGGAACAAAGCAATCGGCGTGCGGCCTAATGGCCACGGACAGGCCAAGGCGTCAAGGGGGCGTGGGGCCGCAGGGGCTCGTCCGGGCGGCGGCTGCGAGCGCCCGTCATGCCGGGCCTGTCCCGACCATCGACGCGGGGACGCCGCCCGATGCCCGTCATGGCCGGGCTTGTCCCGGCCATCCACGCGGGGACGCCGCCGGAAGGCGTGGACGAAGATCGGGTGAGGCGGGCGAGCCGCCCCTTACAGGGCGCGGGATGGGGTCCGCCCCAGAAACCGGCTAAGGGCGCCATCCGCTCGCCCCTTCAATCGCGCCAATGACGCGGGGGGTCGGATGCGCCCGAGACTTGACACCTATAGGACTTCCTAAAACCCACCTCGCCCCAGCCAACCGCAAGGGGCGCTCCCCGATGGGTCCGGGGGCGCTGGCGGGGGTGCGGATCCGGCGGGGCGGCGACCCTCGTTCTGTCGGCGGCGCGTCGCAAGCCCGGCCTCTCCTTCGCGCGGAGCAGCAAAGGCCGGCTATAATGTCCGAGGTTGGCGCGGGCGCAGACTACCCGCATGGGGAAAAGCGCCTCGACCCGGAGGCGGCGAGAAGACGCGATCCCTGTCCGGGAGCTGATCGCCCGGTGGTTCTTTTCTGCGCCAGCTTACACCGGCCGCATCCCGGACGCCTTGCCCCCGCGCCGCAACCGGCGACGGGAGATGTCGCGCGCCCTTTTTGCGGGCGCGCCGCCTTATGCGCCAACGCCCCTTACGCCAGCGCCGGCTCGATCTTGCGGCTGGCCTCGATGAGCCCGCGCACCGAGGCGACCGATTTGTCGAACATCGCCTGTTCATCCGCGCTGAGCTTGATCTCCAGCACCTTCTCGACCCCGCCGGCGCCGATCACCACCGGGACGCCGACATACAGGCCGTTGACCCCATATTCGCCAGAGAGATAGGCGGCGCAGGGCAGAACGCGGCGCTTGTCCTTCAGATAGCTCTCGGCCATGGCGATGCCGGAAGTGGCGGGCGCATAAAAGGCCGAGCCGGTCTTCAACAGCGAGACGATCTCGCCGCCGCCCTTGCGGGTGCGATCGACGATCGCATCGATCCGCGCCTGCGTCGTCCAGCCCATGGCGACGAGATCCGGCAGCGGCACGCCCGCCACCGTCGAGTAGCGAATCAGCGGCACCATGTCGTCGCCGTGGCCGCCGAGCACGAAGGCGGAGACGTCCTCGACCGAGACGTTGAACTCCTCGGCCAAAAAGCAGCGGAAGCGCGACGAATCGAGCACGCCGGCCATGCCGACGACCTTATTCGTGGGCAGGCCCGAGAGCTTCTGCAACGCATAGACCATCACATCCAGCGGATTGGTGATGCAGATGACGAAGGCGTCCGGCGCATGTTGCTTTATGCCCGCCGCGACCTTCGACACGACGCCGAGATTGACCGACAAGAGATCGTCGCGGCTCATGCCGGGCTGGCGCGGGATGCCGGCGGTGACGATCACCACATCGGCCCCGGCGATTGCGGAATAATCACTTGCGCCGGCGAGCTTGGCGTCGAAGCCCGCGACCGGCGCCGCTTCTGCGACATCGAGCGCCTTGCCTTGCGGCACGCCCTGGACGATGTCGAACAAAACGATGTCGCCAAGCTCTCTTATGCCTGCGAGATGGGCCAATGTCCCGCCGATTTGGCCGGCGCCGATCAAAGCGATTTTCTTGCGCGACATCTTTCGTTCCATTCTCAGAGTCAGGGGGAAGTGCTACCGCGCTTTTTCGCCGGAGGGAAGACGCAACGCCGCTCTGTCCCAATCTTTGCGGCAGCGCGGCAAGCTGGCCGCACAATATTTCGGCGCCCGGTTCAGGCGCCCATACCACGGGCGGGCCTGTCACGCGTCTCCGCGCCCCGCGCAATTGTCGCAGGCGATTGCGAAACGCGCGCGCCTCATTACGTGGAGTTGCGGAGGCGGGCGTCCTCGCCGCCGCCGGGGGACTGGCGGGCGGCGCGCGATCGAAAACCGGCCCGCGTCAAAGGGAGCTTTATGAGAATGAGATCGTGGAGCGGTTTCTTGGCCGGGCTTTTGGGGGCCGGCGCGATTGCGGCTTGCCTTTCGGCGCCGGCGCAGGCCGCCGACAAGGACGAGGCCGAACTCGCCAAATATTACGCCACTGTAGACGTTTGGCATTTCCCGGTCGACTATATGGTCGCCTACAACAACCAGGACGTGATCGTCACCCGCGAATTGAGCGCCAAGCCCGAGCCTGCGGGAAAGCTCTGCTACATAAGATTCGACTTCGTGAGCGGCCAAGGCGATTACGCCTATGGCTTCAAACCCGCCGAACTGGGCGGGCCGCATAAGAACACCGAGTGGGGCGTCTTCGTCCACAAACGCGGCACGGTCATCAATCAGCTCCGCTCGGCGCTCAAGCTGAACGTGATCTACTTCTACGTCGACGGGCTGAAGCCCGAATATAAGGACGCTCCCGACATTTGCGCGCAAAAACAATCCGCCGACACGCCCGAGGCCGGCCATGGCTACAAGGCCAAGGAATGGTCTGACCTCGTCGTGCGCGGCAAGCTGATCCACGGCTGGCCGGGTCAGGGTCCGCATTGAGGGCGCATCACCAGCCAGAACGGGGCGGATGAAAAATTATTGCGCAGCGCACGTCGAAAGGCTGGACAGGACGCGGGCCGTTTGTTAGATCACCCCCGTCTTCGAGAGACGCCGCCGGCGACGACGGCGTTTCCTGAAGGGGCGCATAGCTCAGTTGGTAGAGCAGCTGACTCTTAATCAGCGGGTCCAAGGTTCGAGCCCTTGTGCGCCCACCAT
>JAWOLK010000120.1:0-10052 GCA_033853615.1 Beijerinckiaceae bacterium | reverse complement strand
GGGGCGGCCGCGTGGGGTGAGGGTTACGCGGCGGTCCGAATGCTCGACGATTCCTTCCTCGACCAGCGTCGCAAGGCGCGGGGCGGCGGCGTCGAAGGCGTCCGCCGCAAAACCATGCGCCGCGGCGATGGCGCCGTAATCCACCGCGAAATCGCACATCAGCCGCTCGATCACGTCGCTGCGCGCAATATCCTCGCGCGAGAAGGCGAAGCCGCGCGTCGTGGCGAATGCGCCCGCCTCTATCGCGCGGCGCCAGCCGGCGATGTCGGTGGCGTTGCCGATAAAACCTTGCGGCAGGCGGCCGATCGAAGAGACCCCGAACGGCAGCAGCGCGTCGGCGGCGTCGGTGGTGTAGCCCTGGAAATTGCGGCGCATCCGGCCTTCGCGGGCGGCGAGGGCGAGCGGATCGTCGGGCCTTGCGAAATGGTCGAGGCCGATGGCGACGTAACCCGCCGCCTCCAGCGTCTCGCGCGCCGCCTCGGCCTGGGCCAGACGCTCGGCCGCGCCGGCGAGCGTCGAAGCGTCGATCAGCCTTTGATGGGTCTTGAACCAGGGCACATGGGCGTAGCCGAACACCGCAAGCCGCGTCGGCGCAAGCTCTGCCGCGCGGCGCGCCGTGGCGGCGACGTCTTCGACCGTCTGGCGCGGCAGACCATACATCAGGTCGAAGTTCAGCGCCTCGATCCCATGGGCGCGCAGAAGTTCGACGGCGCGGACCACCACCTCGAAAGGCTGCACGCGGCCGGCCGCCTCCTGCACATGCGGGTTGAAATCCTGTACGCCGAGGCTCGCGCGGTTGACGCCGGACAGCGCCAGCGCCTCGACCATCGCCTCGTCCAATATGCGGGGGTCGAGCTCTATGGCGTGCTCGGTCTCTGGCGCGAGGGTGAAATGACGGGAAACGCTCTCGGCGATCTCGGCGAATCGCGCCGGCCCGAGCATGGCGGGCGTGCCGCCGCCCCAGTGAATGCCGGCCACTTTGCGCGCCGGCGTCGCCGCGGCGACAAGCTCGATCTCGCGCAGCAGCGTCTCTTTATAGGAGGTGAGCGGCGCGTCCTGGCGCAGCGCCTTGGTGTGGCAGCCGCAGTAAGAGCAAATCTCCCGGCAGAAGGGCACATGGAAATAGAGCGAGAGACTGGCCTCCGGGCCAAGCGCCGCAAGCCAGGCGCGCGTCTGCGCCGCCCCGACGGCCGCGGAAAAATGCGGCGCGGTGGGGTAGCTCGTGTAGCGCGGCGCGGCGCGCTCGGCGAGCGCGAGAGAGGCGGGATTCATCAGCGAGATCCGAAGCGAGGAACGGCGAGAGAATATCCCCAGGCGACGAAGCGCGCAAAAGCCTCTGCGCGCGTCCACTTGCCGCAGGCGCGGGGCGGGACGCCGAAAGAATGCGCGCCTCGTGGAAAAACCCGCCGGAAAGTGGCAAACTCGGCAAAGGTTGCAACCCCAAGACGAAGTGCAATGCCGACGAGCTTTCGTTCTTCCCGCGCTTTCCGGCGCCTTTTCATTTGCGGCTTGGCCGCCCTCTCCTTCGCGCCGGCGGCCCAGGCCGAGCCGGCGCGGGAGGCCGTCGGCCGCTACGGCGTCTGGCGCGCCGAGGATAAGGACACGGGCTGCATGTTGACGCTGGACAACCGGCCGGGTCCCGGCGGCCACAAGGCCCAGCTCTCCCCGGCCTGCCGCGACAATGGCATGGTGATTTTCGATCCGGTCGGCTGGTCGGTCGATCGCGGCCGCCTGGTGCTGACGGCCCGCAAGGGGCACAAGGCGCATTTCGAGCGGCGCGACGGCGGCGCCTGGTCGCGCGACGCCAAGGAGGGGAAGGCGCTGCTGCTGAAGCCGCTCTAGCCTTCGGCTTCAAACCAATCGGAGCGGAAAAAGAAAGGGCCCCCCGGACGGGGACTCCGGGAGGCCAAGGCCGCCGTCGCGCGAGAGGGGGCGGGAGAGCGACGGCGGAAACAGGCGCGGCTATCGACAGACGTCGACGCGGCGATAGGCGATCACCTCGCCCCATTCGTCGAAGACAGGCTCCTCCGCGGGGGCGCATTCATAGGCGTCATAGGGCGCGCGGGCGGCTGTCGCGCCGGCGAGCGCGCCGAGCGCCAGCCCGCCGATCAGCCCCGCGGCGGCTGCGCCTTCCCAATCGCCGCCATGACGGCGGTGGCCGCCCCAATAGGGGTCCGCAGCGGCGGGGAGTACGGCCAAGGCAGCGGCTGCAAATGCGGCGAGCGCGCCGAAAATTCTCATGCTTCTCTCCCTTCCGACCGACCCCGGTAAGAGGCGGGATCATCGGACGGTCTGAAGGTTAGCGCGTCGCGGCTGAACGCAGCATGTCCGGCCCGTTCATCTGGCGGTCATCTTGTTGGATCGCCGGCGATCCTGCGGCGCCACGGGCGGGGCCGCCTGCTCCTTTGTCCCGAGACTTGCGCAGAAGGCTTTGACTCCAGGAATAAAACGCCCGCAGAAAGCCTTTACGGCCTAGTGGAGGTTTTCTAATCTCGGGTCCGTTGCGGCCGAGGCTCCGGCCCGGCGCGCCATTGGAGGCTCCTTCTTTGTCCGAGCAAGCGATCCGGCTTCTCATTGCGGAAGATCAGGCGATGATCCGCAAGGCCTTCGCCGCGCTGCTGGAGCTCGTGCCCGATCTCGCCGTGGTCGCCACCGCCGCCGACGGCGCCGAGGCGATCAACGCCGCGCGCGCCTTTCGGCCGGATGTGGTGCTGATGGATATAAAAATGCCGCGCATCGACGGCATTGCCGCGACGCGCGAGATTCTCGCCGAGAACCCGCAGACGCGGGTGATCATTCTCACCACTTTCGAGACCGACGAGCTGGTCTTCGAGGCGATTCTCGCCGGGGCGCAGGCCTATCTGCTGAAAGACGCCGAGGAGAGCGAGATCGTCGCCGCCATTCGCGCGGCGGCGCGCGGCGAGTCGCGTCTGTCGCCGCGCATCGCCGAGAAAATCCTCGGCGAGTTCCGCCGGGTGAAAAACCCTGCGCTGAGCCGCGAGCATTGCGCGCTCGACCCGCTCACCGACCGCGAGAAAGACGTGCTCGCCGGCGTCGCCGCGGGCAAGAACAACAAGCTGATCGCGAGGGAGCTGGGCCTCGCCGAAGGCACGGTGAAGAATCACGTCAGCACGATTCTCGCCAAGCTGCATTTGCGCAGCCGCACGGAACTGGCCGTGCGCGCTCTCTCGCATCGCTGAAGGAGGTTTTGGGCCCGCTAGCCCGCACCGCGCAGACGCTGCGCCAGCGCGCGAAAAACCTCCGCGACGCCTTCGCCGGTCTTGGCGCTGGCGAACAGCGCGTCGCCGAGCGCCGGATCGGCGCCGAGGAGCGCCTCGGCCCGCGGCGCGAGGTCGACCTTATTAACCACCCGCATGACCGGACGGCCGGGAAAACGCGCCTCGAACAGCCGGGCCAGGCCGGACATGGCGGCGATCGTCGCCGGGCGCGATGCGTCCGCGACGATGACCGCCGCCGACGCGCCGGCCGGATAGGCGGTCTCGAAGATGCGGCGCCCGAGATCGCCGTCTGTGTCCCACAGCGCCAGACGCATGCGAACCGCGCCTTCGTTCAGCGCAATGTCATGCGCGAAGACGTCGACGCCGATCGTGGTCCGGTAGTCGCTCTCGAAACGGTCGAAGACCAGCCGGCGCGCCAGCGACGATTTGCCGACGCCGATGTCGCCGAGCAGCAGGAGTTTTGCGCCGCCCATCGGCTCAGACCGTCGGGCGCCGCCGCGCGGGGCAGGGCGGCAGGCGCGGCGCTCGCGCGCAGCTCGGGAGGTGACGCGCGCTTCTTACAGGTTCTCGCGCCTCGCCGGGGAGAGGCGCCGCGCCGCGGGAGCCGAAAACCATGGTCCAACCCTTGTAAAAGAGTAGTAAAAATCGCCGAGCCCGGCCCTGTCCATTCAGGCAAGTTCTTGCGGCGCCGGTCGTTTTACTCGCGGAAAGAGGTAACACGGACGCGCCGTCGCCGCGAGCGGCGGCCTCCGTCATGCTTACATAACCCTCTGAAAAATAGAGCGCAATTGAAGTATCTCCTGACGAAAGTCACCGGTGAAACATGACCAATTGCACTTTCGCAACACGCCTCGCGCTTGCACTTTTGGAGTAATCCTCTTGCCGTCTGACTTTGCGGGCGGCCGGGGGATCGGTCACTCAGAGAATTGCGAGTAAGACATGGCGAGCGCAAAGCATCCCGCGAAAGGCGGGGCGTCCCCCGCGAACGCAGCCTCGGACGAACCTTTCCAAGAACCGCACACGCTCACCCGCAGGGCCATCGCCTCCGCAGTTTTCGAACGCTGCGGCTCGGTCTCCCGCCGCGAGGCGAAGCAATTGGTCGATGAAGTGATCAATGAAATGGTCGAGACGCTGACTCAGGGCGAAACTCTGAAGCTGCACGACTTCGGCTCCTTCGTCGTCCGCGAGAAGCGCGGCCGCAGCGGCCGTAACCCGCGCACCGGCGCAAAGGTCGCGATCGAGGCGCGTAAAGTCGTGATGTTCAAGGCCTCGCCGAATATGAAGGCGACGGTTCACGCAGGCGTCACCGGCGAGGTGGATAAGCTCGCGTCAGGCCCCTCGTCGCGTAAGTCGCGCGCGCCGGCCCGTCTGGCGGCGGAGTAAGGCCCAGGTTGATAGGCTCATGGGGCGTCGCTTGCGGCGACGCCGCTAGCGCCTGAGTCGCCGCGCCCTCGGCCGTTTCCTCGCCGGCTATCCGCGAAAGCCCGGCATCTTGTCGGCGCCCCCGCGTTCCTCGCCGCCGCGCGAAAGCTTGCAAGTGCAGCGTCGGTCTTGCGGGCGCATGTTCGGGGCAGGCCACGCCGGCGCCGGGCAGTTGGGCGGCGTTTTTTTCGAGCAAGCGGCGGCCGCGCCAATTCGGAGCCGCGGGGCCGCCTGCGTCCATGGACACCTATCTCAAGCAATGTCGCTGGGGCAATTTCCTGCTGATCCGCGGCGATCTGATCAGCGAATATGTGAATCTCTACGGCGAGTGGTGCGAAGGCGAAGTCGAGCTTTTCGCCAGGCTCCTGCCGGAAGACGGCGTCGCCATCGAGGTCGGCTCCAACATCGGCATGCATGCGACGCCGCTCAGCCATTTCTGCCGCAAGGGAAAGCTGTTCTGTTACGAGCCGCAGCGGGTCGTCTTTCAGATCCTCTGCGCCAATCTGGCGCTCAATAATCGGCTCAACGTCATCGCGCGTCCATGCGCCGTCGGCGCCGAGAATGCGGTGATCGAGATCGAGTCCGGCGCCTGTGACGCGCCCTGGAATTACGGCGCCTTCTCGCTCGCGCGCGGCTATAGCGCCGAGGGGCTATACCGGGGCGCGGTCGCGAAAGAGCCGGTTCAGCTCGTGCGGCTCGATGACGACATGGCTGCGCATGCGATCGGCCGGCTCGACCTTTTGAAAATCGACTCGGAAGGTTGCGAAACCGAAGCATTGCGCGGCGCGAGCGCGCTCATTGCGCGTTTCAAGCCGTATATTTTTGTCGAGAACAATGCGCCCGAGCGTTTCGACAGCGTTCTCGACGACATTCGCGGGCGCGGCTATCGCTGTTACTGGTATTGCTCCAGCCGCAGCCGCCCCAACAATTTCAACAAGGCCTTTTGGATCATGCACGGGCAGGACATCAACATGCTCTGCGTCGCGGAAGAAAAGCCGCAACCTGCCGATCTCGTTCCGGTCGAAAGCCTCCGCGATCTCGACCTCGGCAAAGTCCCGCTCTACTAGGGCGTTTTCCGCCGAAGTGGGAACCGGTTCGGCGATAAGAAAACGCTCAAATGAAAAGAGCTAGAGCCCCCGGGCCGATGCAATCGGACCGGAAAAGGCTCTAGGGCGTTTTCCGATTTCCGGCCTCAGTTTCGGTCGCTCACGCGCTGCGGCCTATCCCGATACAAATGCGGGAACAGTTTTTGCAGCGCCTCGAGTTTCGGCCGGTCGTTCAAAAGGACATAAGGCTCGTTCGGGTGGTCGAGGACATAGTCCTGATGGTGGGCCTCGGCCGGAAAGAAGCGCGGGAGCGGCTCGATGCGCGTGACGACCGGCTGGCGGAACGGCCGCTCCGCTTCGACCTGCGCCAGATAGTTGCGGACGATGCGCTCCTGCTCGCCGCCGGCGACGAAAATCGCCGAACGATATTGCCGCCCGACATCCGGCCCTTGCCGGTCACGCTGCGTCGGGTCATGCGCCACCGCAAAGAATATCCGCAAAATCTGGCCGAGACTGACGCGTTGCGGGTCATAGGTGACGCGCACCGCTTCGGCATGGCCGGTGGTTCCGGTCGCGACCATTTCATAATGGGCGGTTTCGGCCGTCCCGCCGGCATAGCCGGCCATCGTTCGCTCGACGCCGGCGACATGGTCGAAAACCGCCTGCACGCCCCAAAAGCAGCCGCCGGCGAGCACGATTTCCTGTAGCCCGCTCTGCGGCGGATCGTTGGCGGCCGCGGGGAACTCGGTCCACGTGCTGTCTTGCCGTTTGGCCGGCGCTTTGGCGAAAGACAAGGCGATGGCGAGCGTGATCGCTCCCGCCACCGCCAGAAGCACGCGAAAAGTCACCGAAGCGCCTCTCTTTTTCTGCCGCAATGGGTTGACGCAGCATATGGCAAAAGAGAGGCGCGCGTTCAACTGCGTCCGATCAATGACCCATCATCTTGCCCATATTGCCCATGCCTATTCCCATCACGGAGGACATGTCCTCATTGGCGGCCTTCTTCTGATCCTCGGTCAGCACGGCGAAGAGCGGCTCAATCGCGCTCTTGAGCCCGCGCACGATCTCGAGATGCCCGGTCATGTGTTGCTCCATCATGTTGAGATGGCCGAGCACGCCGGCATGGGCCTTGTGGTCCTGCTGCTGGTCCATGGCCTCGCATTGCTTGCCGGCCTTTTGCGCCGCGGCCTTGTAGCCGTCGGCGAAACTGTTCCAGGCCGCCTGTTGCTGGTCGGTGAGCTTCAGCTCGGCCTTCAGATAGGCGAGCCGGCCCTCGGTATGTTCGCTGAGGCCGCAGATCATTTTCTTCATCATGCCGCCCATGCCGCCGGCCATGCCGCCGCCCATCATGCCGCCCATCATGCCGCCGCCCATCATTCCGCCCATGCCGCCGCCGCCATGGTCCATGCCGCCCATGCCCCCCATGCCGCCGCCGCCATGGTTGCCATGGTCCATGCCGCCGCCGTGGCCCATGGCGCCGTGATCCATGCCGCCCTGATTGCCCGCGCTCTGCGCCTGGGCGACGCCCAACCCGCCGGCGAGGAGGAGAACAGCGGCGGCCTTCGCCAAAAGTTTCGGCGCGGAAGTCTCAATGCGTTTCATGTCCGATCTCCCTCTTTTGCTCTTTATTCGTGCTGAGGCCGCCCGCGCGCTTGCCGCGTCCCGGCGGGAAAACATCACCAACGTCACATCTTTTGCTGACAGTGAGAAAAAGCTGAATTGCGTTTCGACCGATCGTCGAAAGGAAATTTCGTCCAGGGCTGTCGCAAATTCAAGGCGCCGCTGAGGCTCGAAGCCTGCGGCTATAGGACGCCGCCGGCGATGCGGCGTTGCGTGACAATGTCACTGAGCTTGCGGGATTGGAACGTCGGGGCTGGCTAAAACCCGGGGCGCGCCTCTTCCTGCGGCGCCTTTGCGGGCATGCGCTTCACCCCGCCGACGCAGACATAGCCGACATATTCAATGCCATGCGTCGCCCATTGGATCGCCGCATGGCCGCCGAAGAGCTGGCAGCGCGCCTCGGCGTCGGTCGGAAAGATCGCCGTCCCTTCGATCGGGCGCCCGCCGGCCTCGCAGGCGAAGGCCCGGTATCCCGAGCTGTTGGCGATCCCGCGAATGGCGGCGTGTTTGCCGAATTGCTGGCAGAAGCCCTCGGCGTAATTGGCGTCGCGGGCGACGCCCCCTTCCGGGCCGGCCTCGACAGTCGCGCAGGACGCGAGGCCGCAAGCGGCGAGAATGCCGGCGAGCGCCGGGCCGAGAGCCTTGTTGCTGATCATCTGTCGCCACCGCCTGAAAAGCGCCGCCCGGCTCGAGCCGTCGCTTTGTCATGCCACCGCTTCGGCCAAGGCGCAATCGGCCCCCTCGCGGGCGAGCAGCGCCCGCTTGCGGCAGTCGCCCCAGCGATAGCCGGAAAGCCCGCCGTCGCTGCGGATCACCCGATGGCAGGGAACGGCGATGGCGATGGGATTGGCGGCGCAGGCGGCGGCCACCGCGCGCGTCGCTTTTTCGGCGCCGATGCTGCGGGCGATCCCGGCATAGGTCGCCGTGGCTCCCGGCGGAATCTCGCGCAGCGCCTGCCAGACGCGCTGCTGAAAAGGCGTGCCGCGCAAGTCGAGCGGCAGGCTGAGCGCCGCGCCCCCCTCGACGAAGGCGAGGACTTCGGCCGGCGCCTCGCCGCTTTCGATCCGCTCGGCCTTGGGAAACCGCCGCGCCAGATCGGCGCGCAGCATATCGGCGTCGTCGCCGAGGGTCAGGGCGCACAGGCCCCGCCCGCTGCGGGCGACGAGCGCGAGCCCCAGCGATGTGGGAAGCAGGGCGAAACGGATGACCTCGGCGCCTGTCACGCAAGCCTCCTTCGCGGCGAACCGCCCTTGCACGACGCGCGGCGCTCGCCGCTACGCCGCCTTTTTCTTCTCGGCGATCGACACCAGCGTGCGCAGAATGTGGCGCGTGCCGTCGAGCCGTTCCTCCATGTCCTCGAAATCGCGGATGAAGACGATGCGCATGTCGGGCCGCACCTTGGCCTGCGCGCCCTGTTCCGACACATAGCGGACGAGGCCCGCCGGATTGGCGAAGAGATTGTCGCGGAAGGAGATGTTGACGCCCTTCGGTCCGGCGTCGACCTTTTCGACATGGGCGCGGCGGCACAGCGCCTTGATCGCGACGATTTGAAGAAGCTGCTGCACCTCGCCCGGCAGCGGGCCGAAACGGTCGATCATTTCGGCGGCGAAGGACTCGATCTCCTCGTCGCTCTCCAGCGTCGAGAGGCGGCGGTAGATTTGCAGCCGCAACGTCAGATCGGGGATGTAATCCTCGGGAATCGTCACCGGCGCGCCGAGCATGATCGTCGGCGACCAGGCTTCCTCTTGCGGCTCCTCTATGCCGGCCTTCAGCAGCGTGATCTGGTCGCTCAGCATCTGCTGATACAATTCGTAGCCGACCTCCTTGATATGGCCGGATTGCTCGTCGCCGAGCAGATTGCCGGCGCCGCGGATGTCGAGGTCGTGGCTCGCGAGCTGGAAGCCGGCGCCGAGCGTGTCGAGCGACTGCAACACGTCGAGCCGCTTTTGCGCCTGCGGCGTGATCAAGCGGTTCGCCGGCGTGGTGAACAGCGCATAGGCGCGGATCTTGCCGCGCCCGACGCGGCCGCGCAGCTGATAAAGCTGCGCGAGGCCGAACATATCGGCGCGCCAGACGATCAGCGTATTGGCGGACGGGATGTCGAGGCCCGATTCGACGATCGTCGTCGACAGGAGAATGTCGAACTTGCCATCATAGAAGGCCGACATTTTGTCTTCGAGTTCGGATGCGCTCATCTGGCCGTGGGCGACGACGAATTTCGCCTCCGGCACATTTTCGCGCAAGAAGGCGGACGCTTCTTCCAGGTCCTCGATGCGCGGGCAGACGAAAAAGGCCTGGCCGCCGCGATAGCGCTCGCGCAGCAGCGCCTCGCGCACGATCAAGGGGTCGAAGGGGGAGACGAAGCTGCGCACCGCGAGGCGATCCACCGGCGGCGTCGCGATCAGCGACAATTCGCGCACGCCGGTCATGGCGAGCTGCAGCGTGCGCGGGATCGGCGTCGCCGAAAGCGTCAGCACATGCACCTCGGCGCGCAGCTCCTTCAGGCGCTCCTTGTGGGAGACGCCGAAATGCTGCTCCTCGTCGATGATGACGAGGCCGAGATCCTTGAAACTGACGCCCTTGCCGAGCACCGCATGGGTGCCGACGAGAATATCGACCTGCCCCTCGGCGAGGCCCTTCTTGGTTTCGCGGACTTCCGCCGCGCCGACCATGCGCGAGAGGCGGCCGACCTTGATCGGCAGGCCGGTGAAGCGCGTCGAGAAGG
>JAWOLK010000119.1:0-10381 GCA_033853615.1 Beijerinckiaceae bacterium | reverse complement strand
TGGCGGAAGTCTGTTCGGTTTATGTCCTCCGCGCGGACCAGAACCTGGAGCTCTTCGCCACGGAGGGCCTCAACCGCGAAGCCGTCCACATGACGACCATGCATTCTGGCGAGGGCCTCGTCGGCCTCATCGCCCGAAGCGCGGAGCCGCTGGCGCTGTCCGAGGCGCATGAACATCCCGCCTTCTCCTACAGGCCGGAGACGGGCGAAGAAATCTACCACTCCTTCCTCGGCGTGCCGATCCTGCGGGGCGGCAATACGCTCGGCGTTCTGGTCGTCCAGAACAAGGTTCGCCGCTCCTATTCCGAGGAGGAGATCGAGGCGCTGCAAACCACGGCGATGCTGCTCGCCGAGATGATCGCCTCGGGCGAGTTGCAGGCGATCTCGAAACAGGCCGAGCTTCTGGCGCTCGATCGGCCGCTGTCGCTGAAGGGCGCGGCGATCTGCGACGGCGTCGGCCTCGGCCATGTGCTGCTGCACGAGCCGCGCGTCATCGTCAAAAACCTCATCGCCGAGGACATACAGGGCGAGCTGAACCGGCTCGACGCCGCCACCGAGGCGATGCGCCTCGCCATCGACGAGCTGGTCGCGCATGGCGACCGCATGGGCGCCGGCGAGCACCGCGAGGTGTTGCAGGCGGTGCGCGCCATCGCCAACGACCGCGGCTGGGTGCGCCGGCTGCGCGAGGCGGTAATGACGGGCCTCAGCGCCGAGGCGGCGGTCGAGCGCGTGCAGAACGACGCCCGCGCCAGGATGCAGCGGCAGACCGACCCTTATCTGCGCGACCGGCTGCACGATCTCGACGATCTCGCCAATCGCCTCCTGCATCAGCTGACCGGCCAGAGCTACGTCGTCGACCGGGAGGCGGTGCCGGAAAACGCGATCATCGTCGCCCGCAACATGGGTCCGGCCGCGCTGCTCGATTACGACCGGGCCAAGGTGCGCGGCCTGGTGCTGGAGGAAGGCGGGCCGTCGAGCCATGTCGCCATCGTCGCACGGGCGCTCGGCGTGCCGACGGTCGGTCTCGTCGGCAATATCACCGACCTCGTCGAGACCGGCGAGGAGATCATCGTCGACGGCGCCACCGGCGACGTGCATGTGCGGCCGCAGCCGGACGTGCAGAGCGCTTACGCCGAAAAGGCGCGGCTGCGCGCCCGCCGCCAGGAGCAATATGCGCGGCTGCGCGACGCGCCGTCGATCACCAAGGACGGCGTCGAGATCGCGCTGCACATGAACGCCGGCCTCTCGGTCGATGTGCCGCATCTTGGCGAAACGGGCGCGAAATCCATCGGCCTCTTCCGCACCGAGCTGCAATTCATGCTGGCGTCGCGCTTTCCGCGCATGGACGACCAGTATCGCTTCTATAAGACCGTGCTCGACTCGGTCGCCGGGCGCCCCGTCACCTTCCGCACGCTCGACATCGGCTCCGACAAGGTGCTGCCCTATATGGCGACGATCGAGGAGGAGAATCCGGCGCTCGGCTGGCGGGCGATCCGCATCGGCCTCGATCGGCCGGGCCTCTTGCGCATGCAATTGCGTGCGATGCTGAAGGCCGCCGCCGGCCACCATTTGCGCATCATGTTCCCCATGATCGCCAATGTCGCCGAATTCGACCAGGCGAAGGCGATCGCGCTGCGCGAATTGGAGCATATCGAGCGCCATGGCTACGAGCCGCCGAAAAAGCTCGAACTCGGCGCGATGGTCGAGGTGCCGGCGCTGTTGTGGGAGCTCGACGTCATCGCCGAGCGGGCCGACTTCCTCTCCGTCGGCTCCAACGATCTCGTGCAATACATGTATGCGGCCGACCGCGACAATACGCGCGTCTCGAAGCGCTACGACAATCTCTCGGCGCCGGTGCTGCGCGCGCTGGAGGCGATCGCCGCGACTGGCGCGAAATTCGGCAAGCAGGTGACGCTGTGCGGCGAGATGGGCGGACGGCCGATCGAGGCGCTGGCTTTGATCGCGCTCGGCTACCGCTCGCTGTCCATGTCCCCCTCCTCCATCGGCCCGATCAAGGCGATGATTCGCGCGCTGGATCTCGAGGAGGCGCAGCTCTTCCTCGCCTCATTGCTCGCGGCCAGCGACGGGGCGCCCTCGCTGCGCGAAAAACTGCGGGATTACGCCCAGGCGCGCGGCGTTCCGTTATAGGGTTCCGCGCGCCGATCGGATCGGCGCGCGGTGTCTTTTCCATGGGGCGTTTCCCTGCCGGCGGCGGACGCCGGCCGTCGCGGGAAGGCTCCAGCGGCGCCCTCCCCTCATATCCTTGCAAGAGACGCGCATGTTCGCCGAAGACAAACTCGATCTTATTCTGCGCCGCCACGACGAGCTGAACGCCAAGCTCGCGTCCGGCCCCGATTCGCAAACCTTCGTCGCCCTTTCCCGCGAGCTCGCATCGCTCGACGAGGTGAGCGAAAAAATCCGCGCCTTTCGCGCCGCCCGCGCGGAAGTGGAAGGCTTGCGCCAGCTCATCGGCGACGGCGCCACGGATGAGGAGATGCGGGCGCTCGCCGAAGCGGAGCTGGAGCCGGCCCGGGCGGCGCTTGAGGCGAGCGCCGACGCGCTGCGGCTCGCCTTGCTGCCGAAGGACGAGGCCGACGAGAAGGGCGTGATTCTCGAAGTGCGCGCCGGCACGGGCGGCGACGAGGCGGCGCTCTTTGCCGGCGATCTCTTCCGCGCCTATCAGAAATATGCGGCGCTGCGCGGCTGGAGCGTCGAGGTCGTCTCAGCGAGCGAGGGCGCGCTCGGCGGTTTTAAGGAAATCGTCGCCGAAATCATCGGCCGCGGCGTCTATGGCCGGCTGAAATTCGAATCGGGCGTGCATCGCGTTCAGCGCGTGCCGGAGACCGAGACGCAGGGGCGCATCCACACCTCGGCCGCGACGGTCGCGGTGCTGCCGCAGGCCGAGGACGTCGATGTGACGATCGACGAGAAGGACCTGCACATCGAAACGATGCGGGCCGGCGGCGCCGGCGGCCAGCACGTCAACAAGACCGAATCGGCGATCCGCATCACCCATCTGCCGAGCGGCATCGTGGTGATGATGCAGGAGGAGCGCTCGCAGCACCGCAACAAGGCGAAGGCGATGAGCGTGCTGCGCTCGCGCCTCTTTGACGCCGAGCGCCAGCGGCTCGACAGCGCCCGCTCCGCCGACCGCAAGCAGCAGGTCGGCTCCGGCGACCGCTCGGAGCGCATCCGCACCTATAATTTCCCGCAAGGGCGCGTCACCGACCACCGCATCAATCTGACGCTCTACAAGCTCGACAGGGTGATGGAGGGCGAGTTCGACGAGCTGATCGAGGCGCTGATTCGCGACCATCAGCAAAAGCTGCTGGCGAGCGGCGCGGCGGCGTAGAGCGCTCGCCGCCCTACGTCGAGCGTTTTCTCATCGCCGAACCGGTTTCCACTTCGGCGAAAACGCTAGAGCCACGGCGGCCGGTTCACCCAGGACAACCAAATCAAAGCCAGCGCCATCAGCGCCGCCATCGTCGCTGTCGTCATCTTTCGTCACCGAAAATACGCTGCCTGGACGCTCTTCTAGCGCGACCGCGCCAAGCTGTCATCTTGCGCCGCACATGAAACCGCGCAACGGCGTCAATGCCTAAAGTGGCGCACGCCCGTAAAAACCATGGCGAGGCCAGCCGCGTCGGCGGCGGCGATCACGTCCTTGTCGTTGATCGAGCCGCCCGGCTGGATCACCGCCGTCGCCCCTGCCCCGGCGGCCGCGAGCAGCCCATCGGGGAAGGGGAAGAAGGCGTCGGACGCAACCACCGCGCCCTTGGCGAGGCTCTCGGGAAGGCCCGCCGCCTGCGCCGCCTCGCCGGCCTTGTGCGCCGCGATGCGGGACGAATCGACGCGCGACATCTGCCCCGCGCCAATGCCGACGGTCGCGCCCTCCTTGGCGTAGACGATGGCGTTGGATTTCACATGCTTGGCCACGCGGAAGGCGAATTGGAGATCCGCAAGCTCCCGCTCGCTCGGCGCGCGCTTGGTGACGACTTGCAGCGTCATGTCGTCGACGACCGCATTGTCGCGGCTCTGCGCCAGGAAGCCGCCGGCGACCGTGCGCAGCGTCACCCCCCGCGCGCGCGGATCGGGAAGCCCGCCGGCGAGCAGCAGGCGCAAATTCTTCTTTCCCGCCACGATGGCGGCAGCCTCTTCGTCCGCATCCGGGGCGATGATCACTTCGGTGAAAATCTTCACGATTTCGCGCGCCGCCGCCGCATCCAGCTTGCGGTTCAGCGCGACGATGCCGCCGAAGGCCGAGACCGGATCGCAGCGCAGCGCCTTCAGATAGGCCTCTTCGAGCGTCGCCCCTTCCGCTACGCCGCAGGGATTGGCGTGTTTGACGATGGCAACGGCGGCGGTCCGCGCCGGATCGAATTCCGCGACGCATTCATAAGCGGCGTCGGTGTCGTTGATATTATTGTAGGAGAGCTGCTTGCCCTGGAGCTGCCGGGCGGTCGCGACGCCGGCGCGCGTCTCGCCGGTGAGGTAAAAGCCCGCCGATTGATGCGGATTTTCGCCATAGCGCATCTCTTGCGCCAGCTTGCCGCCAATCGCGCGAAAGGGCGGCGTGGCTTCATCGAGCGCGGCGGCGAGCCAATTGGAGATCGCCGCGTCATAGGCGGCGGTGCGGGCGAAGGCCTTTTGCGCGAGCCGCCGGCGCGAGGCGCGGGTCGCGGCGCCGGCGTTTGCATCCAGTTCGGCGGCGAAGCCGGCGTAATCTTCCGGATCGACGATCACTGCGACGTCGTCGTGATTCTTGGAGGCGGCGCGAATCATCGCCGGCCCGCCAATGTCGATGTTTTCGACGCATTCCTCGAAAGGCGCGCCCTTGGCCAGCGTCGCCTCGAAGGGATAGAGGTTGACCACGAGCAGGTCGATCGGCTTGATGTCATGCGCCAGCATCGCCGCTTCATGCTCGGGATTTTCGCGGATCGCCAGCAGGCCGCCATGCACTTTCGGGTGCAGAGTCTTCAGCCGGCCGTCCATCATCTCGGGAAAATGGGTGAGATCGGCAATGTCCTGAACGGCGAGACCCGCGTCGGCGAGCGCCTTGCGGGTGCCGCCGGTCGAGACCAGCTCCACGCCGTGCCGGGCGAGAATGCGCGCGAAATCGACGAGGCCCGTCTTGTCGGAGACGGACAGAAGCGCGCGGGTGATGCGGCGCAGATCAAGGGCCATCGGCTTTCCCCAAACTATGACGCTGCCGCGTTATCACGATTCCCCTGTCGACGAAACGCTCGCCGGCGAAAGATCGGCGCGGCGGAAGGTCCAGCGCACGCGCGTATGCGGCGTCGCCGAGCCGGTGAGAACGATCTGCGCGCAGCGGCTTGCCCCCTGCGGCGCGGCGAAGAAGATGCTCTCCTCTATGGCGGGCGTCAGCCCCGCGGCCGCGAAAATCAGGCGCCGCCCGTCTGGGAGCGTCAAGCCGATCCGCCGCCCATTCTCCAGGGGCGCCACGACCACCCGCGGATGGATATGGAAGCGGATGACGAAGTCGCAAGCCTGCGCCGGCTCTGCGCCGGATGCGGGCCGCAACCGGTCCTCGCCGATGAGGCGCGCGCCGTCATGAGTGAGCGCCAACACGCGCTCATGCACCAGCCCGTAATCGCGCACATAGCCGTCATGGGCGCATTCGAGCACCTCGCCCGAGTCCGACGCGCGGCGATCGACATCGATCTCGCGCGGGCCGCTCAGGATACAGCCCTCGACCCATTTCTCGAGCCCCTCGTCCAGCGCGAAGCGGCAGGAGGAGCGGTCGTTGAGAACGAGCGTGGAATGGGCGGCCGTGGCGCGGGCCATTTGCCGCGCCGTCTCGAATTGCGGCGGCGGCGCGCCGCAGTTGACGACGACGCGCTGCGACTCGACCGAATATTCGAACGCCAGCGCGCCGGCGTGGGCGGCGTGCGAAAACTCGATCGGCGGCGGCGCCCCGCAATCGGCGAGAACCAGCGCGCCGCCGGCCTGCATCCGCTGATAGCCGGCGTAGGGGGCGTTGAGCGGGGCGCTGCCCGGCGCGTCCTCATGCGAGAGGATCGTCGCGAGAAGATCGAGCGAGGTCACGCCCATGCCGTTGAACAGGCCCAGCGAGCCGTCGCCGTGCTGCAACATGCGCAACATCGGAATCATCCGGTCGATCGCCCGCATCACCGCCTCGGGCGCCGAGAGGCCGCGCGCCGCATAGACCCGCCGCAACGGCAGAAGATCGAGCAGGAGATCGAGCAGCGTCTGCGGATTGCGGCCGATATGGCCGCCGTCGCGGGTGATCTGGCGCTCGAGCTCATGGCCGAGCAGGCGCGAGGCGCGCGGCAGAATGGCCCCGGCCGAGTCGGCGCAGATCGAGAATTCCGCCAAAGCGATGGCGCAGAGCAACCGCTCGCCGCCCCGCGCCTTGCCGCTCGCGATGAAGCGCGACAGCGACCGCACGTCGGCGGCGAGGCCCGCCATGAAGCGTTCGTAGAAATCGGCGTCCGCCCCGTCGAGCAGCAGCGGCGATTGCGCGAGCCAGGAGAGCGTGCGGCGCGCCGTGACGCCCGGCTCGAAGGCGGGGTCGTCCGGCTCGGTCTTGCGCAGGACGAGGAAGGCGCCGACATAGGCGCGGGCGTAATCCCCGGCCAGCGGATCATGGTCGGGGCGCAAATGCCGCAGCCAGGAAAAACCCGCAAGCGAACGGCGCCAGGCGGCCGAGGGCCAGTCGTATTCGAAAGGCGAGCGCCCCGGCGCCTGCAGCGTCTTGCCATTGAACGAGAAGCAGCCGGCGAAAATCTCGTCCGCGACGGTGGAATCGGTGGTGCGAATATCCGTCGGCGCAATCCGCAGGCGCGTCGGCGCGCCAATGGCCATAGAACGGAAAGCGTGGTATGGCGCGACCGCGCTTTGCGCGAGGGCGTGCGCCGCCCGCACCGAGGCCAGCGCAGCCCAGCGCATGCGATCCTTTATCCGTTCCTCGCCCAATGCGTCTCCTCTTCAGCAACCGGCGCGGCGAATCGCTCGCAAATCATTCTTTTAGTACAGGGAGTTTGACCGTCGGCCCAGCCCCCGCCAAAGCTTCCCCAAAGCCCCGCCCGAGGATAGGAGATTGTCGCCGGCGCGGGAACATAGCAATCTTCCGCAACCCAAGGAGATGACATGCCGCTTTACAAGCTCGAGGGCGCGCAGCCGCGTCTGCCGGCGTCCGGACGCTATTTCGTCGCGCCCAATGCGCAGCTGATCGGCCGCGTCGAACTTTGCGAAGACGCGAATGTCTGGTTCGGCTGCGTGCTGCGCGGCGACAATGAATGGATCACCATCGGCGCCCGCAGCAATATTCAGGACAATTCGATCCTCCACACCGACATGGGTTTTCCGCTGACGATCGGCGCCGACTGCACCATCGGCCACGGCGTGATTCTCCATGGCTGCACGATCGGCGACACGACGCTGATCGGCATGGGCGCGACCATTCTCAACGGCGCGAAAATCGGCCGCAACTGCCTCGTCGGCGCCAACGCGCTGGTGACGGAGAACAAGGAATTTCCCGATAATTCGCTGATCGTCGGTTCGCCGGCGAAAGTCGTGCGCACGCTCGGCGACGAGGCGGTCGCGGGCTTTCTCGAATCGGCGAAACATTATGTCGAGAACGCCGAGCGCTACGCCAAGGGACTGGAGCTCATGCCGTAACGCGCGGCTGCGGCGCGCTTCCTTGCGCGCCTCATTTCGAGACATAGAGCGGCGCGGCGGTCGGGGCGCCGATCGCCACCCAGACATTCGGATTATCCTGCGACTGACGCTTCACGAAGCGATAGCCGGTGCTGTTCCAGGGCTTCACCGCGTCGCTGAGATTATCGAGAATGAATTCGCCGCGATTGGTCCTGACGGTCAACACGGCGTGGCCGTCGCCATTCTTCTCCTTCACAACCGTCATCAGCAGCGCCTCGCGCGGAAAGCCTTCCTCGATCAGCAGCCGGCGTTTCATCAGCGCGAAATCTTCGCAATCGCCCTTGCCGTCGGTCGGGTAATCCCATTGATCGATCACGCCCCAATGCTCCTTGTCGGAGACGGGCTCGATCGATTTGTTCACCAGCGCGTTGACGTGCTGAATCTTGCGGAGCGCGGCCGTGGTGAGGTCGATCTCGACGTCGCTCGAACGGCCTTCGCGGCATTCGCCGCGGTAGCGGGCGCAAAAATCCACCCAGCCGAAGGGGACGCTGGTCTCGGCGCCGAGAGACGCAAAACTTGCCGCCTCCGTTGCGGCCAGGCTCTTCGCGTCGACCGCGAGACACACCGCGAGCGAGAGCGAAAGAGCCGCAGCCGCTTTGCCGATGACGCCGAACATCCCTGCCTCCCTTTGTTGGAAGCAAGAATAGGCAGCAGGATTTTCCGGGCTTCGAAGTAATTATCCCGCATTTTATCCGGATCGATTTACGAACACGGAGAATTCCGGTAAGTATAAATTTGCGTGACCTCAACGCGTAAAATTGTCGACAACTCAGCCATCCATTTGCCTACAAAAGCCTTTTCGAGAGCGGACCGGCGTCGCGCGCACCGCCGGGCCAGCGTGCGTGTTGCTTGCGATGGACAAAGATTAACGCGGCAGCGAAGCCAGGGTTAATTTCCCGCTCGCGGCGCGGCCGCGGGACGAAACGGACAGCCTGAAGCTGCGCCATGCCGCCGCCTTGCTTCCGTGCGAAAGAAGCCGCATATCGGCTCCGGCAAGAGCCGGAGCGTTGTCTTGCAGAGTTCGATCGGAGCGGCAGATGGATATTTCGACGGAAACCGCAACGCATCCCCGTCCCGCCGCGCGCGAGGGGCGTCGGCTTCTGCCCCGCATCGTCTGCGCGGCGGCGCTGCTGTTTTGCGCCGACGCCCTTGCGCAAGGGCCCCGTCCTGATCCGCAGCCGCCGACGAAACCGCCGGCGGCCTCCGGCGCGCCCGCGGCAAAACCGCATGAGCGCTTGTCGAAATTCGAGGCGCGCCGCATCCGCCAGGCCTGCCGCGACCGGGCCAATGAGCGCGGCGCCAAGGGCCAGGAACGGGAGGCTTTTTTGACGCGCTGCTATTTCGGCCGCGTCTCGCATCGCGGCTTGCGGCGGGAATGCGCCCAGCAGGCCGCCGCCAAGGGGCTGACCGACAAGACTGCGGCGCGCGATTTCATCAAGGAATGCGTGAAGGAGCGCGCGAAACCGTAAAGCGCCGGCCGTTGCCGTTCGGGCGCGCGGCGGCCCCGCCCGAGAGCCCCCCGGTCGGAACCAGTCGGACCGGAACAGGCTCTAAAATCCGTGGAACTCGAAAGACTTGCCGATCGACAGGCCGGCGGTGAACTGATTGCGCGAGCCGATCATATTCGGGATCGGGCTCTCGCCGACGCTGCCGAGCAGCCGCTGCGCGCCGCCGAATATGGTGGCGTTGGTGTCGCTGGTGATGTCGTAACGCAGCGTCGCGAGGCCGCCGGCCGAGGTGAAGCCGCCCACCGCCTGATAGGGCACGACGCGGCCGTTCAGGATCGCCTCGATCGGCGACACGGAGAAATAGGCGTTGGCGTAGCGATTGTCGCCGAAATTCAATCGCGGGCCGATCGAAAGGCTGAATTTCGGCGCGATCGGCCCGTAGAAATCGGCCATCAGCGCGGCGACGAACCCCTTGTGGCCGTCGATGCCCTGTCGCAATTCGGCGCGGGCGCGGAAATTTTCGAGCGGCGCATATTCGAAGAAGCCGCCGATCTCATGGGTGAGGCCCACGGGCCGCAAACCGAACAGACCATCGCGCTCGCCGCGCCGGAAGACGAAATTCGCGACCGGTCCGAAGCGAATCCCCTCCTGGTCGACCAAGGAAAAGCCGAAGCCCTCGTCCGGGGTCGAGAAAATCTCCGGCTCGCCGATCCGGCGGATATTGACCGACGGGAAGGGATAGGGCCGCAGCGTCGAGGAGCCGGGATAGCTCGGCATGACCGCGCCCATCGCCCGCACGGTGATGATCCAGCCTTCTTGCGGCTTCGGCGCCGATTCGGGCGCAGGCGGCGGCAGCGGCTTCGGCGTGTCGGGAAGATCCGATGCAAGCGCTGCGCTCGACGTCGCAACTGCGGCCAGCAGGACCGCTGTCCCAAATTTCAACCACCTAGGCCGCAAGTGTGAACCTTTCGTTAAACCCGAAGCGACGGGACTGTAGCAGCCTGGGCCCCGCTTGGCCATCCCGCTGTTTTGTCCGCATTTATCCATTTTTGACCCTGCGCGCCGTCCCGGTGAAAAAACGAATCGACTCGCGCCGCAAGGCCCCTTGCGCCGCGCGCGGGACGCGCGACTTTTGTGCTGAAAAAGCTCAGAGCGCTGCGAGTTTAAACGACGTCTGCGCGACACCAAGGCAAAATCGCGCAAAAGCGACGGCGCTGTCGCACAGTAGTTAAC
>JAWOLK010000118.1:0-6774 GCA_033853615.1 Beijerinckiaceae bacterium | reverse complement strand
CGAGCCAGGACCCGAAGGCGGAGCTGATCCCCGTCGTGCCCCGCGTCACCGCCGAGATCGAGGCGATGGCCGGGGGCGCCGCCTCGCAATATTCGCGCGGCGGGATGCGCACCAAGATCGAGGCGGCGAAGATCGCGACGACCGGCGGCGCCCATATGGTGATCGCCGACGGGCGGACGCCGTCGCCGCTGTCGCGCATCGCCGCGGGTGACCGTTGCACCTGGTTCCTCACGCCGTCCAATCCCGTGACCGCCCGCAAGAAATGGATCGCCGGCTCGCTGGAGCCGAAAGGCGCGGTGCATCTCGACGAGGGCGCCGGCAAAGCGCTTGCCTCCGGCAAGAGCCTGCTGCCGGCGGGAGTGACGCGGATCGAGGGCGGCTTCGCCAAGGGCGACTGCGTCGTGATCCGCAACGCGCAAGGGGGCGAAATCGGCCGCGGGCTCGTCACTTACGACGCGGTGGACGCGGCCCGGATCATCGGCCGCTCGACGCGCGACATCGAGGCGCTGCTCGGCTTCCGCGGGCCGGACGAGATCATCCATCGCGACGACATGGCGCTCGCCGGGGAGTGAGCAGGACGCGCGCAGTTGAGTTAGGCCAGCGCGGCGGTTAGGCTTTCCCCCTTGGCAGGCGGGAAAGCCGTTCCCATATGTCTCGCGCCGCGCCCCTCGGGGGCGGCTCAACTGGGAGATGTCTATGTCACCGGAAGAACGCCAACTTCTCGCGGGCCTGTTCGAGCGCACGAAGAGCGCCGCCGCGTCGCCTCGCGACCAGGAGGCGGAGGCTTTCATCAACGAGCAGATCAAGAGCCAGCCGGCGGCGGCCTATTTGCTCGCCCAGACGGTCATTGTGCAGGATCAGGCGCTCCAGGCGGCCAATAAGCGGCTTCAGGAACTGGAGGCGCGCGTCCGCCAGTTGGAGTCGGCGCCCGCGCCGGCGAAATCGGGAAGTTTCCTGGGCGGTCTCTTTGGCGGCGGCGTCGGCGCCACCCAGGCGCCCCCGCCGCGTCCCGCCCCGCCGCCCGGCGGTCCTTGGGGCGCGCCGCAACAGCAGGGCAATTACGCTCCGCCGCCGAATTACGCCGCGCAAGGCTACGCCCCGCAGCCGCCGATGGCTCCGCAGGGTGGAGGCGGCGGCTTTCTGAAGGGCGCGCTCGGAGCAGCGGCGGGCGTCGCGGGCGGCGTCTTGCTGGCGGACAGCATCCGCGGCCTGTTCCATGGCGGCGCCGGCGGCGTCGGCAGTAATCTCGGCATCGGCTCCGGCTTCGAGCCAGGGGGCGGCGGCGTGCATGAGACGGTGATCAACAATTATTATGGCGACGCCGCGCCGGGCCAGGAGGACGCCGGCTACGACGACCAAGGCTATGACGCCGGGCCCGAAGACGCCGATTACGGCGCCGACGATGGCGGCTTCGACGGCGGCGGCGACGGCGGTTTCGACGTCTGACGCCGTCGCGTTAGGATATTCCGCGGCCCGCCCTTTGGCGGGCCGTTTTTTTTGCGGCTCCGCGACGCGCCCGCGCAGGCCGGCGGTTATGCTAGGGCGTTTTCCGCCGAAGTGGGAGCCGGTTCGGCGACAAGAAAACGCTAAAGAAGACCGAGCGCCCTTCGTCCCGCAGGCCCCAAAATGTCCGCAGTCTTTCGTCTCGCCACCTTCAATATCGAGAATCTGGACTGGTCGCCGGCGCATGAGGATGTCTTCGCCCGCCGCGCCGCCGCGCTGCGGCCGATTCTCGACGCGCTCGCCGCCGATGTGCTGTGTCTGCAGGAGGTGCATGCGCAAAAGGCGAAAGCCCATGCGCCGCGCCTGTTTCATGCGCTGGATAAGCTGCTCGCCGGCTCGCCCTATGCCGGCTTTCACCGGGCGACAAGCCTGCGGCCCGGCTCCGATTCGCCCGCCGACGTTCACAATCTCGCCATTCTGAGCCGCTGGCCGATCCTGGAGCGGCGGCAGATTTATCATGAGCTTGTGCCGCCCTGGCGCTGGGCGCCGCCGGCCGAGGACGGCGTGCAGCCGGAGCCGGTGGAAATTTCCTGGGACCGGCCGCTCCTTTACGCCTGCATCGCCTTGCCGGCAGGCGCGCCGCTGCATGTCGTCAATCTGCATCTGCGGGCCCCGCGCGCGGTTCCGCTGGCGAGCGCGCGCGGCGTCGGCTCCAGCCGCTCGATCGTCGAGGGACAATTCGTCGCCGCGCAGAAGCGGGAAGGGCAGGCGCTGGAGGCGCGGCTCTTCGTCGATGCGCTGTTCGACCGTGAGCCGCAGGCGCGTCTCGCCGTCTGCGGCGATTTCAACGCCGATGAACACGACACGCCGACGCGGCTCTTGCGCGCCCGACGCGACGAGGAGGCGCCGAGCAGCCGCACGCTGGTCGCGCTGGAAGAGGCGGTCGCGCCGCAAGAGCGATTCAGCGTCATCCATGCCGGCCGGCCGACGCTGATCGACCACATTCTTGCGTCACCCGCCCTGGCGCTCGCCTGCACCGAGGTCGCGATTCTCAACCGCGGCCTTGAGGACGAGGTTTACGCCGCCGATCCGATCATCGGCTCGCTGCATGCGCCGATGGTTGCGACATTCCGCATATGAATCAGAGCCTTCGCCCATCCATGCCGATGCGGTGCATCAGATAGCACAGGCAATCCAGCCGAATCGCCCGCGGGTCCAGAGTGAGCATGGCCGGAATGGCGTCCTGCGTCAGACGAATGTCGCCGTCGCCATAGTCGAAATAGTCGGCCGGTTCGGTCTCTTCGCCGTCGCCCGGCAGAATTTCGAGCAGGGCGCCGGCCGCGCCCAGCCGGCCGAGACTCGCGCCGGCGCGCAGCTCCGAGAAATTCAGCCGGTCGAGATCGGGCCGGAACAGAAAATCGGCCGGCGTTCCGTCGAAAGAGAAGCTTGCTTCCGCCGGCGTCTTCACAATCGCATAGGTGCGCAGCAGGTCGACGTCATGCGGCGCCGGCGCATGGCTCGGGAAATGCGACAGCGACAGGCAGGCCTCGATCAGCTCGGCGGCATGGCTCGCGCCGGCGTCGCCGCCGGCCTTGCCGCATTCGACGGTGACGGCCGGGCACAGTTCCGCAAAGGCGCTGGCGTGGGTGCCGAGCGGGCGCTGAAAATGCACGACGATGCGCGAGAAAAGCTGAGCGAGCGCCACAAAGCGCGGTTCAAGCTTGGTTATGCAACTGTAATGCGGGTTGTAGCCGGTGTTATTGTGGATGTCGACGCTCGCGAACAGCGACCGGCGGGAAGCGTAATCGTAAACGAATTGCGCGAGGCGCGCTTCCGGCGCCTGCGGCGTCAGCGTGCCCGGCCAGACGCGGTTGAAATCCGTTTGGCCCGGCAGCGTGCGCAGATTGGCGGCGGCGGCGCGGACATTGCCGATGAAGAGAATCATCGCGCGCGGCGGCTCGCGCCCGGCATGGCGGCGCAACACCGCCTGCACCGCCTTCAAGCCGCTGTCTTCATTGCCGTGCAGCAGCGTCGAAACGAACAGCGGATTGGGATCGCGGCCCTGCAGCTCGAAGAGGCAGGGGCCGGGGAGCAATTCGCCGAGGCGCTCGGCGGGACAATCGAGAAAGCCGTCCGGCAGCTCTTGGAAAACAGGGCAGGGCGTGTCCGTCAACAAAGCGTCAAAGCTCCCATTCATGCGCAGGCGCGCCGCTGCGTTGGCGCTCGCAATAAGCCGCCATCAATTCATAAACGTCGCCGCCATGCGCTTCAAACGCCGCGCGCTGCCAATGCGCGCCGGTCGCCCGCGCGGCGAGGCGCGCCTCGATGAGGTCGAGCCAGCGGCCCTCGTCCACGTCGAGATCGGCGAGCCCCGCCCGCGCGCGCGGCAAGAGATGATCGAGCAACAGCCGGTCGGCGGCGATTGCGCCGAGCCCCGGCCAGACCAGCACGGCGTCGAGCCCGTGGCGGGCGGCGGCGTAAAAATTATCGCATGCTTCACCGAAGGTGAGGCCGGCCGCGCCGTCCTCGCTCGCAAGCGCCAGAGTGCGGGCGAGGCCGATATAGAGCGCGGCGTTGGCGACCATGTCGGCGATCGTCGGGCCGGCGGGCAGAATGCGGTGCTCGATCCGCAGATGCGCCGTCCCGTCCTTCTCGAAGCCGATCAGCGGGCGGTTCCAGCGCCAGATCGTGCCGTTGTGCAGGCTCAAATGGCGCAGCGCGTCCGGCGGCTGGTCGAAGCTCATCGGCAGCAGCGCCGGATAGGCGCGGGCGTTCTCCTCGAAGACCTCGAGGCAGCATTGCTCGGCGAAGCACGACCCCATGCTGACGCGGCGCCGGCCATCGCGCGCGCCCGGCACGTCGACCGCCTGTTCGAACAAGGGGATGCGCGTTTCCTCCCACAGCGACTTGCCGAACAGAAACGGGGAGTTGCCGCAGGCGGCGAGGATCGGGCCGGAGGCGGCGATCGAGGCGTTGTAATAGCGATGCGCCAGCGCTGCGGGGCCTTTCAGATGCACCTGGAACGAGGTCGCCGCCGCCTCCAGCATCACATCCTTGTGCTCGGAAAGGAGATGTTCGCGCCCGAGGATCTCGACCCGCAGCGGCCGGCCGCGGCGTTGGCGCAAAACTTCGGTGTTGAGCGCATGATAGCGGTTGAGCGGCGACATGTTGGCGAGCGTGAGATCGGCGTCGCGTATCGTCGGCAGCGTGCCGATCATCACCATATTCGCGTCGAGGCCGTGGGCGACGGCGTTACAACGCGCCCATAGCCGCGACAGCAACTCCTCGGCGCGATCGAAAACATCGCCGGTAAGCTCGAGCGGGCTGCAATTCAGCTCCAGATTGAAGCGCGAAAGCTCCGGGACGACCTGCGGATCGGCGAGCGCCTGGAGCAGCGACTGGTTGACCGGGGCGGGGAAATAATTGTGGTCGAGGATCCAGCATTCGAGCTCGAAGCCGAGCATGTGCCCGGCCTCCGAGAAAGCGCCTGACGCAAACATTGCGCGCGCGATCTCCGTCTCCTCGGCGAGGCGGAGCGCGAAACGGGTGAAATCCTTCTTGGTGAAGCCGGTTGTTTCGATTTCCTCGCCCATAGGACGCTTCCTGGAATTGGCGGTTCGGAGCTTTTTATATCAAGCGCGTGCGGCGCTCGGCCATGGGTCTCTCGGTCGCAGCCGCAGCGGCGGCGCCGCGATTCGCAGGCAAGGCCCAGCACGCCGGCCTTTCCAAGGCGCGCGACTCGCGGGGGTCTGTCCGCAGCGCTTGGGGCTGTAATTTTTACTTAGTTAGATGTGGTTATTACTTAGTTATAAAGGTTGGTTGCGCGGCGTTTGGCGTTACGCAGTTCTCTTGCGGCGCTTGTCGAAATTCCGGGGCGCCTGTGACGAAGTGATTGAATTCAAACCGCAGAAGGGCCTCGCTCTCGTTACATAAGGCATTAATTTCGTGTGACTATCTCGTGTTAACCTTTGACGGCGCAGCTCAAAACTGTCATAAAAAGACAGTTGAACCTCACACGGACGTCGGGGCAACCGCGATTTTTACGGCAGGGACCGGCAAAGATCATTCTTGATTTTGCGCGACAAAGGGCGTCTGGCGACATGACTAAAGGCTCCGAACCCGAGTCGAGAAGCGATTTTTGCAGGTCGTTTGAAGATAAATTTCCCGGGTCCAGAGAAAAAATCAAACAAAAGCTGGGCGCCTACGCACCCTTCCTGGCGCGACTTTCGCAAGCGACGGGGACAAAAGCGGCCGTCGATCTCGGCTGTGGGCGCGGCGAATGGCTCGAGCTGCTCAGGGAAGCCGGATTCGCTGCGCGCGGCGTCGACCTGGACGAGGTCATGGTCGAGGCCTGCCGCGGCCGCGGTTTCGAGGTCACGCGCGCGGATGCGCTCGAGTTTCTGGAGAACACGCCTTCCGACAGTCTCGCGCTCGTCTCCGCTTTCCACCTCCTGGAGCATCTGCCGTTCCCGCGGCTGCGCTGTCTCGTCGGCGAGGCCTATCGTTGCCTCGCGCCTGGGGGGCTTTTGCTTCTCGAAAGCCCCAATCCGGAGAATTTGCGCGTCGGGGCGCGCAATTACTGTTTCGATGCGACGCATATTCGCCCGCTGCCGCCGCTGCTCTTGTCCTTCGTCGCCGAATTCAACGGGTTCGCCCGCACCAAACTGCTGCGCCTCGATGACGAGGCGGTGTTGCGCGACGACGGGCGCGTTCGCCTGCTGGACGTGCTCGCCGCAATCAGCCCGGATTATTCGGTGATCGCCCAAAAGGCCGGCGGCGCGCCTTGCGACACGATCGACGCAGCTTTCGACAGCTCGTGCGGCCTCACGCTGGAGGAGCTGGCCCGCCGTCACGATCGTCAAGCGGAAGAGCAGGCTCGCGGGCTCGCCGCCCTCGAGGGAAAGCTCGATGCGAAACTCGAGGCGATGCGCGGCGCGCTGTCGGCCCAGGCGCAGCGTTACGAGCGGGAGATCGCGCAGATTCGCGGCGCGCTCTCAGATCACGCGGCGCGCCATGATCGCCAGTTGCAGGCAATCAGCGGCAGGCTCTCCGAGCAGGCGCGCATGCTCGAAGAGAACGGCCGCCGCTGCCAAGAGTTCGGCGAATGGGCGATCCATCGCGCCAACCGCCACGAGTCGACTCTCGGCGCGCTCGGCGCGCGCGTCGCCTTTTGGGAAAACCGGCAGAGAAGGGGCTTTTTCCATGCGCCCGCTCGTTTCCTCCAGCAAAGATGTCGCGAGCTTTATTGGACGCTGACGCGTCTTGTCGGCTTGAGCCATTGGCATGATGGCTCCGAGCAGCCTGGCAAGGAGGATATTCAAGCCTATGCGC
>JAWOLK010000117.1:0-14901 GCA_033853615.1 Beijerinckiaceae bacterium | reverse complement strand
TGGCCTTTCGTATTGCCATAATCCGGGTAGACGCCGGCGATCCGCGCGCGCCAGACGTCCTGCGAAGCGGGGATGTCGATTGTCGCGCCGACCGAAAGATGCAGCCGGCGGGCGAGCTGCTCGCTGATGAGAACCGCATCGCCCTGCGCCAGGGCGGCGAAGGGGTCGCCGGCGGCCGAGAGCAGCGGGAAATGGCCGCTGTAGGTCTCATGGGCGCGCAGGCCCATCACCTCGACGGGCCAATCTCCGATCCGGGTTTTCGTCCGCCACAGCGGCAGGATCGCCGAGACCTCCTTGCGACCCGCGAGCCAGGCGGCGATCGCTTCGGCGTCGGCGTCGCTCGCCGCCTCGTAATAAACCTCGGCGATGAGCCGCTGATCGAGCCAGTCGAGAAAGGTTTTCCGGAAGCCTTCGACCATGGAGCCGACGCCGACATTGGTCGAGAGCGCCACAAACAGCGCCATCAGCGCCACCGACAGGCTCGGGAGCTGCTGGCGCCCGTCGGCCCAGAACCAATGCGCGACCGGCGCCCGCGCCGCGCCCGCGCCGAGGCGCAGCACCGCGTCGAGGCCCAGCGGCAGCAACAGCGCCGCGCCGAGCAGGCCGCCGGCGATGATCAGAAAACCGGCGCCGAGACCATGGCCGAAAAGAAAAGCGGCCAGCGCGCCGAACAATGCGATGAGGGCGAGGGCGGCCTGCCGGAAGAGATAATGGCGGTGCGCTTCCAGCCAGGCGAAGGGCTGCGCCGGCGCGAGCGTCGGCAGACGCAGCGTCTTCGCGAGCCCGGCCGCCGCCGCCGCTAGCGCGCCGAGCGCCGCCATGGCGAGGCCCGCCGCCCACCAGCTCGGTTGTAATGCGAGCTGTCCGGACACTTGCGCGCCATAGAGCCCGGCGAGCGTGCCGGCGACATTCGGCAGCAGCGCCGCCGCGATGCCATAGCCGAGCGCCATTCCCGCGCCGCCGGCGAGGAAGGCGAGCGTCAGCAGCTCGGCGAGCATCGCCGCCGCGAGCGCATAGGCCGAGACGCCGACGGCGCGCAGTGTCCGCACCATTGCGAGCCTCTGCTCGAAGGCGAGGCTGTAGGAGGCGTGGACGATGAACAGGCCGACGAGGAAGGAGAGGAAGCCGAAGGCGGTGAGATTGAGATGGAAACTGTCGGTGAGCCGGTCGAGATCGCCGTCCTCTCCGCGCGCGACGAAGCTGAGCGCGTCGCCGGCGATCGCTTGAAGCGGCGGCGCGTCCGGGCCCGGCTCCTCCACCAGCAGGAGCCGCGACAACCTCTCCGGCTCGCCGAGAATTTGCTGCGCGACGCCGATGTCGACGACGATTGCGCCGGCCGGGGTTCCCTCCCGCGCAAAGAGCGGCGGCAGCTGGCGTCCGCGCTCCGTCGTCAGCGTCGCGCCCGCGCCCGCGCCGATCTCCCGCAGCGTCTGCGGCGCGACATAGCCGCGGCCCGGCGGTTTCAGGAACGCGTCGAGCCCCCGCGCGTCGCTCACCCGCACGGCGCTGGCGTCATGCGGGAGCGTCAGCGGCTCGACGCCGACGATGCGCAGAAGATGGGCGCCGACCCGCACGTTTCCTTCGAGCGCCGGCGACACTTTCCAGCCGGCGCGGCGCAGGCGGATGAAAAGCTCCTGCGAGAACAAGCCGCCGCGCGCCGAGGTCAGACTGCCGCGGCCGCCTTCAGAAAACAGCCGCGCGGCCTCGGCGTAGCTGTGGCGCGCATGGGCGTTGAGCGCCTGCACGCCGCTCCATAGCGCCGTCGCTATGGCGAGTCCGATGAGCAGGGTCGCGAGATTGGCGCCATGGCGACGCCAATGCGACAGCAGAGTGAGGAAAGTCCAGAACGCCTGCCTCACGGTTCGACGAGCCTCCCGGCCGAGAGAACCGCCTGCCTTTGCAGCCGCGCGGCGAGACGGGGGCTGTGCGTGACCATCAAAAAGGCGCAGCCGGTCTCGGCCACGAGATCGAGCGCAAGATCGAGCGCCTCGTCGCCCGAGGCCTCGTCGAGATTGCCGGTCGGCTCGTCGGCGAGCAGCAGCCGCGGCCGCGCCGCGAGCGCCCGGCCGATGGCGACGCGCTGCTGTTGCCCGCCTGAGAGTTGCTCGGGATAGCGTTTCTCGAGACCATCGAGCCGCAGGCGCCGGACGAGTTCGGCTTGCCAGGCGGGGTCGTAGCGCCCGGAAAGCCGCGCCTGGAAGGCGAGGTTCTCGGCGACCGTCAGGCTGGAGACGAGGTTGAATTGCTGGAAGACGATGCCCAGCGTCTCGCGCCGCAGCGCCGCCCGCTCGGCTTCGGAGCGCGCCGTGACGGCCACGCCGTCGATGGCGATCTCGCCGCTGTCCGCTTCATCCAATCCGGCGACGAGATGCAGCAGCGTGCTCTTGCCGCTGCCCGATTCGCCCATCAGCGCCATGGTCGCGCCGGCGGCGAGCGTGACGTCGATCCCCTTGAGGATCGGCAGCGGCCCTTGCGGCGTCGCATAGGATTTGGTCAGATGGCGAACGGCGAGCAAAGGGCGCGCCGTTCCTATGCTGCGGCTCGTTTCAATGTTCACGCGGGGAGGCCTCGTGCGAAGGCCGGGCTGACGGTCGCCCGTTTCAATCTATTTAAACCTGCGACCCTCTTGCCCTAAGGTCCTTCCATGGCCTTCAATCGAAACATATTCGCCATTTCGCTCGGTTTCCTCCTTTTCGCAGCGCCCGTGCGGGCCGATGTCCAGCCGGCGCCGCAAGAAAAGCCCGCCGCCTCGCGCGAATTGCCGCCCGAGTCGACGACGGCCCATGCGCTGACGCTCGACGGGCAGAAATTCGCCTTCACCGCGCGCGTCGGCGCGGTGCGTCTGCAGGACGCCCATAGCGGCGCGCCGCTGGCCGATATCAGCTATGCCGCCTTCGAGCGGGCCGAAAACAAAGGCGAGCCGCGGCCGATCGTCTTTCTCTTCAACGGTGGGCCGGGCGCGGGCTCGGCCTGGCTCGCGCTCGGCGCCGCCTCGCCCTGGCGGCTGCGGCTCGCCGAGCAATTCGCGCCTTCCGAGACGCCGGCTCTCACCGAGAACGCCGAGAGCTGGATCGCCTTCGCCGATCTCGTCTTCATCGACCCGCCGGGCACGGGCTACAGCCGGATTCTCGCCGGCGAGGACGCCGCGAAACGCTTCTACTCGGTCAATGGCGACGTCGACGCGGTCGCGACCGCCATTCGCAAATGGCTTGCGACGCATCGCCGGCGCGGCGTCCCGATCTATCTCGCCGGCGAGAGCTATGGCGGTTTTCGCGCCGTCAAGCTGGTCGAGGCGCTGCGCGAGCATGAGAACATCGGGGTCGCCGGCCTGCTGCTGATTTCCCCGGCGCTGGACTTGAGCTGGCTCGAGGGAACCCGCAATCTTCTCAGTTACGCTGCCCTGATCCCGTCTTATGCGGCGGTCGACCGCGCCGCCAGGGACCGGCGGGCGCTCGCCGATGTCGAGGCCTATGCGGCCGGCGATTATGTGCTCGACCTCGTCAAGGGCCAGCGCGACCCGGCGGTTCTCGCGCGCATGAGCGAAAAGGTCGCGGCCTTCACCGGCCTGGACAAGGAGAGCGTCCGCCGCCTGGGCGGCCGCGTCGATACGAAATCCTTCGCCCGCGAGCGGCGCCAATCGAGCGGCGAAGTGCTCAGCGCCTATGACGCGATGCGCGCCGGCTATGACCCGCAGCCCCATGCGCGGTCGAGCGCCTGGGCCGATCCGGTCCTGGACGCGCTGCGGCCGGTCTTCGGCGCGGCGATGGCGCGGCTGACGGTGGAGACGCTCGGCTGGCCGGTTGCGGACGCGCGTTACGAGATCCTCAATGAGCGCGTCGCTCATGATTGGAATTTCGGCCCGGGCGGCCGGGCGGACGCCGAGGCGCTTTCCGATCTGCGGCAGGATCTCGCGCTCGATCGGCGCCTGCGCGTGACCGTGGCGCATGGGCTGACCGATCTCGTCACGCCTTATTTCGCGAGCAAGATCCTGCTCGACCAATTGCCGCCCTATGGCGACGCGGCGCGGCTCCAGCTCATCGCGCTGCCCGGCGGCCACATGTTCTATACGCAGGACGAGTCGCGCAAGGCGCTGCGCGACGCGGCGCGGGCGCTGATCGCCCCGGCGGCGCCATAGCCCGAAAGCTTAGTGGACAAGGCCGCGCGTAAAACGTCTCCTGAAAGCGTCCAAGCTTTCGGAGGGCCGCCATGATCGCTCGTCTTTGCGCCGTCGTCGTCGCGCTCGCTCTGGGGGCGGCGGCGCCTCTCTCGGCGCAAACCACGCAGAGAGCGCGCGCAAAACCCGGGGTCGAGACGATCGAGGTTTCCTGCGGGCGGCTCGACAAACAGGCCTGCGCCGTCGTCGTTCCTCAGTTGAACGCCAAACTCGCCGCCGCCGGCGTGCGGCTCGCGCCGCGCGCTTCGCAAGGCAGCGTCGCATCCCTGAAACACCTGTGCGCCGGCGAGGCGCCAATGGCCATCGTGCAGGAGGATGCGCTCGTCGCGCAGTTGCGCGAAAGATGCGGCGGCGCGCTCGAGATGATCGGCGCGCCGCTTTTTCCCTACCAGGGGTTCTTGATCGTGCGGGCCACGACCCGCAGCGGCAGTTTGGCCGATCTGGCGCAGGGCTTGAAACCGCCTGCTTTGCTGCGCATCGCGGCCGGCGGGCCGGACTCGGGCGGCGATCTCACTTTGCGCAACATTCTGGCCGCTTCGCCGCAACTGAGGGAAGCTGTCGAAATCACGCCGGACGAACCCGCCGCGGCGCTGAAAAAGCTCGCGGCCGGCCAGATCGACGGCGTGTTCATCATGGACGGGCCGCGATCACAGCTGGTCAAGGCGGCGCGCGTCCTGGCCGATCCCAAGACCAAGCGGCCGGCCTTTAAATTCCTCGACCTCGGCCCGGATGCGGCGCGGCTCGCCGAGCTGCGCCGCATGGGCCTTTATTCCACCGCCAATATCGGCGCGCGCTGGTTTCGCGCCATCCGCACCATCGCCTCGCCGGCGGTGATCGTGATTCGCGAGGACGCCTTCCGCAACCGGCCAGAGGTCGCCGAGGCGATCAAGCGCGCCTCGCAGGACGCGCTGGCGGCCATTGCGGCCGAGATCGGGGCGCCGGCCGATTGGCGGCGCGATTTCGACCGCCCCTGAAAGGGCGCTTTTCTCCGGCTCGGGCGTTATGTTTGGGGGCGAGCAGGGGTGAGACATGGACGCGCGCAGGCGGTGGCGCTGGGGGCAGGCCGGCCTCGGCCTGGTCCTGGTCTTGGGCGGATTATCTCCGTCGCTCGCGACGCAGGCGGATATCCCGCCGCCGCCGCCGCGGCGCCCGCCCGAACTCGCCGCGCCGCCGGCGGCGCCTGCGCAGCCCGACCAGGCGGCGCTTGCGGCGGCCTGCCGAGCGCGCCTCTCCGCGATCGGCGTCCGCGTCGAGGCGGCGGCGCCCCCACAGGGGGAGGGGGAATGCGGGATCGAGGCGCCGGTGCGGCTCGAGGCGGTGACGCGCCGCGGCGGAACGATCGACTTCCCCGGCAAACCCCTGATCGACTGCCGGCTCGCGGAAAAGCTCGCTGAATGGCTAGGCGGCGTGGTCGCGCCGGTCTTCGCCGAGCGTTTCTCCTCCGCGCTCACGCAAGTGCGCAGCGGGCCGGGCTACGAATGCCGCAATCGCAACCGCGCTGCGGCGGGAAAGATCAGCGCCCATGCGCGGGGCCTTGCGCTCGACATCGCCGGTTTCGCGCTCGCCGACGGCCGCACGATCTCGATCGGGATCGGGGAGGGGGAGGCCCTTCAGGCGGTGCGCAGGGCGGCCTGCGGCTGGTTCACGACAGTGCTCGGCCCCGGCGCGGACCCGGAGCACGCGACGCATCTGCATGTCGACATATTGCGTCACGGGGCCAATGAGAATTATCGCATCTGTGAATGAGCGTGACGTCTGTACGAAGCGCCGCGCATTCCTCATCCACCGGCTTCGCGCGCGGCTAAGGCGCGCCCGACGCCCGCCAGAAGCAGCGCCGTCACCGTCCAAGGCGGCTCCAGCTCACCGTCTTGCACAACAGCCCCGCCAACATGCAGCCTTTCGTGCGCATCGATTGCGGGCCGAGCATCTCGATTTCCACATTGTAGGAGAGCTTGCGCTGAGGATCATAGGCCGTTCCCGACATGGACGCGGCGGGATCTCCGGTCACATTCATCACCAGCCGGTCGCCGACATGTTCGCCGCTCGATTCGTCGCGAATCCAGGTGTTGATCGCGCAGAGCGCGCCGCCGCAACGAGCGATCCGGACCCGCGCCTGCCCATCGCCGCGCGCCCAATTTCCGTAGACGCTATCGCCGGTTGAAAAGGCCGGCGACGCGCCGGCGAGAAACAAGGCGCCGGCGAGAGCCCGCGCGAAATGGCGCTTGGACATTTGCGTGTCTCCTGGTTCATTCCGCATGAGTGAGTTTGTAAAGGCCGACGTCGATCGCGCCCGAACGGAAGCCGCCTTCGCAATAGCAAAGGTAATAGGACCACAGCCGGCGAAAGGACGGATCGAAGCCAAGGCGCTCGATGCGCGGCCAGGCGTCATGGAAGCGGCGACGCCATTCGGCGAGCGTGCGCGCATAGCTCGGCCCGAATGTCTGCACCGTCTCGATCGCTAGTCCGGCGTTCGCCGCTTCCCTGGCCAGCGCGCCGGGCGATGGCAGCGCGCCGCCCGGAAAAATATAGCGCTGGATGAAATCGGGCGTCGCGAGATAGCGCTCGAAACGATCGTCGGCGATGGTGATGCTCTGAATGATCGCCTGGCCGCCGGTCTTCAGGCGATCGCGCAGGACGCGGAAATAGACCGGCCAGTACTGCGGTCCGACCGCCTCGATCATCTCAATCGAGACGATGCGGTCAAAGACGCCCGCGACGTCGCGATAATCTTGCAGCCGCACGTCGATCCGATCAGTAAGCCCGCGCGCCGCGGCGAGCGCCCGCGCATGGGCGTGTTGCTCGTTGGAAAGCGTCAGGCCGGTGACATGCGCATCGCAGCGGCCTGCGAGCGCTGCGGCGAGCGCGCCCCAGCCGCAGCCGATTTCCAGGACGCTCTGCCCCTCGCGCGCATCGACGAGCTCGCAAATGCGGGCGATCTTGCTCTTCTGCGCGTCTTCCAGCGTTTCGTCGCCGCTGTGAAAGATCGCCGAAGAATAGATCATGTCCTCGTCGAGCCAGAGGCGGTAGAACTCATTGCCGAGATCGTAGTGGAACTGGATGTTCCTGCGGCTTCCGGAACGCGAATTGGCGCGCAGACGATGGCTGAGCCAATTTACGAGGCGCGCCGGGGCGAAGCCCTCGACCGCCCGCATGAAACTTTCGCCATTGACCGCGGCGACCTCGACGACCGCGGCGAGATCCGGACTGTCCCAGTCGCCTTGCACATAGGATTCGGCGAAAGCCACGTCGCCCGAGAACAACAGGCGACGCAGCGCGCGCATATTGCGCAGCAGGATCACGGCCTCCGGCCCGGGGCGCGCCCCGCTGCATGCGACCCGCTCGCCATCCGGCAGCACGAAGGTCAGAGCGCCGCACTCCAAGGCGCCAAGAATCTTGCGCAGCATGACGGCGGAAAAGCCGAGCTCGCCGGCGGACAGGCGCTCGGCAAGAGACAGGCGCGGCGAATTGATCCTAGAAAAGAGAGACATGGTCGCGTTCCTGTCAATTCCGGGGGATCACAGTGACGGGCTGTTGCGGCGGCGGCGGCCGCACGTGAAGGCGCGCGCCCTTCAGCCACAGCCGCAGCGCCTCGTAGTGGATGCCGAGAATGACTTTCAGCGTCAGCAGAGGATGGGTGAGGAAGACGCGCAGCAACGCGCCGTCGGTGAGTTCGACGCGCTTCATGCTGTGCGTCGCGTGCAAAAGCGCGCCTTGCGCGTCGCCGACTTCGATCGACAACGCGAAAACCTCGTCCGGGGCGCGCATCCGGAACGAATAGCGCATCGCCATGTCGATGAAGGGCGAGACGTAGAATTCTTTCTCGCAGCAATGACGCAGCGGTCCCGGCGCTGGCGCGTCGACCGGGAAGAGATAGGAGTGGCGCTCGCCGAATGTATTGTTGACCTCATAGAGGACCGCGTTCAACGCCCCGTCGCGCCGATAGGAAAAGAAGATGCTCAACGGGTTGAAGGCGTAGCCGAGAATGCGCGGCATGGTGAGCAGGCGGATCGGCCCGCCGTCGATCTCTACACCGCCGGCGCGCAGCACTTTTTCGACTTCCGCGCGCAGATCGTCGGACGCGCCCGCCACATAATCGCGCGGATGCAGGCCAAACAGGTTGAAACGGTTCAACGAGAAGAGCCGCAGCCGATCGAGCTGATGCAGCGCGTCTATATCGACGAACAGCGAAAACACGCGATAACGCAGGCGGTGCGGCTGCGGCCGCAACCGCCGGTGCATCACCGAACCGACATAAAGCGCCGCGCCGGTCTTGCTCATGCAATCGCCCCTTGCGTCGCGACGGTCGGCGCGGGGCCAAGGCGGATGCGCCCCGACTCGTCGGCGACGCGCCAGGGGCGGCGGCGACCGCCGAGTTGCTCGGCGACGGCGAGGCCCGCCTGCAGCCCGTCTTCGTGAAAGCCGGAGCCGAAATAGGCGCCGCAGAACCATGTCCGCCGCACGCCTTGCAGCGACCACAATTCGCGCTGCGCGGCGATGGCTCGTCGGTCGAAGATCGGATGTTCGTAAACGAGACGCTTCAAAATGAGATCGGCGCGCGGCGGCGCGATCGGATTGAGCGTCACGAAAAGCGGCGTCTGCGGCGGCAAGCCCTGCAGGCGGTTCATCCAATAGGTGACGGAGAGTCCGCCCTCCATCGAGCCGCGCGCGGCGAGGTAGTTCCAGCTCGACCAGACCGGGCGGCGCTTCGGCATCAGCGCCGGATCGCTGTGCAGGAAGGTCTCGTTGCGACTATAGGGGAAGCAGCCGAGAATGCGGCGTTCGTCGTCGCTCGCGTCGCCGAGCAGGGCGAGCGCATCATCGGCATGGGCGGCGACGACGACATGGTCGAAGCGCCCGATCTCGCCTTGCGCGTCATAGAGGCGCGCGCCATCCTCTTCGCGCAGGATGCGGCGCACCGGCGTCATCTCGATACGCTCGGCGAAAGGGGCGGTCAGCACCTTCACATAGCTGCGACTGCCGCCCTCGACGGTGCGCCAGATCGGACGGCCAGTAATCTGCAACAGGCCGTGATTGTCGCAAAAACGCACGAATGCGGCCGCGGGATAAGCGGCGACCTGCCGCGCGGGAATCGACCATATGGCCGCGGCCATCGGGTAGAGGTGGTCCTCGCGAAACGGCGCGCCGTAACCATTCGCATCGAGATAGGCGCCGAGGGTCGCTTCGCCCATCTTCGGCAGATCGCGCGGCGCCTCGGCGTAAAAGCGGCGCAGATCGCGCAACATCGACCAGAAGCGGGCGCTGAAGAGATTCTTCTTCTGTGCGAACAGCGTCGACAAATTATTGCCGGCATATTCCAGCGCGCCGCCGTCGAGCGAAACGGAGAAGCTCATTTCCGTCGGCTTCGTCGCGACGCCGAGATGCGCAAAAAGCGCGGTCAGATTCGGATAGGCGGGCTCGTTATAAACGATAAAGCCGGTGTCGACCGCGATCGCACGCCCATGCAGCGCGACGTCGACCGTATTGCTGTGGCCGCCGACATGATCGCCAGCCTCGAAGACCGTCACCTCATGCGATTGCGACAAGAGCCAGGCGGCGGAAAGACCCGCTATGCCGGTTCCGACGACGGCGATCCGCAAAGAGGTTTGCGACATCATGCCGACCTTACGCGGATATGACGAAATCCTTGATCCTGCATGTGATTCATCTCCCCTCGAGCGTTATACGCCTGAAATATCCGGATAGATCAAGCTATGATGTTGATCCAAAACCGGCGACGGCCCGTAACAGGGAGTATGACGCATGCCCAAACATCAGCCGCTCTGGCGAGAAAGCGTCTCGTCACGCCGCGCGGAGCCGCGCCTGTGAGCTGCGTCGACGCAGAGCGTCCGGCTTTGTCGCCGGAAGAAGCGCGCGCGCTGATCGCGGCGATTGCCCGCGACATGGACCGCGGCGCCTTTGCGGCGCTCTTCGCTTTCTATTTTCCGCGTGTGAAGGCGTTTCTCATGCGCGCAGGCGCCGCAGCCAATGTGGCGGAGGAGCTTGCGCAAGAAACCATGCTGCGGGTTTGGCGAAAGGCCGGCGCTTATGATCCAGCCGCAGGCGCCGTCTCGACCTGGATCTTCGTGATCGCGCGCAATCTGCGCATCGATCGGCTGCGCGCCGAGAAAAACCCGCAGGCGCTCGATGCCGATCCGAGCGACGCGCCGGATGCGCCGCCGACCGGCGAGGCGGTCGTGCTCAACGGCGAGCGCGACGCGCGGCTGCGGCGGGCGCTCAGCGCGCTTTCGCCGGAACAGGCGATGATCGTCCGGCTCGCTTTTTTCGAGGATCGTCCGCATTCGGAAATCGCCGCGACGCTCGGAATTCCGCTCGGCACGGTGAAATCGCGCGCGCGCCTTGCGGTCGCGCATCTGCGCCGGCATCTGGAGGATTTGGCGTGACGGCGCTGTTGCGTCCCGACGATGACGTCCTGTTGCGTCATGCGGCCGGCCTTCTCGACGCGGGCTTTTCGCTCGTCGTCGAAACCCATCTGGAGCTTTCGGGCGCGTCGCGCGCGCTTCACGCCGGCTTCGAGGCTTTGGGCGGCCTGCTGCTGGAAGAGGCGGAGCCCGCGCCGGTCGATCCCGCGGCGCTGAATGCGGCGCTCTGCGCCATCGAGGAAGACGCGCGGCCGGGCAGGTCTGTCCGCGCGCCGCGGCGGCCAGAAATGCCGGAGGGCTTTACCCTCCCGCGGACGCTGTCGCGTTGCGACATCGGCGACTGGCGCTGGATCGCGCCCGGCCTGCGCTCCTGCCGCGTCGCGCTTCCGGACGCCGCCTCCCGCGCCTTCCTGCTGGACATCGCGTCGGGCGTGCGCATTCCGCGCCATGGCCATGAGGGCGACGAGATGACTTGCGTGCTGCGCGGCAGTTTCATCGACGGCGGAACGCGCTACACGCCAGGCTGCGTGGCCCAGGCGGGCGCCGGGGTGGAGCACGACATCGCCGTCGATTCCGACATCCCCTGCCTCTGCCTGATCGCGCTCGCCGGACGCACGCTGCCGAGAAGCTGGCTTGGCAAGGCCTACCAGAAGTTCAGAGACCTATGACCATCGTCGCGCTTCTTCTCGTCACGGCGGCGGGCCTCTCGCTCGTCATGAGCGGCGCTTGGGCCCTGCAGCGGCGCACCGGCCAATCCGGCTGGATCGACGCGACATGGTCGTTCGCGCTTGGCGCAGCTGGGGCGACGATGGCGCTGGCGCCGATCGGCGGCGCGCCCGTCTCGCCGCGCCAGATCATCGTCGCGGTCTTCGTTCTCGCGGCGTCGCTGCGCCTTGGCGCGCATATCGCCGCGCGCAGTTTCAACGCCGGGGAAGATCCCCGCTACCATGCGCTGGCGCTGGAATGGGGCGCTGCTTTCCCGCGCCGGCTGTTCTGGTTCTTGCAGATTCAGGCGGCCTGCGCCTTCATCCTGTCGTTGACCATCTTCCTTGCGGCGCGCAATCCCGCGCCGCTCGGCGCTCCGGGCGATTTCCTCGGCGCGGCGCTGCTCGTGACGGCGATTGTCGGCGAAGCCTGGTCGGATGCGACGCTCACCCGTTTTCGCGCCGAAAATCCCGGCGGCGTCTGCGATATCGGCCCCTGGGCCTCGTCGCGCCACCCGAATTATTTCTTTCAATGGCTCGGCTGGCTCGGCTACGCCGCGATGGCGGTGAATTTTCCCGGCGATTGGCCGCAGGGCTGGCTCGCGTTCTCCGGCCCCGCCTTCATCTATTGGCTGCTCGTCCATGTCTCCGGCGCGCCGCCGCTTGAGGCGCACATGCTCGCCTCGCGCGGCGAACTTTATCGCGCCTATCAGGCGCGGGTGAACCTCTTCTTCCCAGGTCCGCCGAAACATTGAGCCCGGAAGCCCCCATGTCCTTGATCGCCACCGCCATTTCCCTCGTCGAGCGCCTGCCGGCGCCCGATCCGCTGCTGCGCGCCGGCATTCGCCTGCTCGTCGACCGCACCCGGCGCAAGCTCGAAGCCGCGCCGGATTTGGAGGCGGAATTCGCCGCGAAGATGCAGCATTTTCCGATCGCCATCCACACCAGCGAGGCGAATGCGCAGCATTACGAAGTGCCGGCGCGGTTCTTCGAGCTGACGCTCGGGCCGCGCCGCAAATATTCCTGCTGCTATTATGAGTCGCCCGTCTCGACGCTCGCCGAAGCGGAAGAGCGCGCCCTGGCCGAAACGGCGGCCCATGCCGCGCTCGCCGACGGCCAGACCATTCTGGAGCTTGGTTGCGGTTGGGGATCGCTGACGCTCTATATGGCCGAGGCTTTTCCTCATGCGCGCATCACCGCGGTCTCCAATTCTGCGAGCCAGCGCCAGCATATTCTGGAGCAGGCGAAAAAGCGGGGGCTCGGCAATCTGATCGTCCTCACCGCCGATATGAATGTTTTTTCCACGCAGGAGCGTTTCGATAGAATCGTGTCGGTCGAAATGTTCGAGCATATGTCCAATTGGCGCGGGCTTTTGCAGCGCCTGCGCAGCTGGTTGAGGCCCGAGGGGCGGCTCTTCATCCATGTCTTCACGCATCGCGCGCAACCCTATCGCTTCGATCACGCGGACAGAGCCGATTGGATTGCGCAAAATTTCTTCACGGGCGGGATCATGCCGAGCCATGGGCTGATCCGCGCCTTCGGCGATCTCTTCGAGGTCGAGGAGGAATGGCGGTGGAGCGGCCGCCATTATGAGCGGACCGCGCGCGACTGGCTCGCCAATTTCGACGCACATTGCGCCGAGATCGACGCGGTGCTCGCCGAGACCTATGGCCCCGAGGCCGCTTTGTGGCGCAAGCGCTGGCGGCTGTTCTTCCTCGCGACGGCGGGCCTGTTCGGAGACGCGGGCGGCGCGGAATGGGGCGTCAGCCACTACCGTTTGCGCGCGGCGCCGCATGCGTGAGTGGGCTTCTCTCTGGCGGCGGGCGGAAGCCTATGCCGCTTCCGGCGACCCGCTGACGCGCGCCTCGAATATGTTGGCGCTGATCGTCGCCTCGAATCAGCCCTTCTACCCGCTCTATGTCTGGGGCGCGATTGGGCGATGGGAATGGGCCTTGCTGCTCACCTTCCTTTCGACGCCGTTCTTTCTGGCGGCGCCCTTGGCGGCGCGGCTTGCGCCGGGGCCGGGCCGGCTGTTCTTTCCGCTGGTCGGCGCGCTGAACACTTATTTCAGCGCGCATGTCTTTGGCCAGGCGAGCGGCGTCGAAGCTTTTCTTGCGCCTTGTCTCATTGTTGCGGCGCTGTCATGCCGCGCGCCGGAGAGAGTGGCGCTCGCCTGCTATTTCGCGCTCGTCGGCGGCTTGTTCCTCATCCTGCACAATGCCTATGGCGCGCCGCTTGCGGCGCTCTCCGCCACGCAGTCTCAGGCGCTCGCGTCTTTGAACGCTTACAGCGCCGGTGTTCTCTGCCTGATCGCGTCCTGGACGCTCTCCGCCGCATGGGCGGAGCGTGAAAAAAGTTAAAAGCGCGCATGTTTCGCCGCGAGAAATCCGCCAGCGGCCGCCGCCGCTGAAAGGAAAGCGCCCCATAGGAGATCGAGCGCGGTCACGATCGTCGGCCAATGTTTCAGCGTCGCCTGATTGGTGAGATCATAGGTTCCATAGGCGACGAGCCCAAAAAGCGCGCCGTTCAGAAGCGCCTTGCGCCAGTCGCCCTCCCGCAGGGCGGGAAGCACGGCGAAGTAAACAAGACCGAAGACATATAAGACATAAAAGGCCGCCGCCGCCGCCGGATCGAACTGCGGCGCCAGCAGCTCGCCGAGCTGCGGCCGATAGAGCCTGTCGGCCATGGTCGACAGCCATACGGCGTCGAGCCCCAAAAGCGCGGCGGCGACCCCTGCATAAGCGGCGAGAAGAGCTTTCATCGTTTTTCCCCTGATGGGAAATACGCTTCTCTCGCCGCTGCGGATCAGCCTGCCGGCGCAATGTCGTCGCGCCCTGAATCTTAACGCGCGCGAAGCACATCCTCGCGCGCGTGTTGATTTAGAAGCCGAAGCCGCTGTTCTGCGTCCCGTTTGTCAACGGAATGGCGAACCTGGTGTTGTTGCCGCCATCCCGCAGGTCCATTTCTCCGGCTACGTTCGGTGTGCGACCTTGCGTCTGGAAGCGGCACGCCCAAGCCTGGACCCTGGTTTGCCCGGTAGATATGCCACAAATTCGACCAGGGGGCAGGTTATCGCCAAACGCGCTCGAGCATGAATTAAAATCGAGCGTGGCCGTAGACCCGTCCTCTCCTCTTATTGTCGCGGAAGTGATCCTGACACTCCGAGTTGTTGCGTTGAAAAGATAGCAAGTTTCACGGGATATGCCAGACCCGCCAAACAATACTCCTGATATGACATCAGCGCGCGCCGCAGTGTTCGCCAGCATGCCAAAGCCGGCAATCAATGCGATTCCATATTTGAGTGCAGTTGGGCTCATCCTCGGCTCCCTTTTTTATGAGAACTGTGCGCTCCCGAAAACATGTTGCGCCGCCTTACCCGGAAGATTGCCGAGTATTGCCTGTGCTGAGCGTCATGTTTGCCGGGACTATGGCACAACTTGGCGGTGGCGAAGACAAGGTCTCGGTCACTGCCAATTTTGCTTCGACAAAGGCGATAAACCTATCGTTCTGAGCCTCTTTTTATTGGCAAACGATTGTTTTCGACGCTTTTGTCGCGCAAAGAACGCGTGATCTAGCCCATCGTTCCCAGCTGCGCCCCAAAAAGGACAAAGAGGAGACAAATTTTGCCGTGTTTCAAAACGGC
>JAWOLK010000116.1:0-24992 GCA_033853615.1 Beijerinckiaceae bacterium | reverse complement strand
GACGTAGTGGGCTGAAACGATAAGGGGTTTCTCGGACGGCTCAGGGCCCATGCTGCAGTAGCTCAGTGGTAGAGCACTCCCTTGGTAAGGGAGAGGTCGAGAGTTCAATCCTCTCTTGCAGCACCATTCTTCCAGAGACTTATCAAAAAAAGCGTCGCCGGTTCAGAGCGGGAGCATCACGAGAGCATCCGCGCTTGGCCGTGGCCAGCGCCCGCCCAACCGCGCGCCGATGGTGCGGCCCGCATCGGCCCATGACGGGCGAAGACGGGTAGGCCAGCGCCATGCGTGGGGCATGGAGGTTCAGTCGGTATATTTGCCGCCGTCAAGCAATTTGACCGCCGAAGCTTTTCGGCGGTCGTTTTTCAAAGGTCGCAGGGCCGCTTACCTTGCGACGAATAAAAAGAAGGAAACATCAACCGGCCTGGAATTACCCCCGCTCCCCGGCCCACCGTTGCTCTGGCAGTTTACCCAAACTGCATTGGCGTCACCAGCGCGGTCAGCTGTATTGCACCATGCGTTTTCAGTGCCGAACGTCAAAGTGTCAGCCTGAACCCACCGGCTCCAACCGTTCCTCGCTTGCACGTTCTGTCCGAAAGCGACCTGATATTGACCGACCCCTAATCTTCTTGTGTCCGCGCGATTGCACCCGAGACAGCTGAACACGGTGCCGTTGGCGTTGATTGCGGCGGTAAAGCGCACGATACCGTTGGTTGCCGGCGGCCGTAATTGCAAAAGCGGCGTCTGGAGCTGGAGCAAACTTTGCCCTGGAGGGAGGTTGGTCTCCTGGGCCACCGCGCTTGAAGAGACAGCTCCCAAAAAAACAAATGCGACACTGGCGAGTCGAAGATATGTCATTTTTATGTCTCCTTTAAAATCGTTTTGACTAAGGCCGTTCACTTACTCCCCGCGCAAATAACGGGCTGGGACGCCATGAGTTCCCATGAAAAATGGAGTAGTAATTAGCGCCAAAATTGCAAAGAACGAGGCGAAAGCAACGAAGTTTGTTATCGAAACTATTGAGGGTGGTGAAATATTCACGCGGAGATTTTCCTGCTGTGTCATGCTGTTTGGCCGTCATGTGCAGATTGGACGCGCTTGCGCTCCGCCTCGCGCGTCGACGACAGCAGACCTTCGACGAACAGCGCCCTTCGCAATTGCGCAAAGGCGCAAAAAATTGCACCTTCCGTCCTTCTTTGAGGATCGAGGGAGTGAGCAAAGTGCCGTCGCGTCGCCGCAAGTCCAGGATTTTTCGAGCCGGCCTCGCCGCAGCGGCGATGATCTTTGCTGTGCGCCCGGGCGGCGCGCTCGCGGCCGGCTGGCATTATTACGATCCCGAGTGTCCGATCGCGCTCGGCGAGAAATCCATGAAATTCGTGGCGATGCAGCCGAAGAAGAGCATCGACCGCGTCTGCGACGCGATTCCCGAGGTGGGCCCGACGGTCATTGCGCTCGACGCGCCGGACCCGGAGCTGCGGGAGATGAATTGGGCGATCGAGATAGTGCGCGACGCCGGCGAGGGCGGCGGGGAGGAAAAAACCGAGCCGGTGATGCGCTTGCCGGTAGAAAAACACCGCAACGGCATGGTCAACTTCGATCACACCTTCGCGCAGGCCGGCAAATATGTCCTGCGCGTCAAGATGACGAGCGATGATGGCGCAAAAGACTATGTCGGCCATCACCCGTTCACCGTCGGGTTGCTCGATAAGACGGAGTTCTACACTTATATCTTCTTCGGCTGCTTCGTCGCCTTGGTCGGCGGCGGCGGCGCCTTCACCGTGCTGCGCAAGCGCAAGGCGGGTTAACGCGAGATTTTCGCGAGGCGAGCGGCGCGTCTCCACGCCGCCGCCCGCCTGCGGCGCAGAGCGCTGTGCGTGGCGAGGCCGCCGCCGACCATGGCGAGCAGGCCGAAAATCCACGCCGGCGCGCTCGACGCCGGCGGCTCGGGTCGTGCAGGCTTGGCGCCGCGCAGCGACACCAGCGCGGGGCCGAGCCGCACGGGCTCGCCCATGTCCGTCGCGACGATGGGTTCCGCTGGCGCTGGTCTTGCCGCCGGGGGCACGCGCTGCAGCACGGCATAGGTCGCCGGCTGTTTCGTGAAAAGACGCGGCGGCGCCATGCGGGCGGCGGCGACGACCGCGCGGATCTTGGCCCGCGTCGCGGCAGTCAGCAAGCTCGAGCGCTCCGCCGGCGAGAAGCCCCATCCGTCGAAGACGAAGGCCCCCTTCTTCTCGAAGATGATGTCGCCGGCGCGCAGCGTCGGATCCTTGCGCAACATGCGCTGGAAATAGGCCTGCGACCCCTCCGGCGGATTGCAGGAGCAGGCGCGCTGTCTTTGGTCGCGAAAGCGGAAGGCGTTCGGCAGGGCGGTGTATTTGTCGCCATCGGGGCCGCGCGCGGTCTCTATCGAGGCGCCCTCATAGACGTCGACCCGCGCTCCGGGACAGCCGGCGTCGCAAGCGTCCTGCGGCGAATCGTGGCCGGCGGTCACCAGAGGAAAATAATAGCCGTCGCAGCGGCGCACGCAGAAGCCCTCCGATCGCGACGACGCCTCGGCGACCGGAGCGGACGGCCGCGCCGCCCGCCGCGCGGCTTTGCCGCTCCGCACCCGCCGCGTGGGGCTGAGCGTCCGCGGATAGACGTCGTAGAAGCCTGCGCCATAACTGGGCGGCCGCGGGCCGCCGAAGAGATAATCGAAAAACCCCTGGGCGCGCGCGTCGGCCGCCGCCGCAAAAAGCGCTGCGGCGACGAGAAGAAAGGCAAGAAAGGTCGAACGCGACGCCATTTCGCCGCCTCGCGGAGGTCAAGGTCGAAGACCAAACGTTTCGCGCCGCCGCCCGGTTCCAAGGGCCGAGCGACAATTCGCCCGGGCGGCGCGGTCCTTCGGCGCTCCCTGCGCGGCGCTCACGGCCACGCCCGCGCGCGAATCTCTGAAAGGCTCTGGTCGCGCGTCAGGCGCCCGTTCACAAATACCTCTTCGAGCAGATTCTCGTCGCGCAATTCCTCCGCGCGGATGGTCTGGTAATTTCCTTCGCGCAGGACGAGGGCGAGACGGCCTTTCTTTGAGGTTTTGCCGGGATCCGTCGCCGGCTCTTTGAAAATATCGCGCCAGGGGCCGCCATTGATGCGAACGGCGTTCGCCTTCATCGCAAAGCCCAGCGTGTCGCGGTCGAGACCTTGCAGCAGCGCGCCGCCCATGCCGAAGGCGATGTTCTCGGCGGAAAAACCCTTCTCCTTCAGCTTGGCGAGGATCGCGGCAATATGCGCCTCATTGACGCGGTCGCTCTGTATGACGCGCACGCAAGGCGCCAGCACGCGAAAACCCTTGGCGTTGACGCGGGCGCCGAATTTCTCGGCGAGTATTTCCACCACGGCGACCGGAACGGCGACCGGATCGCCGGAATCGGGCCTGATGACCAGAGTCCCGCCCATGTTTTCAACTTGCGCGCGGAGCGCTCCGCCCCAGATATTTTCGACCGCGTTGAAGACGTCATAGCTGTCGGAGACGACCGCCACAGTCTTTCCGGGCCCGCCGAAACGCGCGAGCATATTGGCGTAAGCCTGCGCTTCGCCGTCCTTGCCCCAGGCGGTGATCGTCGAATGTTCGGCGGCCGGGATCGAGACGCCCGCCATCGGCTCATTGTAAAAACGGGCGGCGACGAGCAGCGCCGAGACCGTGTCGGTGCCGCGGAAATTCACAAGATGCGCCGCGCCGCCGATCCCCGCCGTCTCCCGGCTGGAGGCGCCGCGGCCGCCAAAATCATGCAGCTTGAACAGGATCTCGCCGGCAGGATCGTCGCAGGTTTCAACCAGCGCCGCATAAATCCGTCGCTTGATCGCGAGCGAGCGGGTCGCGACCGTCGTCGGATACCAGACGGCGCGCAGCAGCGAGGTTTCGAGGTAGGACGTGATCCAGGGGACTTTCGGATCGGTGTTCGTTATTTGCACGAGCACATTGCGGGTCGGCAGAACCGTTCCTTCCCGCACCGCTTCGATGCGCACGGGCGCATGGCCGCCATGCGCGTCGAGAATATGCTCCCAGCCTGGCCGGTTGAAGGGCAGGCCATGCGCGGCGAGGAGCGCCTCCGCCTCGTCTATGTCGGCCCTGACGATCGGTTTCGACAATCTGTCCTTCAGCCAGATTTGCAGCCCGAAGAACAGCGCTTCCGGCCAGGCGCCGCCGCGCGCCTCGACATAACTCGAGAGATATTCGGTCCCCGGCGGATATTGGAGGAAGTGGCTCGCCTTGTAACTGTCGACGTCGAGGATGAGATTGTCGGGGTTCATCTGCTTCGGCCTGCGGTCTTGTCGCATCATGGGGCGCTTTCGGCGGCGGGAAAAGCCCATGCAGCTCCGCGCGCCCTTTGACATCGCGGCCCCGCGCCCCTAGGTTCCGCTCGGCCGGCCGGGGGCTTCAGCCCCCCGAGCGGAAAACCTAGAGGAAAGACAGAAGGCATCATGCGCGCAGAACCGCAGGCGCTGAGAGAGCAGATCGAGCAGTCCGTAGGGCTGCTGAGGAGGCATCTTTGACGTCGAGACATCGAAACGTCGTCTCGAGGAACTGAACGCCCGCGTCGAGGACCCCACGCTCTGGGACGATCCCGACGAGGCGCAAAAAATCATGCGCGAGCGCACCCAGCTCGAGGACCAGCTCGGCGCCGTCGCCAAGCTCGAGCGCGAGCTCGAGGACGCCCTCACCCTCGTCGAGCTCGGCGAGATGGAGAATGACGAGGCGACGGAGAAGGAAGGCGTCGAGGCGCTGAAGGCGCTGCTGAAAGAGGCGCAGACCCGCGAGATCGAGGCGCTGTTCTCCGGCGACGCCGACGGCAACGACACCTATATAGAGGTGCATTCGGGCGCGGGCGGCACCGAGAGCCAGGATTGGGCGCGGATGCTGTTCCGCATGTACGCCCGCTGGGCCGAGCGCAAGAAGTTCAAGGTCGAGGTGATCGAGGAGACGGCCGGCGAAGAGGCGGGCATCAAATCGGGCACGCTGCTCGTCAAGGGCCACAACGCCCATGGCTGGGCCAAGACCGAGTCCGGCGTGCATCGCCTGGTGCGCATCTCGCCCTTCGACTCGAATGCGCGCCGGCACACGAGCTTCGCCTCCGTTTGGGTCTATCCGGTCGTCGACGACCGTATCGAGATCGACATCAACGAGTCGGATTGCCGCATCGACACTTATCGCTCGTCGGGCGCGGGCGGCCAGCACGTCAACACGACCGACTCGGCCATCCGCATCACCCATATACCGACCGGCATCGTCGTCGCCTGTCAGGCGGAGCGCTCGCAGCACAAGAACCGCGCCACGGCCTGGAACATGCTGCGCGCGCGCCTTTACGAGCGGGAGCTTGAGAAGCGCGAGGCCGAGGCCAATGCGGCCGCGGCGTCGAAGACGGACATCGGCTGGGGCCATCAGATTCGCAGCTATGTCTTGCAGCCGTACCAGCTCGTCAAGGATCTGCGCACCGGCGTGACCTCCGGAACGCCCTCCGACGTGCTCGACGGCGATCTCGACGACTTCATGCAGGCCTCGCTCGCCCAGCGCATCTATGGCGGCGGCCCGGCCGTGGTCGAGGATGTGGAGTAAGAAGAAAGCCCAGGGCCTTTGCGGCTCTGGGCTGCGCCAGTCTTCACGGCCGCTTCGCGATTTGAAGAAAGCCGCGCGCCGCGCGGAAGGCCCCGCTCGCCGGCGGGCATGAAAACGCCTGGTCCGCCAAATTGAAAAGGCGCGCAGGGGCGCCGCACGCTATCCCAACTGGTAGATATAAGAAGCGCTGACGCCGTGTTTCTTGGCGATCTCGGCGACGGGCGTTCCCGCCTTGCGCTCGGCCTTGAGCATTTTGCGGAAGGCGTCGAGTTCCTTGCCGGAGCGCCGGGATTTCGGTCCGGCCATGCTGCGCGCCTTGCCGGCGCCGTTCTTTCCGGCGCGTCCCGCCTTTTTCGGCTCGGCGGCGCCGAGGAGCTTTTGCGCAAGTGTAATAATTTGTTTTAGTTGACTTATTTCAGACGCGGTGAGCGACATGCGGTTCTCCAAGTAAACAGGGTAACTGAGCTGGTTTGACCAATAACAGTAAAACTCACTTGTGTAAAATAAGTAATTTTTCCTGCCGCGCCAGCGGCTGGTCTCATGGGACGTGGAACTAAGCGGCCAAATAAGCAGCGGCCCGCATGTCTAGCCGAACTCGAAACTCGTGACGCCATAGGTCCGATCGAGGCTGATGTCGGGCGCAGGACCCGTGTACATGCGCGCGGTTTCAAATACGGGCTTCAACTGGAAGCGCTCGGCGAGCGCGACGGCCGCGCCGTTACATTGCGGCGCGTCCAGGAAAAACGGCGCGCCGGCGGGCGCCTCGGCGACGAGCGCCGCGAGCAGACATCCTGCAAGAGCCGGGTCGTCGGCGAACAGGGGGCCAATTTTATACCCCGTGTGGCAGGCGCGCAGCACGCCGTAACCTGCAAAAACCCCGCGCCGCTCGACGCCGAGCGCGACGCTGTGCGGCTGCGTCAACCAGGCTTTTAAGAAGTTTTCCCGAGGCGCAGGAAAAAATGCGCGGTCGTAATCGGCGACGTCCACAAAGCGGCAGGGGCCGATGATCCTGATATCGCCAGGGAGCGCCTTGCTCTCTCTTTTGCGCGCGACGCCCTGATAGCGCACATTTCGATGCGCAAATTGAAAGCCGCTCTTCATATAATTAGCCTGCTGTGCGATCACGCCGTCGAGGCCGATGTTTCGTCCGGCAAGGCGCGCCATCGCCGCCTGCCAGATTTTGAAGCCGTAACCATGGCCGCGACAATCCGGGCGCACGATATAAAAACCAATGAAGCCGAACGCGTCGCCATAGGCCGTCGCCGAAATCGTCGCTACGGCTGCGCCGTCACGCAGTCCGACGAGAAATGCGCCGCTGTCCGCCGCAAAGAACGCGTCGGCGTCGTAGAGCCCGGGATTCCATCCTTCCGCGCGCGCCCAGTCGATCGCGATGGCGATTTCCTCGCGCGACATCGTTCGAATGGAAAAGTCGCGCATCGCTGTTTGATCGGCTGACATGATGTGTTCTCCCGCGGCGCTCCTTGCCCGCCGGCGGCGATTGATCGCAAGCCGCGCGGCGAAAGCCAACGCCGCGAGCTTACTGTAAACAGCCGACAAAGTATAAATTCAGGCGCCGCCTCAGCTCGTAAAATTACTGGCCGGCGGCGCGGTCTCTCGCATCCTGGCAAAGCTTGCGGAATTTCTCCACTTCATCGGCCGGCAGATGCTCGATGCCGATAAACTCGTTCTTCGCCGCGCTCGATCGGATCAGCTCGTCGAGTTTCGCCTGAATTGCCCCAGTATCGCGGTTTTGCGTGTTTTGTATGAGGAACACCATCAAAAAGGTGATGATCGTCGTGCCGGTGTTGATGACGAGTTGCCAGGCGTTGGAAAAACTAAACAAGGGGCCGCTTGCGGCCCATAAAACGACGACCGCGCACGCGATGATGAAGGTTCCCGGTCTCCCGGAGGCCCTCGCGATCTTGTCCGCGGCCTTGACGAAAAGCGAATGGGCGCTCATGCGTCTTTTGTATCGCCCGACGCCGCGGCGTCGAGCGCAGCGCCTTTACAAAAGCTGAACGCGACGCCTCGAATGCGCGCCGTCCTTTCGACAAATCCTTTTCAACCGCCGTGTACTTTTCGCCCCAGACGACGAGGATGCGCCTCTCGCGCCGCGTCGCGCCAAAGGTTTTCAATGCGGCAGACTGAAGAAATGCAGGACATTCCCGGACTTTCCAATTTCTACGAGCATTTTGGCCAGGCGGTTCTCGCGGCCTTGCCGGCGGCGCTGCGCGCCTTCGCCGCAGCGCGGCTCGATGCGCCGCAGGACGAGGATCCGATCCTGCTGATCGTTCTCGCCCATGCGGGGCGGGCGCGTCGCGCGCTGGCCGCCGCGGGCTCCGCCGCCGCCGCGCGCGGCGAGATCGACGCGGCCGTGATGCGGGCGGCCGCGAGCGTCATCGAGGCGGCCGGCCGCCGGCAGAGCCCGCGTCCCGGCGCCGCCGCTGTGCATGTCTGAAGGCGCGGGCGGGCTTGCGGCGACAAAACAGCGGTTTCGGCCGCATTCGGTTGCTACACTGGCGGTCCAGTCGTGATTCGCGCCCGGTTGTGACATGTCCGCCTTCAAATTTTTGCACGCCGCCGACCTGCACCTCGACAGTCCCTTGCGCGGACTGTCCCGCCGGCTCGATGGCGCGAGCGCCTTCGTCGGCGCCTCGCGCCGGGCCTTCGAAAATCTCGTCGATACCGCGATCCGCGAGCAGGTCGCCTTTCTCGTCATCGCCGGCGACGTCTATGACGGCGATTGGAAAGACTACGCAACCGGCCATTTCTTCGTGCGGCAAATGGGCCGTCTCGCCGCCGAAAGAATTCGCGTCTTCGTGCTGCGCGGCAATCACGACGCTGAGTCGGTCATCACGAAACATCTGCCGCATCCCGAGAATGTGCATTACTTCTCGACGCGCGCCGTGGAGACGGTGACGCTCGACGATTTCCACGTGGCCCTGCATGGCCGCGGCTTCGCCAATCGCCATGTCGGCGAGAATGTGGCGCTCGCCTATCCGCCGGCGGTCCGGGGCCATTTCAACATCGGCGTGCTGCACACGTCGCTCACCGGGCGCGAGGGGCATGACGTCTATGCGCCCTGCACGGTCGGAGACCTCCAGCGCGCCGGTTACGACTACTGGGCGCTCGGCCATGTGCATCGGCGCGAGATCGTGGCGGAAGCGCCTCACGTCGTTTTTCCCGGCAATCTCCAGGGCCGCCACGCCCGCGAAACCGGGCCGAAGGGCGCGACGCTCGTGCATGTCGCGGATGGCCGCGTGCTGCGGCTCGAGGCGCTGGCGCTCGACGCCGCGCGTTTCGACCATGTCGAAGTGGACCTTACCGGCGCCGGGACGTCGGCCGAATTTCTCGAGCGCGCCCGCCACGGGATCGCCGCGGCCTGCGCCTCGGCCGAGGGCCGGCCGCTCGCTTTGCGCGTGACGCTGAAAGGCGAAACGGCGCTCAGCGACCATCTCTTCGCCCAGGCCGAGCAGGCTCGGGAGGATTTGCAGGCGCTCGCGCTCGGCGAGGGCGGCCATGCGCTGATCGAGAAACTGCGCAATGAAACCCGCGGCAAAGGGCGCGCGCGGCCGCTGCTCGCCGGTTTCGAGGAGATTCTCGCCGAAGTCTCGGCCGATCCCGCTTTCCGGCAGGATCTCGTCAACGTGCTCAGCGGAATTCTGGCCAAGGCGCGGCTGTCCGACGGCGCGCATATGGAGCCGAGCGCGCTGGCCGAGGCGGTCGTCGCCGCAGCGCGCGGCCGGGTCGTCGCCGCGCTGAAGGGCGAGCCATGAGATTCAAGACGCTCGGCCTCGACGCCTACGGCCGATTCACCAATCGCGCGCTCGATTTCGAGGAGGGCGCCCGCGTCACGGTGATCCATGGCGCCAATGAGGCGGGCAAGACCACTGCGCTCGCCGCCGTCACGGACGCGCTGTTTGGCATAGAGGAGCGCTCGCGCTTCAATTTCCTGCATGAATACAAAGCGATGCGCCTCTCGGCGACGCTGATCGGCCGCGACGGGCGCGCGCTCAGCTTCGCCCGGCTGAAGCGGCGCAGCGCCGCGCTCGTCGATCCCGCGACCGAGGCGCCGCTCGGCGACGATTGTCTCGCGCCCTTCATCGGCGCGCATGATCGCGAGGCTTTTCTCGAGATTTTCGGCCTCGATCAGGCGCGGTTGCGCAGGGGCGGCCGGCAATTGCTGGAGGGCGGCGGCGACCTCGCCGAGACGCTGCTGGCGGCGGCGCCGGGCCTCGATCGGGTGGTGGCGCTGCGCGACGCGTTGAAAGAGAGCGCCGCGCAAATCTTCAACCCGGCGCGCAAGGTCGGCTCCAGCCGCTTTTACATGGCGCTCGAGAAGCGCAAGCAGGCGCAGACCGCGCTGCGCGAGACGGAGCTGCGCGTCGACGAGGTCAAGCGGCTGCGCGAGGAGGCGCGCGCGGCGGAGGCGGAGCGGGCTGCCGCGGTGCAGGCCGACGTCGACGCAAAGGCGGCGCTGGAGGAGGCGCGGACGCTGCAACGCGCCGCGAAAGAACTGCGCGCGCTGGACGGGCGCCTCGCCGCCCGCGCGGCGCTCGGCCCTTTGCCGCAGGTCCCGGCGGGCTTCGTCGCCGCGGCGCAGGCGGCGCTGCGCGCGCGCGAAACGGCGCGCGACAATGAAACGCGCGCCGCGCAGGGCGAGGAGCGCGCGGCCGCCGCCCGCGCGGCGATCCGGGTCGATGCGGCGATGCTTGCCGAGGCCGCCCGCATCGAGGCTTGCGACGACGAGCGCGCGGCGATCGAGAGGGAGCTGCAGAGCCTGCCGAAGCGCCGCAACGAGGCGGAGACCGCGCGGGCGGCCTTGGCGCGGGTTGCGGCCCATCTCGGCGTCGCCGGCGGCGATCCGCTGCTTGCGCGCTTGCCGGGGCCGCCGCTTCTGGCGCGGGCGGAAAAGCTCATCGGCGCGCGCGCCGGGCTGGAGGTGCGGCGCGACCAGCTCGCCGCCGACCGGGGCAAGCTCGCCGAGCGACGCGGCGCCGCGGAAAAGGCGCGGGCGGCGCTTGGCCATGTCGCCGATCCGGCGCCGTTCAAGCAGCGCCTCGCCGCGCTCGACGGCGCAGAACAGCGGGCGCAGACGCTCGCCGAGCGCGGCCAGCGCATCCAGTCGCGACGCCGCGCGCTCGACGAGCGGGCGCAGCGTCTCGGCTTCGCCGACGCCGACGCGCTCGCCTCCCGGGCCGTTCCGCGCCTCGCCGCCGCCGAGCCGCGGCTGCGCGCGGCGAAGGAGGCGCAGGCCGCGCAGCAGCGGGCGAGCGAGGCGCAGGCCAGGCTCGCCGAGGATTTCGCGCGGGCGCAGGCGCGGCTCGCGGCGCTCAACGCCGGCCGGCCGGCGCCGACCGAGGCCGCGATCCGCGAAGCGCGCCGGACGCGCGATGAAATCTGGGCGCGGCTGCGGCCGCTCGCCTTCGCCGAGCGCGCTCCCCAAGCCGAGGATCGCGCCGCCGCGCAGGGCTTCGACCGGGCGATCCTTGCGGCCGACGCGCTCGCCGACGAACGGCAGACCGAGACCCAGCGTCTCGCCGAGCTTTCCCGCACCGAGCTGCAGCTCGCCGAACGCGCCGCCGATCTCGAGGCCGCTGCAGCCAGGGTCATGCAGGCGCGGGCGGATGTCCAGGCGGCGCGCGCCGCCTGGACGGCGCTGTGGCCCGCCGGCATGGAGGCGCCCGCCGCGGATGACGCCGGCTTGGCCTTTTTGCGCGACGTCGAAGAAATTTTGCGCGAGCGCGACGACGTGCGGATCGACGCGGCCGAAGTCGCGCCGTTGATCCAGACCGTCAAGGCGGACCGCGAGCAGATCGACGCGCTGCGGGCCGATCTCGGCCTGCCGGCGCAAGCGGCGCCGCGGCTCGCCGATGTGCGCGCGGCGATCGGCGAGATCGACGCGCGTTTTCAAGAGGCGCGCGATCACGCCCGCGATTTGGCGCAAGCCGGGGAGGCCGAGGCCGAATTCGCGCGCCGCGCGGCGCAGCTTGCGCAAGAGAGCGCGGCGCTGGAGAGCGAAGCGGCCGATGTTCTGCCGCCGCTCGCCATTCGCGCGGGCGCCTCGGCCGAAGAGGCGCGGGCGGCGCTGCTATTGTGGCGGGAGGCGCTGGGCCTCGCGAAAGACCTGCAATCGGCCGAGCAGCGCGCGCAAGCCATAGAGCGGGACGAAGCGCACTTCATCGCCCATGTCGACGCGGCGCTGCAAAGCGTCGGAGCGCCCGCGCAGGAGGACCGCTTCGCGGCTGCGCGCGCGTTGCGCGCCCGGCTCGACGCCGCCCGGCAGGCGCGCTCCAAAGCCGAAACGGCCGACGAAGCTCTGGCGGCGCAGCGCTCCGCGCGCGAGGCCGCGGCGCGACAGCGCGCCGAGGCCGGGGCGGCGCTGGCGCAACTGCTGGCGCAAGCCGGGGTCGAAGACGGGCCGGATTTGCCGAAGCTGCTCGAACTCTTGGAGCGCGCCGCGCAATGCGACGCAGACATCGCCGATTCGCGGCGCCGCCTCGCCGAAATCTGCGGCTCGCGCACTGAGGCCGAAATCCGCGCCACGCTCGTGGGGCTCGACGATGAGGCGCTCATCCGCCTTGCGGCGCAGGCCGATGCGCAGAGCCAGGAGACGCGCCTGACCCGCGACCGCGCCATCGAGCGCCACACGACCGCGCGGGCGGCCTTTGCGGCGCTGGAGCAACGCGAGGGCGCGGCGGAGGCGGCGCAGGCGGAGCAGGATGCGCTCGCCGAGATCGCCGAGGCGATGGAGAAATTCGCTGAGGAGCATGTCGCCGCGCAATTGCTGACGGCGGCGATCGAGCGCTATCGCAAGGAACATCAGAGCCCGATCGTCGCCCGCGCCGCGCGCGCTTTCGCGACGCTGACGCGGGGCGCGTGGGAGGGCGTCGGCGTCGATTACGACGCCGAGCCGCCGCGCCTCGCCGCCTTGCGCGACGGCCGCCCGTATGGCGTCGAGGCTTTGTCCGAGGGCGCGGCCGACCAGCTGTTTCTGGCGCTGCGCATCGCCGCGATCGAGGAACACGCGCGCCGCGCGACGCCTCTGCCCTTCCTGTGCGACGATCTCTTCGTCACTTTCGACGAGGCGCGAACGGCGGCGGGGCTGGAGCTTCTCGCGGAGCTTGGACAAGTGACGCAGGTCATCGTCTTCACCCATCACGACCATGTCGCCCAATGCGCGCGGACGGTGCTGGGGCGGCAGGCGTCGGTCATCGAGCTTTGACATGCTGGCGCAGACTTGGGGGACGCCGTGGCTCCCTCCATATATCAGGGCAAGGAGGCGCATATGAGCGACATCCGCCACAATAAAGCGCAAAGCCGCTTCGAGCTCGAGGCCGACGGCGCAATGGCCGTGGCCTATTATCGCACGCAAGACGGCGTGATGGACTTCACCAGCACGCAGACGCCGCCGGCGCTGCGCAACCGCGGCATAGCGAGCCGGCTGGTGCGCGGCGCGCTGGAGGCGGCGCGGGCGGAAGGGTTCAAGGTCAAGGCGAGCTGCTCCTTCGTCGAGGCGTTTTTGCAGCGCCACAAGGAATTCGCCGACCTGCGGGCATGACCAGACCCGGCGCGCCATGCGCCGCTCGTGTTGGCGCCAGAATGCGCGCCATCAGTGGCACTATGGGTTGCGGTTTGAATCGGGATAGATTGCGACCAAGGGAGAAGTCTCTATGGCCGAAGCGAATAAGTCGGGCCCGGTTCCGGTGCGGGGCGCCCATGCGCAATTGCCGATCACGCTGGAGGGCGCCGAAAAATCAACTCTTCAGAATCGAATTTTCGAGCAGATCCGCGCCATGATCCTCGGCGGTCAGCTGCGCGGCGGCGACACGCTGCCGACGACGCGCGAGTTGAGCCAGCAGTTGCGCATTTCGCGCAACACCGCCGTGCTCGCCTATGAGCGTCTGATCGCCGAAGGCTATATTCAGACGCGCCCCTATGTCGGCACTTTCGTCTCGCCCGGCATACCCGACACGGCGCGGCTCTCCGCCAAATCGGAGCCGCCGGCCGCCGAGGCGCGCGCGCCGGGCGCTTCCGCCGCCGATACGCGGCTTCCCCGCGTGCATTCCATCGTCAATCCGAATCGTCGCGGGCTCGTCGCCGATTTCTGGCTGGGCCGGCCGGACCCGCAGTCCTTTCCGCTGGCCGCCTGGTCGCAGCATATCCGCAACCGCCTGAAATCGGCCTGCTCGATCCTCACCGAATATAATGATCCGGTCGGCCTGCTGGAGCTGCGGCAGGTGATCGCCAAGCATCTCGGCCCGGCGCGCGGCGTGACCGTCGATCCCGAGCAGATCGTCATCGTCGGCGGCTGCCAGGACGGGTTTAATCTCGTCTCCCGCCTGCTGGTGACGCAGGGTTGCCCGGCGGTCGTCGAATCTCCCTGCTATCAGGGCGCGGCCTATGTGCTGGAGAGTTTTGGGGCGAAACTGCATCCGGTGCCGGTCGACCGCGACGGGCTGGATGTCTCCAGGCTTCCCGACGTGCGCGGCGCGGTGGTCTATGTCACGCCGTCGCATCAATATCCGACCGGCGTCACGCTATCGCTGCAACGGCGTCTCGCGCTGATCGCCTGGGCCGCGAGTCACGAGTCCTATATCATCGAGGATGATTACGACAGCGACTTCTGTTTCGTCGGCTCGCCGCTCACCGCGTTGAAGGGCCTCGATTTCAGCGAGCGCGTCATCTACATGGGCACTTTCTCGAAATCCATGGGGCCGGGCCTGCGCCTCGGCTATGTCGTGTTCCCGAAGCGCCTGGCGAAAGAGGCCGGCAGGCTGAAAACGCTGATGAACAACGGCCAGGGCTGGCTCGAACAGGCGGCGATGGTCGATTTCATGAAAACCGGCGGCTTCGGCCGGCATCTGCGCCGCATTCGCCGCATCTATCGGGCGCGGCGCGACGCGCTGATCGCGGCGCTGCAAAAACATTTCGGCGAAATCGACATTCTGGGCGATCAGGCCGGCATGCATCTCGCATGGCGCCTGCCGGACGGTTTTCCGCCGGCGAGCGAAGTCGAGGCGCTCGCCTTGCGCGCCGGCGTCGGCGTCTATGGTCTTGCGAGCGGCGCGGCGTGCCATTTCGGCGCGGATGACGAAAGCGAGCGCTTTATCGTCATGGGTTTCGCCGCGCTGACCGAACGGGAGATCGAGGACGGCGTCGCCCGGCTGGCGCGGGCGCTGAAAGAGCGTGAGAGCGTCCCTGCCGCCCGGCCGGAGCCGCCGCTGCGCATATCGGCCGACGCCAGCGCGCTGCCGGGGTGACGCTGGCGCTCCGAACGCTCCGGCTGGACAGGGGCGGCCCCGCGGGGTCGCCCTTTTTGCGTTTCAACTCCTCGACACGAGGGCCGACCCGCCGCCCCGGCTTGGCGTGGTTCGACATTGCTTTACCTTCAGGGTAGTCCTGATAATCAATTGAATTGACACGCCTGCCGCGCGGATAGCGCGGCCGTTTTGACGGGCTCGGGCGCGGCTTATCGATCCGCCGTCGCGCCGGCTGCCAGTCCTTTTTCGCTGGGGTTTGAAATGCTGCTTCATGATGACGCGCTCCGCTCGATGAACGTCCTGTTCGCGACGCCCTGCTACATCTCGGCGGTCACGATGAACTACACGACGTGCATTTTCGATCTCGCAGTGCATTCCATGCGCTTCGGGCTCAACTGTTCCTTGCACATGCATTCGGAGAGCCTCATCACCCGCGGTCGAAATCAGATCGTGATGAAGTTTCTCGCAGAGGAAAGCTTCACGCATCTCTTCTTCATCGATTCCGACATCATCTTCACGCCGCAATCGGTCTGCCGCTTGTTGCTCGCGGATCGCGACGTGGCCGCCGGCGTCTATGCGATCAAGCGGCTGAACTGGCCAGAGGCCGGCGTCGCGGAAAATATGTCGCTCGACGAGCTGCAACTGAAATACAATGATTACGCCTTCAACGTCTCCGCCTCACGCCCATTCCGCGCGCTGGTCGACGAGGACGGCTTTATGGAAGTCGCAGAGGCGCCGACCGGCTTCATGTGCATCAAGCGCCATGTCTTTACCGATCTCATGGCGAAATATCCGCAATTGCGTTACACGCCGGACGGCGCCACGAAACATCCGCTCGCGCATCTGCACTGGCGCTTCTTCGATTGCATGGTCGATCCCGACAGTGGCCGTTATCTCTCGGAGGATTACGCTTTCTGCCGGCTGTGGCGCGACATCGGCGGCAAGATCTTCGTCGACACGACCTGCGAACTGGGCCATCTCGGCCAATTCATCTACAGGGGCAATCTCGGCGAGACCATGCGCCGGCAGGGGACGTGGTGAGGCGCGCCCGGCGCGGCGCGCTCAGCTCTTGGCCGGGTTGAGCTTATAGACCCAATATCCCTTGTGCTGGAACACGAGCTGGAAATGATCGAGCTTCAGCGGATTTGAGGTCGAGAAGGGCAGGAGCCGGGCGATCAGCCGATTGGGGCTCGCCGCGTCGGTCAGATAATGCAAGCGGATGACGTCGCCGAGCGGCTCGACCATATAGCCGCCTGCGATTTTCTCCCGCTCCATGAAGTCGCGCGCCGCCTTCATCACGCCATGCGAGTGGCCACCCGCCGGAAAATCGCGATAGGCGATCGAGACCGCGCTCGGCTGCGCCTGGGCGAGTTTCCATATGTCGGAGAGATGCAAGGCGAGATAGGCCGGCTTGTCTTGCGCCAGCGCCCGCAAGGCCGCCGCGCCCTGCGCCTCGTCGCCGGCGAGCAGCGCCTCTATGAAGCGCGAAAAGCTGTCCGCCTGTTCGGCGGGGACGCCGGCGCCCCAGACCGTCTTGCCGCGCTCGACGACGACTTCGGCGTCGTGGGTCCATGACGCCGGCAGCAGCAGCCCGCGCGCCTGTGGATCGTCGAGCGGCGCGGGGCGACGGGCGATCTTGCGCAGGGCGCGCGATATGTCCCACCAGGCGAAGACGACGGCGTCGTCCTCCACGTGCTCCTTGATCGCCGTGGCGAGCTTGATGATTTCGCCGGCCTTCACATCGGCGAAGAAGACCGGCTCCGTCACGGCGTTGCGCCATTCGAGCGGCGTTTTGCGGCCGGCGTCGTCATGGGCGAGAATCGCGGAGGCGACCGGCTTGCCGGACATGTCCGGCGCGCTCACCTCCAGCCGTTCGAGCGTCTTGGTCTCGATCGATTGGCCGGCGAGCTCCGGAAAGGCGTCGGCCGTCTTACGGAAGAGTTTCAGCTCATAGGGCGCGACCGGCGGTTGCAACGCCGAATGCGCGACGAAAGCGAGCAGGGTTGCGCCTGCGGCGATGAGAGCCGCAGGCGCGATACGCAAGGCGAAAGCCCGAACATTCACGAGGATCAGCGCCTCTTTCTCGAGATCAGCAGGCCGAGGCCCGCAAGCACCATCAGCGCGCCTGCGCCGCCGGCGACGGCGAGCCGCGTCGGCGAGTTGAGGTCGAGGAGGCCGCCGCGCTTCTGCATCGGCTGGAGCTGTTCGACCTTCGCCTTGAGGGCCGCGAATTCACGCAGCTTCGTGTCCTCGTCGTTGATCCGCACCGCGCTCTTGATCAGCTGAGACCAACCTTCGCTATAGGTGTAGCCGCCGGGATTGGCGTGGGCCAGGCCCTTATAGTGCTTGATCTTGTGGTGCTCCCACATTTCGGCGAACTCATACTCCACCGACGAGGGATTGTTGCCCTTCTGCCAGAAGAGGTTGAAGAAATTGCCGGCGCCTTTCTCCTTCTCCGGCAGCGGCACGGTCGGGCGGTTGGTCTTCTGGCCCGGCAGCAGCTTGTCCTCATAAAGCTTGTCGAGCACAGACTTCGCGTCCTCGGTGACCTTGATCCCCGAGATCACGCCCTTGTCCATCATCTCGATATAGGCGCGGGCGAAGCTGTCGGAGTGGCAGTTGGAGCAGGTGCTGATCCAGTTTTCCTTGCGCTTCTCGAACCAGGGGTGCTTCAGATTGTCGGCGATCTTCGTCGTCGGCTCGAAGGCCCAGCGGACCTTGCGCACCATATTGTGCGTGAAGGCGCCCTCATATTCCATGTGGCAGAACTGGCAGGTCGGCGCGTTCATGCCGCCCTTCTCCAGCGCGTCGGCGAGCGGCGCGTTCCAGTCCCATTTGTCGCCGCGGGCCTGATAGACCGTGCCATGCTTCGAGAGCATGTAGTTCTCGAACTCGTTATGGTCGACGCCGTTGTGGCACTGGGCGCAGGCCTGCGGCTTGCGCGCCTCGACCGCCGAGAATTCATGCCGCGTGTGGCAGCTGTTGCAAGTGTTTTGCGGGGTGTGACAGAAGGTGCAGCCCTCGGCCACCTCGCGCTGCTCCATCGCCGCCCAGATCGCCGTCTCGACATTCGCCTTCCAGGACAGCGCATGCGAGGGATGGCCCTTCGGCCACTGGTCCTGCGGCCAGGTGAAAGTGTCGCGCTCCGATTCGCGTTCGCCGAATTGCTTGACGTGGCATTGGCCGCAGGCGGCGGCGTCCGGCATCTTCAGCTCGACCTTGTGCTGGCCGCGATCCTTGCCGACGCCCATGTGGCAGTCGATGCAGCCGACTTCCTTCAAAGGCTCGCCGGGTTTCAAGAGATTCATCGAGGCGAGATTGCTCTCGACGTCCTTCAGCAGCGCCTTCTTGTAGGCGCGCGAATCGGTCTCCGGCAGTTTGCGGATCTCGTCGAGATTGCCGTGCACGCTCTTTTGCCAGCTGTGCACCCAGCCGGGGCTGGTCTGCGTGTGGCACTCGACGCATTGCCCGCGCGTCGCGTCGACGTCGACCGTTTGCGGCGGCTTATAGAAGTCGCGCGGGTCGAGATATTTGCTGATCGGGATCGGCTCCCAGAACTTGGACAGCGTGCCCTTGCCGGCGCCCTGGGCCTCGTCGTTGTAGCGCTTCGTCAAGGCTTCGTAGAGTTCCTTGGGCGACGCGGTCTTGGCCAGGCCGAGCGCCTTGTAGGTCTCGTCGGGAACGTCCGCGCGAGACGGCGCCGCGCCAAAAAGCAGGGTAAAACAAGCAAGAAGCAGCGCCGCAAGGCGCAGCGGGTGGTTAAGTCGAACGAACATGAGCGCCTCGCGCAGGGCCGAGCGGCCGCAAATTCCAAAGCTGGCGCTGCCATATACGCCAAAACAGGGTGGCGAGAAAAAGAGCCAGTCGAATAAATTTTTTTAGAGCCAGTGCGACCAGGCGCGGCTATCGCCCGGACGCCCCCGTCTGCGCCATAATCTCGCGCAGCGCGAGATAGACCTCTTCGCATTCCGGGCATTGGTGCATATGATGCCGGATCTGCGGCATTTTCGCCGCCGCATCCTCGCCGCGCGCCGCCATTTCGGCATAGCGGGGCAGGGCGTCGAAATAGGCCTCGCACGGCGTTTCCTCGCCGGGGGCGGCGGCGAAGATCGTGTCGATGAGGCGTTGGAAGGCTTTCTGTTTCACTTGCCCAATCCGCCGGGTCGCTGATGAGATGTGGCGAGTCCGCTAAGTCTTACTGCCCTCGCGCGGGTTTGGGACGGCCGGGCGGTCGTCGCCGAAGGCGGCGGCGAGATCGGCGTGGGTCACGCCCTTGGCCTGGAGCGCCGCCTTCAGCCGTTTGCGCGCGTCGTGGATGAGTTTGTAGAGACTATTTCGATTGGACCCAAGCCACTCCGCCACGAGGTCGAGCGGCATGTCCTGAAAGGCGTGCGCGACCAGCGCCTTGCGTTGCAGCGGCGTCAGCGCGTGGTCGATCGTTTCGATCAGCAGCGCCCAGGCTTGGCGCTGCTCCAGGCTGCGCTCGGGCCCCGGCGAGTCGATCGGCCAGGCGGGCAGGGCGCCGCCGAGTTCGGCCTTTTCTATCGCCGCGCGCCGCCAGCGCCGCCGGCGGAGTTCAGCCAGTGCGACGCGCGCCGCAATGGCGTAGGCCCAGGTGGTGAAGCGGCTCTCGCCGCGAAAGCCGTCGAGCTTCGCCCGAATCAGGATCAGGCTTTCCTGCGCGCAATCCTCGGCGAGCTGCCGCGCTTCTTCTCCGGACAACGCCTGTCTGGCGAGAAAGCCGCGCAGCGCGTCCATCAGCAAGAGCCTCAGCTCGGCGAGCGCCGCCGCGCGCTCGCGCTCCGGTCCTTTCAGGGCCGAGAGCCAGGCCGCATTGGATCTTTCACTCATCACGACGGCCGATCCCCGGCGCTGTCATTGCGACAAGCTTTGAGTCTATCAACCCTCGACGCCTTCCGCCATCGTCGCCATGACCGGGGCCAGGATTTTCCCGGCAAGCAATTCGGCGCGGATTGCTGAAGGCTTGCGGGTCCAGGCGGACGGCGATCTGCGCGGCCGCCTGAGCCACCGGCTCGCCCGCCTTGCGCTCGAGGGGGGAGCGGCGCGCTCCCGTGCGGAAATTTCCTGTTTTCGCGCGGACCGGCTTCACAAGCATGTCATCATGACTGTAGAGTGTTAACTCTATCGCACGGGCTCCCGAGCGGTTGGGGCCCGTCTCTTGAGTGTCTCTTGAACGAGAGAGGGCGCACTGGCGTGACTATGCATTTTCGACAAAATGTCTCGCCGGAGGCGTGTCCCGCACTGGTGCTGAACGCTGATTACCGACCTTTGAGTTACTATCCCCTGTCATTATGGGGGTGGCAAGACGCGATAAAGGCGGTTTTCCTGGACCGTGTAAATATAGTCTCAGAATACGACAAGATAGTTAAGAGTCCGAGTTTCGAGATAAGATTACCCTCGGTCGTTTCATTAAAATCATATGTTAGGCCCTCGCGGCAGCCCGCTTTCACCCGCTTCAACGTTTTCCTTCGTGATCGCTTCACCTGCCAATACTGCGGGCGACAAGAAGACCTCACCTTCGACCACGTGATCCCCCGCTCCAAAGGCGGCGAAACAACCTGGGAAAACGTCGTCGCCGCCTGTTCCTGCTGTAATCTCCGCAAGGGCGACCGCCTCCCGCACGAGGCGCATATGATCCCCGCCCAGCCGCCCTTCCAGCCCAGCGTCGCCGATCTCCACCGCAACGGCCGGCTGTTCCCGCCAAATTATCTGCATGAAAGCTGGGTCGATTACCTGTATTGGGACTCGGTGCTCGAGCCCTAGCTGAACTTTTTCCGGCGGGCGGCCTGGGATCAAACCGACATGCGCCGGCTCATCGTGGTTGTTTTCGGCTTTCTCGTCGCCGTTTCGGCCGGGATCATGTTTCTTCCGGTCGCCGCTCTCTTCGATCCGCAGGTCCGCGACGCGGGCTTCGCCGCGGTTTTTTCCGGCTTTTTCGCGATGCTCGACGAGGCGCTGGACGGCGGCGCGCCTTACATCCCCGCCACGGCCTTCTTTCATGTTTTACGCGCGGTGTTGATCGCCGTTTGCGTCGCGCCGCTCGCGGTCGCGGCGCTGATCGGCGAGGTCGCCGGCGTGCGCGCCTGGAGCTGGTATGCGGGCGCGAGCGGATTTCTCGCCGCCGCCTCGCCCTGGATCGCCCGCGCCGCCCAGCGCAGCGCCCGCGCAGGTCAAATGACCGAAGGGGAGGGCCGCATTGCGCTGCTGTTTTTTCTGACCGGCGTGTTCGCGGGCTCGGTTTATTGGCTGATCACGCGGCGGAGGACGGAGCGGGAGAGCTGATCCCGCCGCAACAGCTGGTCTAAATTCATCGTCGCGCACTGGCTCAACGATTTCAGCTTCCTGTAATGAAAAAGCGGAACTCAGGCGCTAGAATTTCATAAGTGCGCTTTGAACAGCGCCGGTCTTCTCAAACTGTTCTTGAGGCAGTCATGGCGGATGAGGTCCCGCATACAAAAGAGGACGTGATCAAGCTGGCGCGCATGCTGGTCTTCGTCGTTTTGCCGCTGCTCGGCGTCGGCGTGCTGCTCGGGGCGGCGGTCATCGGCAAACACGCCTATCTGATCCCGCATATGCCGTGGTTCTGGTGACGACGGCGGGTTCTTGCCCGCTGGAATGATTCCCGCGCGGCGCAAGCGTCCTCGCTTGCGCCTTTGCAATGACGGCGTCGCCAGAAAAAGCCGCTCCGTCCAAGCCGCGCCGTCAGGCGGCGACGGGCGCAGCTTTCTCTACCGGCGCTTTTCTCGCGCGGATCTTGCTCATCAGCAGATAAATCACCGGCGTCGTATAGAGCGTCAGCGCCTGGCTGAGCAGCAGGCCGCCGACGATGGTGATGCCGAGCGGGCGGCGCATCTCGGCGCCGATGCCGGCGGCGAAGGCGAGCGGCAGCGCGCCGAACATGGCGGCGAGCGTCGTCATCAGGATCGGGCGGAAGCGCTCGGTCGCCGCGGCGATCGCCGCGTCATGCACGTTCATGCCGAGATCGCGCTCCGCATGCAGCGCGAAATCGACGAGCATGATGCCATTTTTCTTCACGATGCCGATCAGCAGCAAAATCCCGATGAAGGCGATCGCCGTGAACTCCACGCCGAAGAGCTGCAGCGCGAGCAACGCGCCGAGGCCGGCCGAGGGCAGCGTCGAGATAATGGTGATCGGGTGCACCAGGCTTTCGTAGAGAATGCCGAGAATGATGTAGACCGACAGCAGCGCAGCGAGAATGAGCATCGTCAAGCCGCTCGCCACTTTGCGGAAATCGGCCGCGTCGCCGGCGAAATCCGTATGCACGCCGCCCGGCAGGTCCATCGCCGCCACCGCCCGCTCGATCGCTTTCGTCGCGCCGTCGAGCGTCGCGCCGGGCGCGACATTATAGGTGATGGTGATCGCCGGCAGCACGCCCTGGTGGTTGACGGTCAGCGGCATGTTCGAGCGCTCGATGCGCGCCAGCGCCGTCAGCGGAACCTGCGTCCCCTTGCTGCTCGACACATAGAGTCCCGAAAGGTCGCTGATGTCGCGCTGGCGGGCGCGCGGCGCCTCCACGACGACGCGATACTGATTGCGCTGGGTATAGATGATCGAATCCTGCCGCTCGCCGAAGGCGCTGTTGAGCGCCGCGTCGATCGACGAAATCTGCACGCCCATGCGTGAGGCGGCGTTGCGGTCGATGATGACCTCGGCCTTCAGCCCGCCGAGCTGGCGGTCGGTCGAGACGTCGACCAGTTCGGGGAGCTTCTTCAACCTGTCGAGGATCTTCGGCGCCCATTCGTCGAGCTCCTCCAGCGAGGCGTCCGAGACCGTATATTGGAACTGCGCCTTGCTCTGCCGCCCGCCGGTGCGCAAATCCTGCGACGGCTGCATGAAGACGCTGAGGCCGGAAATTTTGGCGAATTCCTTCCGCAGCCGGTTGATCACCTGCATGCTGGTCGATTTGCGCTGGTCGGCGGGCTTCAGCGCGACGAACAGCCGGCCCTGATTGCCGGAGGAGGTGAGATGCGAGGCGCCGATGAAGGAGCCGACATTGGCCACGTCCGGATCGGCGAGCAGAATGTCGGAAGCCTGTTTTTGCAGCCGCCTCATCTCTTCGAAGGAAACGTCGCCGGCGGCTTCCGTCGTGCCGTTGATGAGGCCGATGTCGTCCTGCGGCAGATTGCCCTTCGGGATCGTCGTGTAGAGATGCACGGTCCAGCCGATCGTCGCGACGATGACGACGAGCGTGATCCAGGGATGGTCGACCACCGGGCGCAGGCTTCGGGCATAGAGCGTGACGAGCTTTTCCAACGCGCCGTCGATGAGACGATCGAGCCGCGTCTCCGGCTTGCCGTGCGGCCGCGACGGCAGCCAGGCGCAGAGCATCGGCGTGACCGTCAGCGAGACGACGGTGGAGATGAGAATCGCGAAGGTGAGAGTGAAAGAAAATTCGCGCAGCAATCGCCCCATCACCCCCTCCATGAACAACAGCGGGATGAAGACGGCGATCAGCGACAGGCTGATCGAGACGACGGTGAAGCCGATCTGCTGCGCGCCGTCGAGCGCCGCCTGGAGGCGGGTCTTGCCCTTTTCGACATTGCGCTCGATGTTCTCGATCATCACGATGGCGTCGTCGACGACGAAGCCGACCGAAATGGTCAGCGCCATCAGCGACAGATTGTCGATGGAAAAGCCCGCCGCCCACATGGCCGCGCAAGCGCCGACCAGCGACAGCGGCACGGTTATGCCGGCGGCGGCGACCGGCGTCAGGCGGCGCAGGAAGACGAACACCACCGCCATCACCAGAGCGATCGAGATGAGCAGCGTGCGCTGAATGTCGGCGATGCTGGAGCGGATCGTTTGCGTGCGGTCGGACAGAACCGAGATGTCGACGCCTGCCGGAATCCATTGCCGCAGCTTCGGCAGCATTTCCTTGATGCTGTCGACGGTCTCGATGACATTGGCGTTCTGCTGCTTGGTGACGATCAGCAGCACGGCGGGCTTGCCGTTGAACCAGCCGGCCGCCATGCGGCTGCGCACGCCGCGCTCCACCTTCGCCACATCGGAGAGCTTGACCACCGCGCCTTTGCGCGAGGCGATGACGATGTCGCGATAATCTTGCGGCGTGTTCAACTGGTCATTGGTGGCGATGCTGTGGGCGCGCGCGTCGCCGGTGAAGGCGCCAACCGCTGAATGGGCGTTGGCCGCGGCGATCGCGCTCGCCACCTGATCCATGCCGAGGCCCATGGCGGCGAGACGGCTCGGGTCCAGCTGGATGCGGATCGCCGGCTGCTCGGCCCCGGCGATGCGCGCTTCGGCGACGCCCTGAACCTGCGAAACGCGCTGCGCGACGATGGAGTCGACCGCGTCATAGACGACGCTCGTCGGCAGCGTCTCGGAGGTGAAGGCGAGCACCAGGATCGGCACCGAGGACTGGTTCGCCTTGCGAAACACCGGCATCGTCGGCAGATCGCCGGGCAGGTCGGTGATTGCGGCGTTCACCGCCGCCTGCACGTCGCGGGCGGCGGCGTCGATGTTTCGATTGATGTCGAACTGGGCGATGATCATCGTCGAGCCGAGCGAACTCGACGAGGTCAGCTCGGTGACGCCGGCGATCCCGGCGAGCCGCCGCTCGAGCGGCGCGGCGACCGAAGCGGCCATGGTCGCCGGATCGGCGCCGGGCCGTGAGGCGGACACGCCGATGATCGGAAAGTCGATGGCCGGCAGGCTCGCGACCGGCAAGAAGATGTAAGCGACCGCGCCAACCAGAAACAGCGCCACGGCCAGCAGCGTCGTGCCGACCGGCCTCTTGACGAACAGCGCGGATATATTCACTCCGCTCACTCCCTGCGCCGGCTTGCGTCGCATTTCATTGACGCGCCGGCCCGAATAGACATGGGCGGGCCGGCGGGGTCAAGTTGCCGGCCCGGGCTCTACGGCGCTCCCAGCCGCACGCATTGCGGGGGCTCTCGGATCGCCGCCCGCTACCGGCTCGAGCAGGCTCATTGATCCTCGTCCGCCGCGGCCGGAGGCGGCGCGGCAGGCGGGACCGGACGTGTGGGCGCCTGGGCGGCCGGCGGCTTGCGGGCGGGCGCTGGCGCGTGGTCCGCAGGCGCATGGGCAGGCGCCGCCCCATGCGGCGCGGGCGCTGCGCCATG